>CAXUKA010000045.1:0-26248 GCA_964251335.1 uncultured Hymenobacter sp.
GGCAGCATCAGGACGAAGCTATAATTAAATCTAATCATCGGATAACTACTTAAATAGCGTTAGGCCGGCTCGGGCACCGGCACGGCCGCCACCGCCGCCAGCCCCGCCGCCTCGCGGTAGAAGTCAAGCGTGTGGCGCACCATCGTGCCAATGTCAAAGCGTGGGCGGGCGTAGGCGTATTGGCGCTGCTGCAAGCTGTGCCGGGCGGCCGAGTCGCCGAGCAAGTCGGCTAGCTGCGCTGCCAGCACGGCTGGAGCCGTGCCCTGTGGCACTGAGGCCTCGGGGGTGGCAGCCAGTAGCTCGGGGCTGCCGCCAGCGGCCAGGGCCAGGGTGGGGCAGCCCGCCGCCATGGCCTCGATAACTACGTAAGGGCAGTTTTCGCGGGCTGCGGTATGTACGTACAAATCGGCAGCGTGGAGCAACTGCGCCACGTTGGGGTGGTAGCCCAGCAGCACCACATTGTCGGCCAAGCTGTGCTCCGTAATGAGGCTGCGCAGCAGAGGTTCGTCTTCGCCCTTGCCCACCACCACCACCATACAGTCGGGGCATTGTTGGCGCAACTCGGCGGCTACTGCCACTAGATAGCGCTGGTTTTTTCGGGCTTCCAACTGGCCGATATTCAGAATGATAGGTCGGTCAGGGAACAGCGCCCGTAGGTCGGGGCCGGCAGTGGGAGCGGGGGTGGCAAAAGCTGCCATATCTACACCATTATGCACCACCTCAGTGTGGGCATCGGTAGGTAGGTAAGGCTGCGTGAGGCGCAAGGCATATTCCGAAATTGCTAGGAAGAACTGCGTGCGGCGCAGCAGAAAATTATACCAGCGCACTTCGAAGCGGGCAACCCAGCTAGTGGGGTTCATACCTAGCTGAATCACGACTTCGTCGCCGGGGTGGTCGTTGTAGTGGCCGGTCACTACCACCGGCACGCGGTCGCGCAGGGCTAGGCGGGCGGCCCAACCGCTACTCACATCTTGGGCATTCACCACATCGTAGGTCTGCGTCCGGTCGATGGCGAAAAATATTTCGGCCACGTTGCCCAGCTCCAGTCCAATGCGCTCACCCAGGCGGCCGGGCAACAAGCCTAGCCCGCGCCGCACCACCCCGATGGCCCGCCTCACCCAGGGGCGCAGGTCGTCCTGCGTCACCACGGTTACGCGGTGGCCCTGGGCACGCAGCAGGCTCGAGAGGCGCTCGTAGTGCACCCGCACACCTGAGGCCGCGCCCGGTACCTGCAAGGAGGTTAGCAATATATTCACAACTGTGGAGTAGAGAAGTAAGTGTCTAAGCCACTGTCTTAAGCGACAAGCATCTCGGTCTTGCCAACCGGCTGCGCAGCTACTTGCTGATAAAATGCTAGTGTATCGCGCAGCATAGCCACCCGGTCGAAGCGCGTGCGGGCGTACTCAAACTGCCGCTGCTGCAAGTCACGCCGGGCTTCAGTATCGTCGAGCAAGTCGGCAATCATTGTGGCCACGGTAGCTGGCGAGGTAGCGTGCGACAGCGATACTTCGGGGGTAGCGGCCAGCAGCTCGGGGCTGCCACCAGCCACCAGCGAGATGGCTGGGCACCCAGCCGCCATCGCTTCGACGAGTGCGTAAGGGCAGTTTTCGTGGGTGGCGGTGTGCATATACACGTCGGCAGTATGCAGCAGCGGAGCCACTTGCGTGTGGTAGCCCAGCAGCACCACATTGTCGGTGAGGCCCTGCTCGGCAATGAGGGCGCGCAGCATGGCTTCATCTTCGCCTTTGCCCACCATCGCCACTACGCAGTTGGGGTAGCGCTGCCGCAGCTCGGCGGCCACGGCTACTAAGTAGCGCTGGTTTTTGCGGGTTTCGAGTTGCCCGATATTCAAAATGATAGGCCGGCCCGGAAACCGAGCCCGCAAATCGGTGTCAGCCGGGGCGGCCTGCGCCGCGGCGGCCGAGGGCGCGAAGGCCGCCAAATCCACTCCATTATACGCCACTGCCGTTCGGGTTTTTGCTGGTAGATAGGGTTTTACCAGTTGCAGCGCATACTGCGAAGTGGACAAGAAAAACTGCGTGCGCTGTAGCAGAAAATTATACCAGCGCATTTGAAACCGAGCTGCCAGGCCCGTAGCAGGCAGGTTCAGCTGCTTGATAACCTCCTGGCCGGGGTGGTTATGAAAATGGCCGGTCACGATGACGGGTACGCGGTCGCGCAGGGCCAGGCGGGCAGCCCAGCCGCTGCTCACATCCTGCGCATTCACCACGTCGTACGTCTGCTGCCGGTTGATGGCACAGTAGATTTCGATTACCTGGCCCAGCTCGTAGCCTAGCCGCTTGCCAAAGGGGCCAAACAGCCCCAGAGCCCGCCGGCCCACCCCAATGGTGCGCCGCACCCAGGGGCGCAGGCTATCCTGGGTTACTACCAGCACGCGGTGGCCTTCGGCTTGTAGCAGCTCAGCCATGCGCTCGTAGTGAATCCGCACTCCTGAGGCAGACCCCGACACTTGTAGTGAAGTCAAGAGGATATTCATTGGGCAAGGGGATTATCAAGCGTATCGAGTGAGGAAAACACACCAGACTGCCGTTCCAGAAAAGCTTTGTAGCGCGCTAGCCGCTGGTGAGCTGGCGCGGGTAGCCCCGACATCCCCCGCAGCCGGCCCAGTGCTTGCTGAAGCATTGGCCGCAACTCGGCCGAGGGCCAGCGCAGCACTACCACGCTCAGTACCAAAGCACCAGTAGCCATTAAAGATAATAAAGTAAGCACCACAGGCAAGTGCAGCGGCCGCACCAGGGCCGCCACGGCCAGCAAGCCCAAGCCCACAGCAGCCGCATTCAGCAGCCCCGGTTTGTACACCGCAAGCAGCCGCAGGTAGGGAATGCCGATATCGCGGTGCGTGACGCGCATATAGAGAAAGGTGCGTACCAGCTCACCCGTGCCGATGCCCACCGCGATGCCCGCCAGCCCATAGCCTTTCAGCGACCAGAACAAGGTCGACAGCAGCACCATGTATCCCAGATTGAGAATGATTTTCTGGTGTAGGTTGGCGCGGGCATCGGCCACTACGCCGGCCAGCAGGGTACTCATTGTCAGAGGTATCGAGAAGCAGAGCACCCGCAGAATGGGCACCGAGGCGGCCCAGCGGGGTCCTAACAGCACCTCTACCAGCTCAGGAGCAGCCACGGCCACCCCGGCGCACACGGGCAGCACGGCGGTAGTAATCAAGGTAGTGCTGGTGAGGTACAAGGCCCGCACGCGGGGCAAGTCGTTCTGAATTTTGCTGAATGCCGGAAAAGCCACCCGCGCCAGGCTATTGGTCAGGAAGTACATGGGCAGGTACAGCAGCATGTACGCCCGGTTGTAGATGCCCAGCAGCACCGACCCTAGCAGCCGCCCGATGAGTAGCGTGTCGAGGTTGCCATTGATAAACTCCAGCCCACCCACTACCGATACGCGGCTGCCGTAGCCCAGCAGCCGGGCATAAGGCTCGCGCCGAAAAATGAAGCGCAGCGAATGTCGCGCCACGAGGTAGCTCAGGGCCGCGGCAAAAAACTGCTGCGCCAAGCTGGCAATCACCAAGCTCCAGACGCCTTTGCCTAGCCACGCCAGCGTGACACCTACGCCGCCGTAGCCCAGCACGTAGGCCGCTACTTCAATCTTGGCAATAGAGTCGAAGCGCATTTCGCGGCGCAGCAGGCTGGTGGCCGTAGCCCCGAGGCCTACCAGGATAAAGCCCAGCGCCTGCACCCGCACCAGCGGTATTACCGCCTCATTCTTGAGGAATAACACTGCCAGCGGCGCGCCCAGCCAGGCCAAGCCAGCCACCGCTAAACCCAGGCCCAGCGAAGCCGTGAAGGTGGCCCGCACATCGTTGGTATCGATGTCGGTGCGCTGCACCAGCGCGTGGCCGAGGCCCATTTCGGCAAAGTAGCTCCCAAAGCGCAGCACCACGCCGGCCATCGCTACCAGCCCAAAAGCGGCTGGTGGCAGCAAGCGCGCCATTACAGCGGTGTAGCCTATTTGTAGCACCGCCGTGAGCACGGTGGCCGCAGTGGTCCACTGCACGCCCCGCACTGCGGTCGAAGCCAGATTTTTAGTGGTTACTGCCATTAAGAGGAAGGAGCCGCCCAGAGCTAAGCGCCGCGCAGCAGCACAGCTAAGTAGTCAGCGGAGAAGAATAAGATAAGAATAGCAGCTTTGCGGACTAATAAATATAGATAAAGAAAAATATATTGTCTAGCACAGTCAGTGTTAATTTTCTGATGGGGCGCTGGCAATTACCCAAATGAAGAGCCACTTATGAGGTTTCGCCGAGTGGCCCTGCCCGAAGATTTTGTCTCCTTGGGCTATAAGTGTGGGGTATAGGCTGCGCACGAGCAAGGTGTGCGCAGCCTTCCCAAGTTAGTTGGTTAGTCAACTAGCTGCTGGCTTATGCCCCGTACTTGTAGGCGTTGGCCTTGTAGCGGTACTCGTAGGTTTGCGCAAAATGCACATCATTGATAACCGTATACAGCTGGCTCATCTTGTGGTCGCGGTGCATGTCGGCAATCTGCGCTACCATAGCCCGGTCGGTGTAGTTCTGGCGCACCACATAAATCTTGGCATCGAGGTGCTGAAGCAACACCAGGAATTCCGACACGTAGCCCAGCGGCGGAATATCCACCAGTAGGTAGTCGTATTCCGTGCGTAGCTGCTCTACCAGCTCGGCCAGGAGGGGGCCTTCTATCAGGCGAGTAGGGTTGTGGGGCAAGGGGCCGCAGCACAGCACATCGAGGCCCGCAATGTCGGTGCTGCTACGGGCTTCGTCGAGGGTACTTTTGCCGGCCAGGTAGGTGCTCAGGCCGTGGGCACGCTGCGGGTCGATAGCGAAGTACCCGGCCAAAGTAGGGCGGCGCATATCACACTCCAGCACTATCACGCGACGGCCACTCTGGGCCAGCTCAGCGGCCAAGTTCACGGTGCAGAAGCTCTTGCCCTCGCCAGGCACCGACGACGTGACGCCGATAACGCGCTTGTCGAGCCCCGCCGAGAGGTACTGCATATTCACGCGCACCGCCCGGAAAGCTTCCGAAATTGGGCTGCGGGGGTCGTGCAGCATGGTTTGCTTTTCTTCCGAAGTGCCGTGCGGAATCACGCCCAGCAGTGGAATGCTGGTGAGGCGGGCTAGGTCTTCTTTGCTTTGCACGCGGCGGTTGGTTTTCGCCTGCATCAGCACAAAGCCAGCGGGCAGCACCAAGCCGGCCAGCAGCGCTAGCACACCTACCAGCATGGGCTTGGGGGCCGAGGGGCCGCCGCCATTTTGCTTGGCTGCATCTACTATTTTCTTGTCAGTGATGTTGGTAGCCAACGCAATAGCTGCCTCGTTGCGCTTCTGCACCAGGAAGCTATAGTTTTTCTCGTTGAAGTCGCTTGTCGTGGTGAGCGAGCCCAACTGACGCTCGTTCTCGGGCATGCGCCCCAGGTCGCCACGCACACTGCCCAGCTGTTGTTCGGTATCGCGCAGGGCGTTGGCCGATGAGGCAACCAGGCTGGTCAGGGTTTGAATAAGTAATTCCTTGGTAGTGTTGATTTTCTCGTCCAGCACCCGCACGATGGGGTTTATCTCGCTGGCATTCACCGTGAGGGCCGAGCGCTGGCTGTTCAACTCCGATAGAGTTTGAATTAGGCCAGTCGTGGTGGGGTCTTCCACACCGTTGCTGCTGAGGGCCACGGCATCGTTGGGGGCACGGTGGGCCTTCAGGTAGCTCAGCATATTCTGGTACACGCGGCGGTTGGTGGCCAGGCGGGCACGGTCGGCATTCAGCGCGCCTTGCTGCTGAATGCTGGCTCCCGACTGGGCAGTTACATCAACCACGCCGCTCGACGAGCGGAAGCTGCTGAGGTTCTGCGCCGCCCGCGATTTCGACTCGGCCAGCTTGGCAATCTCGCCATCGAGGAAAGCCACGGTTTTGCCACCAATCTGGTTTTTCTGGTTCAGGTCGTCCTGCACGTAGGTAGCCATCAGGGTGTTCAGAAACTGCGTTTCCTTGGCGGGTACCGTGCCCTGGGTGCTCAGCTCCAAGATGCGCGACTCGTGGTCGGTGGGCTTCACTTTAAGGCGCGCCTGGTATTCACTCACGAGGCTGCTGAGGTCATTAAACCGGAAGAAGTACTTGCCTTCCTTGCTGCCCAGTTGGTCGGTTTCGGGGCGGAAAACTACCGTCATCAGTGGGCTGCGCAGGGTGTCGCCGGCCGCCACTACCTGGTCAAACTTTACGCCTAGCACTTCGCGTACCAGTTCGCCAGTATTCAACAGGCGCAGCTCGCCACGCTTAGCATCGGCGTGCACCCGAAATTTATTGCCGGCCAGCGGCTCTACGTAAATGGGCACGCCCGTGAGCTGGGGCCGGTTGGGCACCGCCACCACCCAAAAGGGCATGTCGCCAGCGGCCCGCTCGCGCACTTGCAGCGGCCGCACTAGGTTGAGCCACGTGCTGGGCTCCACAAAGTAGCTGACCGAAAAGGGCAGCTGTGCCAGCGTGCGCCGCAGCATAGCCGTCGACGACAACAGGCCCACTTCGTCTTCAAGCTTCAGGCCTTTGGGCTTACTATCGAGCAGCTGCAATAGCTCCTGGGCCTGCTTCGAGCCCGTCGACTGGTCGCCGATGAGCAGCGTGGCCTGAAAATCGTAGGTCGGGGCTTTTACCTTGAGGTAGGTATAAGCCAGCGCTCCTGCTACCAGCAGCGACACGGCAAACAAAGCCCAGCGCCGACGCAGGTTGAAGAAAAGCTCGTGAAGGTCTAACTCAGCAGAAAAAGAATTGGCAGGGCGAACTTCCATAGAATAGGGTAGATAATGGTCGGGCTAAAAGCGGGAGAGCCCTCTAAATTAACTATTTAATAACAAAGCTTAGAAGCAACACCACTGCCGATATGCCCGCAAAAATCAGGCTAAGGTTAGTGGCGTTGCCGCGTGCCGTACGAGCTTTCAGGGGCTCCACATACAGCGCGTCGTTGGGCAGTAGATAGTAATATGGCGATTGTAATAGACTGGCATCCGTCAAGTTAAGCAGTACTACTTCCGCGCCTTTGGGTGTCTGTCGTACCAGCTTAATATTCTCGCGGTTACCAAACTCGGTAAGGTCGCCGGCCATGCCGAGTGCCTCAAATATGGTAGCCTGCGGGTTATAAATAAAATACCGACCGGGGGCCTTCACCTCGCCAAGCACCGTAATCTTGAAGCTAAGCAGCTTCACCAGCACATTGGCATCGCGCACGTAGGCCGTCACTTTTTGCTGTAGCAGTACTTGCGCTTGGTCCATGCTCAGGCCTTGCAGCTTCACGCGGCCCACCGTAGGCAGGGTAATGTTGCCGTTGTCGTCGACGGTGTAGCCCGTTAAGTACAGCGAGCCGGGGTCGCTGGTGATGCTCTGAGGACCAGGAACGTTAAAAATGTCACTAAGCACGGGCTGCACGCTCTGCACCCGGATGTTCAGCACATCGCCTGCCTGGAGCTTGTACACTGGGCGGGCGTTTTCGACGGTTACTGCCTGTTGGGTTGAGTACTTACCGGTTTGCAGGTAAGGCAGCTTTTGTTGGGTAACGCAGCTGCCCAGCGCTAGTGCCAGCCATCCTAAAACAAGCAGTCGTAGCCGAAAAATTAAAGTCATACAGGAGAGGGCCTTTCGTAAAAAGCTAAATAGTAAGAAAGAAACGGATGGGAAAAGGGGAGGCTAAGTCGCTGAGCCTAACAGGCCGAGCCGACTGCAAGGCCGGCTAAGAGCGCGCCGGCTAAAGAAGTATGGAGCAAATTCCAGCGGTTAATACGAAAAGCACGGCCTTTCGGGTTGTGTCCTCGTTATTTTTAGCTTGAATTTTGCTAGGGGCAAATATTGTTATTTCGGGGAGAAGCCTACTGTTTAGCTTAATCAGATAGTTTGTGCCCGGCGTGGGTGCAACTACTCACCACTGCGCGTCGTAAAGCGCTTTCAAGTCTGATAAGCTGCTGATACTGTGTAGCCGGCAGGGTAAAGATATACTTTTTACGGCAGGGCAACTCAGCACGTCGTTCCAAGCCTTGGCTTGGTACAAGTTAACTTTTTCCATGAAAAATAATTTCTCACTGTTTCTGCTGCTGGCGGCAGCTGGTGGCTGTTCTTCGCCCGGTCGCTCTCCCGAGGCTGCCGTGCCCGCCAACCCCACGCAGCAGGCCGTCGCGGCCTACATCAAAGCCAATGGTGCCGCCTTCGCCGGCTACGAGCCGGTGCGCTGGGGCCGCCCCGCCGCCTACACCAAAATGAGCGAAGCCGCCATTAAAGGCGTGGTAGCCATGAAAAACTTTGACGATGCGCTGGTGCCGCGCAACCAGGCGCTGGCCGACTACAAAGCCTCGCTGGCCCGCCACGATGCCGCCGCTACCACCGAGGCCATCAAGGCCCGCTACGGCAAAGCCAACAAATACAACGACTCGCTATTGCTCATTGCCAACAGCTTTATCGGTGTGAAAGAC
Source organism: uncultured Hymenobacter sp. (assembly GCA_964251335.1). GTDB lineage: Bacteria > Bacteroidota > Bacteroidia > Cytophagales > Hymenobacteraceae > Hymenobacter. The sequence goes on from CAXUKA010000045.1 coordinate 8,453, forward strand.
ACTGCGCGGCTGGGCACGGAAATCGTGCATACCTACCGCACCAAGAGCAAAGCCGGCGCAGTAGTGCTCGATAGCGCCACATTTGTCGTGTATCCTTCGGGCAAAGTAGAGCAGCTATAGGCACCTGGTAGCGAGGATGGCCGCCAGCCGGCGCATTGAGTAATCTGCAATAAAACAAGATGCGAAATAGCAAAAGCTAACTATTTGGGGGCTAGAAGCTCACTTTTGCTGTTTCTTGATTTTGGATAATTAGAAGTTGCTAAACTGCAAGGCCGGGTAATACCGTAGATAGGGGTGGTAGCACCCAAAACTGCCTCCTATCTCACCTTTCGCCACAACGCTGCTATGACCACGCTATCACAAATGCCGGAAGCCATTCAGGACTTTCTGGAAACCCATAAGCTGACCAACACCGAAGCCCTGACCAGCGAAACCCCTGCGAGCCTGCAACAGGCTCTGGCCGCCGTGGCCGACCTGGTAATGCAAAACTTTGCCGAGCTGGCTGGCCAACTCGACAACCGCCAGGTGCTTTGGAACGCGGCCCGCGAAGCGGCCGCCGCCAGCCCCACCACCGCCCCCAGCAAGTGCCTGATAAAATCGGTGCTCGACGACCGCTACCACGGCACCGCTAGCACGGTGGCTAGAGAAACAGGCGTGACGCCAGCCACCGTGACCCACCTCATTGACCTAGAAGAAGCTGCTGCCCTGGCCATTATGGGCAACCTGACGTCCGAGCAAAACTGGAATGCCCAGCAACTGAGCGAATGGCTACGCCCTCGGCGCTATGCCCCGGTAGTAACCCCTGCCGTAGCCGCGTCGGCCGCCACAATGGCTCCAATAGCTACGAGCAGGTCGTGGTTTGCCAGCCCCGCCAATGCGCTGCTGGTGGCTGTGAGCATTATCGCGGTTGGCGAGTTTGGCTACATTCTGAGCACCCGCTCGGGCGAAAGCAGTGAAGTAGCTACAGCCACTGCGCCTAATACTAATAACCAGTACAAGGTTATCCCAGCCTCTAGCATTTCACCATCGCGCACCTCGGCAAGCGAGAAAGCAGCTGTGCCAGTGGTGCTTAAGCTGAAAGATGGCGTGCGCCAAGTTATTGGGGCTACCTCTACCGAAAGCAAGCTCTACCAGTTCCTCATCGACCCTGGCAAGGAGGTAGATGTAGTGGACCCTACCAAAGGTTGGATTGGTTTCGACCGCATCTATTTTGAAAGCAGCAAAGCTATTCTCACCAACGAGTCGCTGTGGCAGCTTTCCAACGTGGCAAGTATTCTGAAGCGGTTTCCGGAGGCCAAGATTAAGATTGGCGGCTACACCGATGCTTCGGGCAACCCGCTGAACAACCTTAAACTGAGCGCCGACCGAGCCAACGCGGCTAAGGATGCACTGGTTAGCCTGGGGGTAGCGCCCGAGCGCCTCGCGGCGGTAGGCTACGGCGTGCTCGACAATATTGCCTCCAACGACACCGAAGAGGGCCGCGCCCTCAACCGGCGCGTGAGCCTGCAAGTGACCCAGAAATAAGCGTCGTATTGGGCGCTGTCCGCTTGTATTGATACTGCCTAAGACGCTGTATTAAGTTAAGCGAGCAAGTCGGCGAATATTAGCCACGTGGCGAAATCAGCAGCTAGGTACTACTCTCTGATGCCTCGCTGGCCCACGCCACCAAAGCGCTGGTAAGGGGCCTTGAAGCCAATCTACCCTTGACTCTGAATATATACTGGCTGCTAGGCTACGGCATTCTAAATCAGTTGGGGGTTATACTTTGTGCAAGCCAGCTTTGTGGCGATGGGTACTAAAGTGCTCACGCTGCTGGTGGCGTCGTTAGCGGTGACTTCGATGTTTTTGAGCCGTTATAGGTGGCCCAATCACTTATTGCTTGTGGTATTTTGCGGCAGGGCACGTTACGGTAACTTCGCTTAGTTGTCAACCGCAGTATTCTTACAAAAAAGGGCCGCCTCGCACTGTGCGAGGCGGCCCTTTTTAGATTCGTCCTGAAGACAGACTACCTATGATTGCGCTTATAGAGCTGAAGCGTGCGAATCGTATCAGGCCGTTTGCGAAAGTTATTGGTGAGGCTATCTAGCGTTGCCTCGCCATAAAGTAAGAAGTTATAAAACCGATTCTTACGCTTGCTCATAGCTTGCTTCAGCGTGGCTTTAGCTGCCCACGAAGCAAATAGCAAGCGGCCTACCGTATTCCCATACTGGTTTTGGAGTATTCGGCGCTGGTTGCGCACGGCATAATACTGCTTCCAGGCGGCTGGCCACGGAATGCCGTCGCGGTCGAACGACGCGGGGTGGTAAAATACACTATTGGGTACCGTCACGACGGGGAAGCCCATTTTTTGAGCGCGAGTCATGTACTCCATCTCATCGCCCCAGATAAATAAGTTCTTATCGGGAATACCGATGGCCTTCACCACCTCTGAGTGAATAAGCGTACCATTGAAGAACGAGGCCACCCCGTATACTAAGTCTACCCCGCTCATGTCGCTCACCTTGCGGTACGAAATATTGGGGCGGTCGACGAAGAAGGCCAGCTCATCGCGTTGGTTTACACTCACCGACATCGAGTTTTTGATGCACGGTCCCAGGTTGGGCGAGGCTAGTAGCAGGGCCAGTGCATCGGGAGCAGCCAGGCAGTCGTCGTCCATGCACCAGAGCCAGGTGTAGCCGGCGCGGTAGGCCGTGTCGATGCCCGTGGCAAAGCCACCCGCGCCGCCCAAATTGCCTTGGGTGGTCACGTGCAGCCCGGACTGTGTAGCCAGCCACTCGGTGGTGCCGTCGGTGCTACCGTTGTTGATAACGTAAATGGCATCGGGCACATGCGTTTGGTCGCGCAGGGTATCGAGGCACTTTTGCAAGTCGGCGAGGCGGTTATAAGTAACCACCACAGCAGCAACAGTTTCCATGGTCTTTGTCTAGCGGTGTAGTAATGTTTGTACGCGACCTTTCGTAAAGGCGAAAGCCTCGCGCAGGTGTGACAGTTTCACAATCTCAATACCCTTCCAGCGTAAGTAAAAATACATAGCTGCCGTGATATATAGCTCGGTGAGCACCAGCGCGTAGGCTGCGCCCAAGTGGGTAAAGCGGGGAATAAGTAGCCAATTGAGTCCCAGCCCCAATACTGAGCCTCCGGCCGTAATCCAAAAAAAAGCTTTGTCGAGGCGCAGGTTGAGCATGGTATGCAGGCCTAGCAAGTTGCTCAGCCCAATTATTAGCGGCAGCGTCGCCACTATACGCAGCACTGTGCCAGCCTCCTGAAACTTAGCTCCGTATAGGATGCCCAGCGCCAGCGGCCCCACCAGCCACAGCCCGACGGCCACTAGTAGGAGTAGTGTAGTCAGCGGAAAAAATACCTGCCGCACCATGCGCAGCCCCTGCTCGCGCCCCTTACCAAAAGCTTGGGCTACGATAGGAAAAAAAGCTTGATTGAGTGCCAGCCCCACAAACGACTCGGCCATGCTCTCGAGCCGGGTGCCGGCCGCGTAGATGCCCACGTTGTAAGGCAGCGCCATTAGCCCTAGAATGAAGGTGTTGGAGCTAGCGTAGATGGTTATAGTGACATTGGAAAAAAACAGCGTGCGGTCCTCGCGGAAACGGCCGCGCAGCTCCGCCCAACTCGGCCAGCGCAGGTGCACGCTAAAGCGCCGCAGCGCCACTCCCAGGGCCACCACGCTCACCAGAATCTGGGCCACGCTGATGGCCAGGTTCTGGTAGATATAGTCATCAGCCTTGCGGATGAGCAGCAGCACCGACAGCGAAAACAGCAGCTTCACAGCCAGGTTGAAGATGGCTACCCGCCCCAAGTCTTCCATGGCTTGGTACAGCCACAGCGGCGACAGCACCGTGCCAATGCACACCAAGTAGGTGCAAACGTGTAGCCACAGGTGCGCGCGAAACTCGGGTGCGCCCAGCGACAGCCCCACAAAAACCAGCGTAGAAAGCACCCAAAGTAGCGTTTTGCCCGCCAGCACTTGGCTCACAATACGGCTGGTGGCTTCTTTGTCGTCGCGATGGGCAGCGATAACCCGCACGGCCGCCATATCGAAGCCGTAGTTGATGAGCAAGCTGAAATACGTGACGTAAGCTTGCGAAAAATTGAGCAGCCCGAGCTTATCTGGCCCGATGATGCGCACCACGTAGGGCACCGTAAGTAACGGCAGCAAGAAGTTGGCAATCTGTACGCTAAACAGCGAAGCCACATTAACGGCAAAGCGCCGCATGACTGGCTTCGCGATGCCTGCCTCGTTCTTGACGATGGTAACCTCGTTCTCCACTTGCCTGAATTAGAAATCGATGATGAGTTTGAAAGGAAAAGTGGGTGGGACGGATGGAAGTTATATACGGAAATATATATTTATAAGTAATTACCGTTCAGAACCATATACGGTATAGTGCTGCGCAAGGAAACTATTCTTTATAAAAAAAATACCAGCCGCCAGCTTAGAAGGCTTGCCACCTACTGCATAGCGTTCAGCTGTGCTGAGCCGATAAGCCTGCTTGAAATTATTCTTAACTCTTTGCCTACCAAGTTACTGATATAAACAGGCTGATGCTTGTTCGCTGCTACAGCAGCACGGGATGAGAAGCTGGCAACAGCCATAAAAAAAGGCGGTCAGTTCGCTACTGACCGCCTTTTTAAGCAAGAATTTCTTAATCATTTAACGCATAATTTCCACCCAGCCCTTGATAACCGAGCCCCCATCGGGCGGCGTGAGCAGGTAATAATAAATGCCCACGGCCAGCCCGGCACCATTCCAAGTGTTGCGATAGGCGGCGTTTTCGTACACCTGCTGGCCCCAGCGCGAGAATACTTGCAAACGGCGTGGGCAGCCGCCGATGCGCGGCGCAAAAAACTCGTTTAGCTGGTCGCCGTTGGGCGTGAATACGTTGGGAATCACCATATCCAGCACTTGCACCGGGGCCATAGCCACCTGTGCCGAGCAGCGGCTGCCATTGTAGCGCAGCGTAGCCTGGGCCAGGTAGGTGCCCGGCTTGGTGTAGGTGTGCGTCACGTTGAAGCCAGTGACTGGTGCGCTGCCATCGCCAAAATCCCAGGTGAGCACGGCATCGGCCAGGCCCGTGGTATTGGGCTGGCTAAAGCGCACAGTATAAGGCACCACAGCCGGCGAGCTAAACAGCGCGGGCAACGAGTCGTTGCAGATAACCGTTTGCATAACAGGTGCCAGAGTGGGCGTAGCCAGCAACGTAATGCGCCGTGGAGTAGAGGCTTGGCACGACAAGCCTGGGGCTACCGTGTAAGTAACAACCACCGTGCCTGGCGTGGCCGGCGGCGTAAACAGACCGGTAGGCGTGGTGCCCGTGCCGCTCCACACGCCCCCGGCCGGGGTGGCGTGCAGCTGAAAGGCCGTGCGACTGCCGGGGCATAGCACCGTATCGGCGGGCATTACGATTGGAAGTGGGCCAGGAGTTACCACTACGGTAGCGGTCGCCTGCCCACTGCATCCCTGGGCCGAAGTGTAGGTGTAAGTAAGTGTCTGAGTGCCCACCAGTGTCTGGCTGGGCGTAAATACGTAGCCACCAGCCGAGCCCGATACACCCGGCCCGCTCCAGGTACCGCCCGCTGGCGTGCCCGTGGTGAGAGCTACCCCACTGGCTCCGGCGCACATGGCGGGCAGCGCCGTAGCTGCAACCTGGGGCAACGGACTTACCGTGATTTTCTTAGTACCCGTAATCGTGCACGCCGTAATTACACCCAGAATGGAATAAGTTACAGTTTGTGTACCTATTAGCGCAGTGCTGGGGGTAAAAACAAAGCCGGTGGCCAGCGAGCCCGTCACGCCTGGCCCGGTCCAGATACCGCCCGTGGGCGCACCCGACAAGGTTATCGGGCCCGCAGAGACACAGACCGAAACATCGCCCCCGGTGACCACGGCTTGGGGCTCGAAATTCAATTTGAAAGCCGCGTTGTTGCAGTTGCCGCTGTTGTTGGTCGCCGAGTAGGTATAAGCCCCCGGCGGCACCGGAAAGCCCGCAATGTCGGTGCAGGAGCACACTGCCGTGTACACCACCCCACGCGGGTCGAAGCGCGAAGTGCCGCCATCGACGTGGTCGCCGGTAGAGCCGGCTATTGGGTTGCCGTAGAACGTGCCGTAGAGCAGGCTGGTGAGGCCCGGCGCAAACTGCGCCAAGTAAAAATCGGAGCCTGCCGTAGGCGAGTCGGGTGCCCCGCGCACGGCGTTGGCCGTCACGGGCATGCCATGGGTATAGCCGTTGGTAGCCCCCACATAGTTGTTATTAAAATTAGGCGGCAGGTTAATGTTGCCACCCCAGCCGCATACATACACCCGGTCGCACTGGTCAACCAGAAAGGCTGTCGGCGAGATATCAATCGTGGAGCGCCCGCTGCCAAACACCGTACTCAGTAGGCGCTGGTCAAGGTCGGCGCTTAGCTTTTGAATAAACTGGCGGCTGCCCGCATTGCTGTACACACCCGCCGATACGGGCCAGGCACCCAGGGTCTGGCCTAGCAAGTATACCCCGCCATCGGCTCCCAATTGCAAGAAATATGTTTGGTCGTAGTTGCTGGTACCTAGGTAGGTAGCTTTTTGTAGAATGTTGCCATCGGCTGCTATACGTGCCACAAACCCATCGACATTGCCTTGCGCTGTAGTAAACAGTGCCCCCGCTGTGGTCGGAAAATTAGTGCTCAGCGTGCCCCCAGCCACGTACACATTGCCGCTGGCATCGAGCTGAAGTGAGTAGGCCGCATCGGCAGCGCTGCCGCCCAAGTAGCCGCTCCAGGTGAGGCTGCTGAGGGCAGCAGGCATTTTTACCACCACCGCGTCGCTGGTGCCACCTTTGCTGGTGGGGCCAAAGCTGCCCGCCGTCACCGGAAAATTGGTCGAAGACGTCACCGACGCTATGTAAATATTGCCTGCCGCATCCACATTGACATCGCCCCGAAAAGCATCGCCATAGTTTTGAGGTAGTTGGCGGGTGCTCCCTATTTTGTCATAGGGAACTAGCCCATCGGTGCCAGTTCCGCCCAGGTAGGTCGAGGCCGCAATACTGCCGCCATTGCTAGCCAGCCGTGTTATTACTATGTCGGTGCCGCGCAATATGTTATAAAGGTTGTACGGCGAAGTGAGAGTGCCGCTGCCACCATCGCCAAAAGGGTCGGCTGCCACACCTCCAGCAAAGCTGCGCTGCAAAGCTGTGCTGCTGGTAGGGTAGTCAGACGAAGCCGTAGTACCCAGGATAATAAGCTCGTTCTGGCTATTGACTACGATGCTGCTCGGAAAATCTTGGTAGTTGCCACCCAAGTACGTAGCCCACACCCGCGACGCCGCCCCACTCACCGTAGTATTGTACTTGATGAAGGCCATGTCGATGAGCGCCCCAAACGTAGTCTGAAACGCCCCGGTCGAAACTGGATAGCCAGTCGCACCCGCGCCATAGTCGAGCACAATGCCGCCCGAGTACATATTGCCCGCCGCGTCGTAGGTCGCTGTGAAGCCCCAGTTGTCGCTCGTTGACCCGGTATAAGTCGAAAACTGCACCGTGGGGTCAATCACCAGCGGGCGGCGGTGGTCGTAACGGCCCAGCTCGAAGGTCACCGTCGAGTCTTCCAGGTTGAGGCGGTAGCGGCAGGCCACGCGCCGGTGTTCGCCAGTGGCGGCATTAGTTTGGTACGCCTGGGGGGCTAGCTCGGTCAGCTCGCCCAAAGTAGTGCCCACGTGCAAGCGGCCGTCGGCACTCAGGGTCAGGTAGCTGGCACCATCGTATTTCAGCTTTACCAGCGCCGGGTTGGCCTCTGCTTCTAGCTCAAAGTCGTATTCCAGTTGCTTATGACTGTTTTCATAAAAGCGCGCCCCGATGCCTGGCCACGGCGCTTGGTAGCGCACCTGCCGATAGCTGGGTACGCCCTGCGCCCAGTGCTTGGGGTCGTTGCCATGTAGGTAGTTGCGCACCTCGCCGGTGGTTTCGGTGGGCTCGAGGGGCGTGCTAGTATCAGCCCCCACAAAATGCACTCGCAGCTGATGGCCTCGGATGAGGCTGTCGACGGCTGGCAGCCGGGGGGCAGTAGTGGCTTTGTCCTTACCAGGGGCATCGCCGTGCGGATGCGGAACACCTTGCAGCAGCACATAGCGCAATCCGCCGGGCTCGAGGTAGAGGTGGCCGCCCGGCACCGCTCCCGAGTAGCGCACCTCTTTGGCCCACTGCCCCTGGTTAGGAATAAACTCCAGCGTGCGGCCATCGGCCGGGGGCGACCCAGCCGCTGCCGCCAGCTTAGTCGCCGCCAGTAAAATACCAGAGAGTAAGTAGAAAATTTTCTTCATGAAAAGGGATAGAAACCTGTTATAAAGCTACACTTCGGCCGCCAACCTTTCAGTGAGTTCCGCAAAAAATGCTCGTTGCTAGTCGGGGGCAGGAGGGGGTGTATTTTTGTGTTTCCAGCGGCTACTTGGCCGCAAACCCCATAGGTTGTTGCGCCGCTTATTTCGTTATCGTTTTACCTGGCTGATACTCATCGGTTTGTTTGTGAGCATAATGCTGGGTGAGCGGGTGCCGGCCGGGGCGTGGATGCTGGCCCCGCTGCTAGCCCTCACGGTGCCAATATGGCTACTGCTATTATTGTGGCTGGTACTATACTGGCTGCGGCGCAGCTGGCGCGTGGCGCTGCTGCCACTGGCCGGCTTGCTACTGGCCTGGGGCCAGGTAGAGCGCGGGCTGCCACTACACCCGCAGCACTGGCTCGAAGCGCATAACGGTGGGGGAGAACTCAGCGGCAACCCCTCCTATAAACACTTGCAACACGGCTCCCTGCCGGGTACGCTACGCCTGCTCTCGGCCAACGTTCGCATTTTCAACCTGTATCCGCAGCTGCGGCAGCTCGACCCTACGGCTCCAGCCAAAGCCATTACCTGGCTCGCTGATAGCCCGGCCGATGTGCTTTGCTTGCAGGAATTTTACCAGGAGCCGGCCGGTACGCACTCAACCGATGGGGAGCTTTACCGGGTGGGCGAGCGCCTGGGCACGGGCAGCGGGCGGCAGGGTTTTGTTTCTAAGTCATTGGTCAGCAGAATAGGAGCCGAGTTTGGCTTGGCTATTTTCTCGCGGCTGCCCATTGTAGGGCGGGGCGAAATATCCTTTGGCCGCCTTACCCAAAACCACGCTATGTGGGTCGATGTAGTCGGCCCCGGCCCCGGCGATACCGTGCGCGTTTTCAATGCGCACCTGCAAAGTATGAGTCTCGATGAGGGTGATATTGTGGCGGCGGGCTCGTCGCGGGCGGGTCTCAAAAGCAAGGGGCGCGGGCTGCTGCGGCGCTTTGCGCATGGGGCAGCAGCCCGCGCCTGGCAGGCCGATACACTGATGGCCAATATCCGCCGCTCGCCTTACCCGGTGCTGCTGGCCGGTGACCTCAATGATTTGCCGTATTCGTATGCCTACTCGCAGCTAGCAAAGGAGTTGCAAAATGCCTGGGCCACCGTGGGTTTTGGCCCCGGCAATACATACCACGGCCGCCTGCCCCCGCTGCTGCGCATCGACCAGCAATTTGCCGGCCCGCAGTGGCAGGTGCTCGATTGTCGCATTCATACCGAAATACCGTATTCCGACCACTTTCCGGTGGAGGGGCTGTATAGGTTAAGAAAATAGCGGAAATAGACTCTATTTGTCATTACGAGCGCCGCGCAGCAATCGCACTTAGCCGGTGGCTGAACAAATGCAAATGCTTCGCTACGCTCGCAATGACAATCGTTTACCGATTACTAAGTAATTAATCCTGAACTTTGCCCGAAGTTGGGCGTTGGGTACTACTTAATCCCGCTTATCTCAGGCCGGCCACGTCCGGCTCCGTTAGCAATTACTTTCTGTTAATTGCTCATTGCTACTTCTTTGTCATGCCGCTGACGCTTTATAATACGCTTACCCGCCAGAAGGAAACGTTTGAACCCGTAGCACCGCCGCAGGTGGGCCTCTACCTCTGCGGCCCCACCGTGTACAACGATGCTCACCTGGGCAATGCTCGGGGGCCAATCGTGTTTGATGTGCTCACGCGCTACCTGCGCCACCTTGGCTACCAAGTGCGCTACGTGCGCAACATCACCGATGTGGGCCACCTCGAAAGCGACGCTGACACCGGCGAGGACAAGCTCGAAAAAGCCGCCCGCGCCAAGCGCTTAGAGCCCATGCAAGTGGCTCAATATTATACCAATAACTACCGGCAGGCCATGGCCGCGCTCGGCTGCTTGCCGCCCGATATCGAGCCGCAAGCCAGCGGCCACATCACCGAGCAGATTGCCCTGATTCAGGAAATCATGGGCCGGGGTTTGGCTTACGAGGCCAACGGCTCGGTGTATTTCGACGTGCCCAAGTACAACGCCGAGGGCGGGCTATACGGCCGCCTTTCGGGCCGCGTGGTGGAGGAGTTGCTGGCCGGCACCCGCTCCGAGTTGGCCGGGCAGGAAGAAAAGCGCTCGCCCGCCGACTTTGCACTCTGGAAAAAAGCTTCGCCGCAGCACATTATGCGCTGGCCGTCGCCGTTTGGGGAAGCTCCCGGCGAGGGCTTTCCTGGCTGGCACCTCGAATGCTCGGCCATGAGCCGCAAGTATTTGGGCGCGGAGTTCGACATTCACGGCGGCGGGCTCGATTTGATGTTTCCGCACCACGAATGCGAGATTGCGCAGAATGAAGGCTCCGACACGCCCAGCACCGGCGCCCGCTTCTGGCTGCACAATAACATGCTGACCGTCAATGGCCAAAAGATGAGCAAGTCGGTAGGTAATTTCATTACCCTGCCCGAAATGTTCAGCGGCAAGGCGGGCGTACTGTCGCAGGCCTACTCGCCTATGACACTGCGCTTCTTCTTCCTGCAAGCGCACTACCGCTCGCCCATCGACCTCAGCGACGATGCCCTGCAAGCCGCTCGCAAAGGCTACCGCAAGCTGATGAACGGCCTGCGCCTGCTCGATAAGCTCAGCGGCGACATGGTGAGCAGTGAAGTGGTGAGTGAGCCTGAAACGCCCACTCAGCCTGGCCCGCCCACGCCCGCACAGCAGCTTCGCAATCTGGCGGCCAAGCCCTTTGCCTTCCTCGACGACGACCTGAACACGCCCCGCGCTGTGGCTGGGCTGTTTGACCTCTTGAAGCGCTTCAACACGCTGGCTACTAATGCGGAGGCGCTGGCCGAAGTTGGCCCCGCCGCGCTAGCTGAAGCTGCGGCTACTTACCGCACGCTGGTGCAGGATATTCTGGGTTTGCGCGACGAGCCCCGCGCCAATACCGAAGACTTGTTGGGGCTCACGCTGAGCTTTTACCAGGAGGCCAAAGCCACCAAGGCCTACGACAAAGTGGACCAGATTCGGGCCGCGCTCAAAGAGCAGGGCATCGTAATTAAGGATACCAAAACCGGCGTGGAGTGGGCATACAGCGAAGAGTAATTTGCGGCCCGATTAACGATTAGTACTGCGAACTGAAAGACGGCGTAAGCCACCCTCTGCGTGAAAAACCTTCTGCCCCGGCTGACGCTTCTGGCCGCCGCTACCTTCCTGCTCACGGCCTGCCCTTCGGAAAAGCCCGCCGAAACTACCAGCCAGCCCACAGCTACTGCGCCCGCTGCTAAAGCTCCGGCCTTCAATGCCGATTCGGCCTATGCCTACACGGCCAAGCAGGTAGCTTTTGGCCCGCGCGTGCCCAACAAGCCGGCGCACATTGCCTGCGGCAATTATCTGGTGGCCAAGCTAAAAAGCTTTGGCCTGACGGTGCACGAGCAGCCATTCAAGGCCATGATATTTGACGGTACCCAGATTAAGGGGCGCAATATTATTGCGCAATACCAGCCGCAAGCAACGCGGCGGGTGGCTCTTTTTGCCCACTGGGACACTCGGCCCTACGCCGACGCCGAAAAAGATAAAGCCAAGCAACACTTGCCGATAGATGGTGCTTCGGACGGAGCCAGCGCCGTGGCCGTGGCCCTCGAAATAGCGCGCACGCTCCAGCAAGCTGGTAAGCTGGCTCCCAGCGTAGGAGTAGACATTATTTTGGTGGACGCTGAGGACTGGGGTTTCGACGCAGGCACTCAAGCCGGCCAAAAAAACCTGCTTGAAGGCCAGGGCGATGGCTGGTGTCTTGGCTCGCAATACTGGGGTAAGAACAAATTGCCGGCCGGTTACAAGGCCGAGTACGGTATTCTGTTCGACATGGTGGGGGCCAAAAATGGCCACTTCACGCGGGAAGGCACGTCGCGGCAAAATGCCCCTGGCGTGGTAGATAAAATCTGGAATACGGCCGCTCAGCTAAACTACTCCGACTTTTTCTTATTCAAAGACACCGACCCGATTACGGACGACCACGTGTACACCAACCAGGCGGGCATTCCGACGGTGGACATCTACGACCACCCGGCCTTTGGCACTGAGTATTTCCCAGCCTACCACCACACTACGGCTGATAATATGTCTGTCATCGATGCTAAAACGATGAAAGCCGTGGGCCAGACGGTGCTGCAAGTGCTTTATAATGAGTAAATAGCATAGAAAGTAGCTCGGACTCACAGAGCCCGAGCTACTTTCTATGCGTGCTTCGTCGCATTCGTTGCTAACGCCTGCTCGGCCTGTTGCACGTAGGCTTTATAGCTGGCAATCAGCATTTCGAGTACATCGGTGAGGCGCAGCTTCAACCAGGGGTGTAGGGGATTGGGTACGCGCACGCTGCCGGCATCGACTTGGCGGGCTTGCAGCAGCAAGCGCAGTAGCTCGTCGAGCTGGCGGTTGAAGGCCTCGACTACTGTGCCAGTGAGGCGCACGCCGGTAGGCGCGTATTGCTTAGGTACCTTGAACAGGTCGGCTGAGTCGTCGGTATGGCGGATGGCATTGGTGAAGCGGCGGCCCAGCCAGCCGCTACTCACCTGTGCCCCAGCGGCTGAGCCTCTGGCCTGAGCCAGCTTGAGGCGAGCCTTCACGAGGGGCAAGTAGTAGCCGCTGATGATATTGAGATGCTCCAAGCACTGGCCCACGCTCCACTTGTCGTAGCCGGGGCGGCGATTGAGCTGCTCGGTGCTGAGTGGGCGCAACCGCTGGTGCGAAGCCACGCGCAAGGCGAGCACCTGGTTGGTAAGCTGGTCAAAAAACTCGGTAGTATCGCGCGAAGAAGCACTCATGCAGTAAGCAGCAGTCCAGCTTAAATAAAGGGTTAGAGTCGTAATATTACGGCGCAGGCTGGAATCCAGTCAGCTACTTACTACCGTATCGGGTTATTATGTTACTAACTCCTTTTGGCGGCCGTCGGTTGCTTACGCTATTGCTGGCCCTGCCAGGGCTGCTAGCTGGTTCGCGAGCCGCCCAGGCGCAGGCAGTGCCTAACCCAGGCGAGAACATTCAGTTTCTCATTACCTTCGGCCCCAAAGCCGACCCAGCTTGGGGCGACGACGACTTCACCCAAACTTTTTTCTTCCTGGTTCCTCAAAACCAGCGCCAGCCAGTATACCTGCGCGTATTTGACCCCGACTGCGGCGGCACGCTCGACTCGCAGAAAGGGGCCTTTGACACCCAAACCACTTTCAGCATCTACGGCGGCCCCGGTGCGCACTCAGGTGATGGTGCCCGCGACCCGCGCCCCACCCTCAAGCCTAAGCCGGTGACCGGCCGCCTCTTGCAGGAAAAAACCTTCGGCAACGACCCACAATACGACGGCAAGTACTACACCTTTGGCCCCCTCAACCCGCTGGAGGGCGAGTTGGTCGATGAGTTTAAGGGCTACGTATTCAAGGTAGTAGCGCGGGGCACGGCCGGCAACGATGGCAACGTGTACCGCTATTACCTCAGCACCAGCCCCACGGCCAGCATGCCGGTGCCGGGCGGCAATGCCTTCACCTACGAGTACTGCTTCCGCCTGCCACCGGCCCTCAAGCAGAGCACCGTGCATCTGTATCCCTTTGTTAATGACAAAGTGGTGAGCATGAAGCAAAGCAACTACGATGTAGATGGCCAAGCGAAGCTAGCCGTATTTAGCGTATCGAAAAATGGCCACCCTGGCGTTACCAGCGGCGATAAGCAGTGGAGCAGCAGCGTGTTTCCCATCACCGACCAGGAGCGCGGCCTATCGCTGGACTTGCGCCTGACTAGCACCGTAAAAACGCCCAACGACATGCAGTTCTACGTGACCGACCAGTACGACACGGCCTTGCCTTTCTTTGCCATCCCGATAGGTGGGCCGCCGCGCTACCGGTATGATATTGATATGAAAATTCACCGGTAAACGGTGAGTGAATAATTGAAAAAGGCTGCCCACTGGGCAGCCTTTTTTGTGTAGCAAAGCGAGCCGAAAAAATGCGCGCTACTTGCTTTCATCGCGCCCGGCATTGCGGCGGGGAGCCGTGTCTTCAGCATCCGCAGGCTTGTCACCGCCTTCGGGGCGGAAGCCTTCGCGTTGGTCCTGGCCGTAATTCTGGGCTTTATCCTGCTGCGTAAACTGGTCGTGTCCAGCGCCTCGGGCTCCCGGGTTTTCATCGTCGTAAGAGCCACCTTTCGAGCCGTGGCCCTGGCTGGTGTCACCTTCCTTCGAGCCGCCCGGCCCGAAACCGTTGCGCGAGTCACCAGTTTTGGGGTTGCCGGGCTGCTCTTGCTCGCTGCGCTCGTGGCCGTAGCCGTAGCCTTCGGTTTGCGGCGCATCGGGCGAATTGACGGGGGCCGGCGCGCCCTGCGCTGCCGATGTGGTAGCCTCGCTTTGCTGGCCGTCGTAGCCGCCACGGGCCGAGGCGGGGTCGGAATTAAGGCCATGGCCATCAGGTCCCATGGGCAAATGGTTATCGGGTGTGCCGACTGGTAGGCTTACACCCGAGGTGTGGCCGTAATCGGCGGCGTAGGCTGCGCCCACGGTAGGTGAGCCGTTGTCGTTCTGAAAAGCGGCGTTGGGGCCAGCATCGCCAACATCGTTGCGGGTGTCGTGGGTATTGCCGCGCTCGGCGGGCGACGTATTGGGCTGGTCGCCGAAGTTCATAACGCGGGCAGCGGGCGTGTCTTGCACAGCGTGGCCCTGCTCAACGGGACGTTTATCCTGGCCGTCGTAATTCTGGTAGGAATTGTGCTGCGGGCCGGGGCGTGAGGCACCTTCGCCGTAGTATTTTTCTTCGGTAGCCTCGGCGCTGGGGCGCTCTTCGGCGGTGTCAAACTCGCGGTACTGGTTGCCGAAGCCGCCGTGGGTAGCACCTAGGTTACCTTGCTCGCCAAATTCGCCCCGGTTGGCGTCGGCGCGCTGATTGCTGGCGCGGCCTTCGTCGTGGTGGCTGGGCTGCACGTCGTTGCCGAAATTGCCGCCGTACACATCGGGCTGGGTGTTGGCGCTGGTTGGCGCGGCATTGGTGGCGTTGGTTTCCTGGCTATCGGTTTGGTAATCGGCGGGCGAGGTACCACTGATGGACTGGCCAGTGTCGAGGTCGTGCTTGGCGAGGGCGGCTGCCGCTGTCTTCGGGGTCGAGATGAGCGGATTATTGGCCAGGGAGCCGGTGGTTTCGTCTCCTTTGTGAGCAGCAGCGGGCGAATTTTCGTAGTTGCCCGCGATGGAGTTTTCGAGCGTATCGTCTTGGTCAGGCATGGAGCAGGAGGCCGCAAAATGGCCGAAAAAGGTGAGAGAAGCACCGGGGTGCCTAGGCTATACGCCGTCGCGCAAGAGGGGGTTGGTATGCGGGCCGCCGCGCCATTTCTGGCGAGGGCCAAAGGTGGCAGTTGGCTGGGCGACTTACATTTGAATCGGTTCCTCCGTGCCTATCAATTTCTCTTTATGAAGCGTCGCCAATTTCTTCGCCACGGCACCCAGGCCGCATTGGCTTCTACAATTTTGCCGCTAGCTGCTAGCGCTGTGCCAGCAAAAAAGACTGAAACCTTAACGCTCGCCGCCGTTACCACGCCGGCCGATAAGGATGTGAGCCTCAGTGAGCGAACGATAGAGGAGCTGCGAAAAATCTTGCAGGATGGCTATACCAGCCGCCGACTGTGTCAGGATTACCTGACCCGCATTGCTCAACTCGACCAGCAAGGCCCCAAACTCAATGCCGTTATCGAGCTGAATCCCGATGCGCTCAGCATTGCCGATACGCTCGATAAGGAGCGCAAGGCCGGCAAGCTGCGTGGCCCGCTCCACGGTATTCCCATTCTGATTAAAGACAATATTGACACCGGCGACAAAATGCCAACCACGGCCGGTGCGCTGGCCCTGGCCGGCAACCATGCTGCCAAAGATGCCTTCGTAGTGCAGCGCATGCGGGCGGCCGGGGCCATCATCCTAGGCAAAACTAACCTGAGCGAGTGGGCTAATTTCCGCTCGACGCACTCGGCCAGCGGCTGGAGCAGCCGGGGCGGCCAGACGCACAACCCCTACGTGCTCAATCGTACACCCAGCGGCAGCAGCGCTGGCTCGGGCGCGGCAGTGGCGGCCAGCCTGTGCGCCGTGGCCGTGGGCACTGAAACGAACGGCTCTATTACATCACCCGCGTCGGTGAATGGCCTCGTGGGCCTCAAGCCGACTGTGGGACTGGTGAGTCGCACGGGCATTATTCCGATTTCAGCCACCCAGGACACGGCTGGGCCAATGGCGCGGACGGTGCGCGATGCGGCTATTTTGCTGCAAGCGATGGTGGGCTGGGACAAAGAGGACAAAGTCACTATGTCAGCGCAAAATCCGACATTGACTTCTAATTTTTACGGTTCTACGTATGCCAGTAAGCTCAACACCGATGCGCTAAAAGGCCAGAAACTTGGTATCGAAAAGTCGCACCTAGCCAGCACGTTGCCGGCCGGCGACCTGTTGCGCCAAGCTGTGGCCGTGCTCAAAGCGCAGGGCGCAACGGTGGTGGAGGTGGATGTGCGAACGCCCACCCAGGCGCTCGGCGAAGATGAGTTCAATGTGCTGCTCTACGAGTTTAAGGATGGGGTAAACAAGTACCTCGCCCAAGCCAACGCGCCCGTCAAAACGCTGGCCGACGTTATCGCTTTCAACAAAGCCAATGTGGCGAAGGCCATGCCGTTCTTCCAGCAAGAAACACTGGAAATGGCTGAAAAAACCGATGGCTTGGCCAGCGAGAAATACAAAGCTGCCGTGCGCAAAGTGGTCGATACCAGCCGCGCCGCCCTCAATGCCGCTCTAAAAACGGATGGTGGCTTGGCGGCTATCGTGGCCATAACGACCGGCCCGGCCGCTTGCATCGACCTCGTGAATGGCGAGTACGGCACTGGCCCCGGCTATTCGGGGCCGGCCGCGATGGCGGGCTACCCGCACCTTACCGTGCCGATGGGGCAGGTGCATGGTCTGCCGGTGGGCCTGTCGTTTGTAGGTGCGCCTTACACTGAGGCGCTGCTGCTGAGCTTAGGCTATGCGTATGAGCAGGCAACGAAGCACCGGAAGGCACCGACTTTTCAAGCAGCAGTGGGATAAATTCAGCGCGAAGTTTCGCGAAGCAAAAAGCGAAGTTTGGTGAAGCCATATCAGATGTATTTGATACGGCTTTACCAGACTTCGCTTTTTGCTTCGCGAAACTTCGCGCTAACCTGTGACCTTAAAATATTTTCCCCGGATTCAAAATCCCGTGCGGGTCAAATACCTGCTTGATACCGCGCATCAGATTCAGATTAGCCTCTTTCAAGGCAATATGCATGTAAGGCTTTTGCACCAGCCCGATGCCGTGCTCGCCCGAGATAGTGCCGCCGAGCTTCACGCAGAGCTCGAAAATTTCAGTAATGGGTTGGCGCAGGCCCACATTCCACTGCTCGTCGCTTAGCTCGCCGCGGATGATGTTGACATGCAGGTTGCCATCGCCGGCGTGGCCGTAGCA
>CAXUKA010000046.1:0-25477 GCA_964251335.1 uncultured Hymenobacter sp.
TTGCTACACTGATACCCGGACAAACAGACGCTACCTCCGCCATTGCAAAACTTTATGTACTAACAACCAAATCAGCAGCTTATTGTCGCTAACAGCCCCCGCATATCTGTCGTATGGCTGGCCATGCAAGGTTTGTATCGCTTCCTGAAAAGGGCTATTAAAAAACACTCAACGCTTTTAGCTCGATTGGCAGGCATCACGCTTTTGAACAAACGGCAAACGGAAGCTTATTTAGCCTCGGAAGCTGAGCAGTTGCACTACAACGTAGGTGATTACCTGACGCTTCCCAGCATTCTAAGTACAGCCTTCAATAACAAGCAATTATTTGCAGAGAAATATATTCAAACCGGCTCGGCGTATGTCTGGCGCTATGAAAACTCTCAAAAGAAAGCAAAGCAGTTGCGTAATGGCAGCCTTCAGCTAAATAGTAGAGTATTAGATTTGGGCTTTGGTAATAGTGTAGTAACTAAAGATTTAGTAAAAAAACCTCGACACCATTCTCGGTCAGCAAAAATTCTGATAGCGCCCTGGAGCTATTACTGGACGGGATATTTCGATTATATATTCTTTGTTGCGCTTACTATTTCCCGCATCAAACACACCCTGCCGCCAGCAGAGTTTGCAGATGCCGTTGTCTGTTACCCCCTATTTAATACCAGCTTCGAGCGTGAAATCAGCAGTCTGCTTGGAGTAAAGCCAGAGAATATCATCGATAGTCGAGGAACCGAAGTAGTAGCCTCGACCGCAATTATCGGCAATATCGACAGTTGGTTTTACCCAAACAAGCAGGATATCCTGGAATTTAAAGCACTGGTAGAGTCGAGCTTAAAGCTTACCCGCGAACAGCCTACCCGCCTGTACATTCAGCGAATCGGCCGGCGCAAGGTTTCCAATGAGGCGGCCTTGATAAGCTTATTGAAGCGCTACGATTTCCGTATTATTGAAGATGTGCCGAGGACATTCGCGGAGCAGGTCGCTTTGTATCACAGTGCTTCCTTTATTATGGGACCGCACGGCGCATCTTTTGCCAATATTCTCTGGTGCCAGCCAGATACGGAGCTTTTCGAGCTATTTCCAAGCACTTATATGCCAGAGTACTTCCGGTACCTGGCTCATATCCTGAGTTTGCGCTACTCAGCCTACTGCTACGGTGAGCCTATCGGCAACGAGCATCGCCACGTAAATGATGATGTTTTCGTCGACCTTGACGAGTTGGAACAACAGCTCACTGTTTTACTCCCCAAAGAATAAGGACCAACAAAGCACTACCTTACGGCACCTTAATCGCCCGCACCCGCTTCGAGTGAGCGCTGAAATAGCCCAATATGCCGCCTGAAAAATTCGACTTCGGATTGGCAGGCGTGGTAGCGGTAGCCGGGTTGCTGGTCAAAATCAAATTCAGCGTGCGGAAATACTCGTAGACGCCAGCGTCGATATTCTGCATTTCTACCCGCAGGCTATCGCCCGAAACCAGCTTGTTGAGATTATTGGGGTCGCTGGTGCCGCCGCCCATCGTGCGGAGGACTTGGCTAACATGCTTGCCGTCGGTAAACTGGTCGTTTTGCAGGAAGATGGCGTTGTTGAGGCGGCCATTGCGGTACTGCCGAAACAGGTAGCTATTGCCCAGTCCGGCCGGGTCGGTGTAGTCAGCCACCGCCTGGATGTTATTATTGCCCACGGAGCTAAGCTGCGTGCTTAGCTTATCGAAGGGCACCACCGGGGCCGGCAGCGTCGAAGTGGCTACATAGGCGGTACCGCCGGTTTCGACGCGCAGGGTGTAGGTGCGGCCCGGCACGCCCAGCAGCGTAGTACCCGCGTACTGGCCAGGCGTGCTGGTGCTTTCGCGCAGGGTTTCGAGCCCGCCAGCATTGTCGGCGAGGGTGATGGCAGCCCCGCTCACAGCCTGAAAGGTATTGCTATCGGTGTAGTTAGTCGAGCGGCTGAGGGTCACGAGGCAGGGGTGCCCATCATCAGCTAGGTTGCCTTCGATAACGAGCTGTGCGTCGGAAGTCTTGAGGTCGAGGTTGACGACTTTTTCGCAGGCGGTGGTGGAGAGGAGCGTGAGGCTCAACAGGAGCATTCCTGGCACAGGAGTTTCTTTAGCCCAGTTTTTAAAAATATTCCACATAACACCTTAAAAATTAAAATTATATGTAGCCGAAGGAATCATCCGAAACAGTGCCGTTTGCACCGCCTGCGTCTTGGTCGCATCGTTCGGGTCGGCCTGGAAGCGGATGCTGTACGGGTTCTCGCGCCCCAGCACGTTGTAAATCGAGAACGACCAGCTGCTGTGGAAGCGGTGGCCCTCCTGGTGCGGCTTTTCGTAGGTTGCGCCCAGGTCGAGGCGGCGGTAGCTGGGCAGGCGGTCGGCATTGCGGAGGCTATACAGGTTCACCACCTGGCCCGCCACCATGTACTTGCCCACCGGGAACGTAACCGCGTTACCGGTGCTGGCCAGGAACGTGCCCGAGAACGTCCATTTCTTATTAAGCTGATAAATAGCTACTATCGACAGGTCATTGGGCCGGTCCTGGCGGGCGTTGAACCACGCCCCGCTGTTTATTTCGGTAAACTGCCGCTCCGATTTGCTGAGCGTGTAGCCCACCCAGCCGGTGAAGCGGCCCACGTCTTTGCGCAGCAAAAATTCGATGCCGTAGGTCCGGCCGATGCCGTAGAGCAGGCTGGCCTCCACGTCGAAATTACCGCGCAATTGCGTGCCGTCGCGGTAGTCAATCTGGTTGTGCAGGGCCTTATAATAGGTTTCGACGGTCAGCGAATACGTTTTGTCTTTGCCCAGCGTGCGGTAGTAGCCCGCCGACACCTGGTCGGAGGTTTCGGGCTGCACGTTGAAGGTGGTGGGCACGTACATATCGGTGGGCAGTGACGTGCTGGAGTTGCTGAGCAAGTGCACGTTCTGCACGTTGCGGGCGTAGCTGGCCTTCACCGAGCTAGCCTCGTTTAGCTGAAAGCTGGCGGCGAAGCGCGGCTCTATCCGCACGTAGGTTTTCAGGAATTTGCCGCTGCCGTAGGTGTTCGAATTCAGCGCATTACCGGCCGCATCGTAGGTCGAGTAGGTGCCCGGACCGAGCAAGCTAAAGCCCGACAGCCGCAGGCCGGTAGTGAAATTAAGGCGCGGCGCAGCCTGCCACTCGTGCGAGACGTAAGCCGCCGTTTCGAGCGAATAATTGGTTTTATCGGCCGTCGCGTTCACCGCCGAGTTATCGTCGGCCACCACGTGCCCCGGCGTGATGGTGCGGTAAATGCCGTTCACCCCAAAGCGCAGCGTCTGGGTGGTGCTGGGCGTAAACTCAAAATCCTGCTTTAAATTCAAATCCTGAATTTTGGAGATGATGCTGAAATTCGAGCTATTCGCCAGAATTTCAATATCATAATCGTAATTACTGTAAATGAGCGAGGTATTGGAAAATACCCGGTCGCTGAACAAGTGATTCAGGCGCAGCGTGGCCGTTTTGTTGCCGTAGTACTGGCCGAAGGTATTGGCCAGCCCCAGCGCATCGCGCCCGATGTAGCCACTGAAATAGAGTCGGTTGCGGTCGCTCAGGGTATAATTGGCCTTAGCGTTTACGTCGTAGAAATACAGGCTGGAATTCTTGGTCGTTTCGTTGCTCGAAAGCTTCAAGAAAATGTCGGCATAGGTGCGCCGCCCCGTCACCAGAAACGAGCCCTTGCCCTTGACAATCGGCCCTTCCAGCGCCAGTCGACTCGAAATCAGCCCGATACCGCCGCTGCCGTGCAGGGTCTGGTTGTTGCCGTCCTTCATCCGAATATCCACCACCGACGACAGCCGGCCGCCGTACTGCGCCGGCATCCCGCCCTTAAACACGGTCACGTCCTTGATGGCGTCGGAGTTGAAGGTCGAGAAAAAACCTAGCAAGTGCGAGGCGTTGTACACGGGCGCCTCGTCGAGCAAAATCAGGTTCTGGTCCACGGCCCCGCCGCGCACCGAAAACCCGCTGCTGCCCTCCCCCGCCGACTTGATGCCCGGCATCAGGGTCATGGTCTTGATAATATCCTTCTCGCCAAATAGCACCGGTACCTTGGCTATCTGCTTCAAATCGAGTCGCTCCACCCCCATCTGCGCCTTGCTGATGGCCGCGTCGGTGCTGCGCCCGGTCACCACCACTTCGTTCAGCTCGCTGCCGCCGGGGGTTAGCTTAAAATCGAGCCGCTGGCTGGCGCTCACCGTCAGCGACCGCGTTTGGGTGGCGTAGCCTACAAAGCTGGCTTCCAGCGTGTAGGTGCCCGCCGGCACCGTGAGGGTGTAGAAGCCGTAGGCGTTGGCGCCGGTGCCCACGCCGGGCAGCTCGCGCACCCGCACGGTGGCCCCGGTCAGGTTTTCGCCCGAGGTGGCATCCTGCACCGTGCCGCTGAGCGTAATGCGGGTTTGGGCCGCCGCTGGGCCAAGTTGCAATAAAAGCAGCACCAGCAGCCAGAGGCCACTGATAGAGAATATAGTTTTTTGCATGAAAAGGCGCTGGGCCGGACTAGGTAGTACTTGGGAAGGATAAAAGTACTGCCGAGTGAGTGGGTGCGCGGTGAGTTTTAGCGCCTCCACTACCTTAGGACGACAACGAACTGCTCACTATTGTCCTCCATGACCAAACTTTACCTCGACATCGACGGCGTGCTCCTCACGGCCAAACACACGCAGGCCGCGCCCGGCGTAGATGCCTTTGTCGAGTTTATCACCCAGCATTTCGCTTGCTATTGGCTGACAACGCATTGTAAAGGCGACAGTGCGCCTGCCCTCCGCTACCTGGCCCGCTTCCTACAGCCCGCTACCCTCGAAAAGCTGCGCCAAGCCGTGCAGCCTACCACTTGGGACACTTTGAAAACTGAAGCTATCGAAGTAGCTGCTGATTTCTACTGGCTGGATGACAGCCCGTTTCAGGCCGAAATTGCTTATTTGCAGGCGCATGACGTGGCTGATAGATTGGTAGTGGTTAATCTTAATCGGCCGGATGAACTTAGCGTAATTTCAAAAACTCTACTAGCAAGTATTTCGCATAGATTGTAAAGCACTACAACTACCATGAAATATTCAGCCATTAATAAAAAGATTATTTCTACTCAAGAGCAGGAAGCAACTGTATTTTCTAAGGTCAGCGATTTTTTTATTAAAGCTATTTTTATTACACTCGGTATTATTTGTATTCCGCTAATCTTAGTTGCTTGGCTTGCAATGCTCATTTCTAACGCGTTACAAGCTGAGGAACAACAGCCATCGCACGAAGGCTGGTTTAAACTGGATACACCAAGCAGTATTTCACTGCTTTACAAGTCGCTTGATGCGGCTAGCGTCTCAGATGCAACGGTGGGCTATTTCGATATTGAGCGACTAACATTATATAAAGCAGAACCAGAAATAGAATTTTTTAATGGCTATTTTACTAGCTTTAGAGTTCAACGAAATGATGGCATTTTTGTGCAGAAAGTTTACTTTGACAATAAATTAGGAGAAGTATTAAGTATGCCTTTATACTTCTTCAACTATCAAAATAAAGAAGTCGAAGAAATTCATGATGACTTGAAGGATTATAATTTAGACACAAAGGGTACCGCTAACGATTTTTTACTAACTGCCAGTGGCGAACACCAAGACTTAGAAATCAGAGTTATTAAGTTATATAGTTGAACCGCTAAACATCGCCATCTGCGAAGGCGCACCCACGTCTTCCGCCTCCTCGCCCATACTCACCAGCCGCACCTGATACCCGTGGCGCTCGGCCACGGCGGAGGCCCAGGCCGCAAACTCGGCCCGGCTCCACTCGAAGCGGTGGTCGGCGTGGCGGAAGGTGCCGGCCGAGAGGCTGTCGTAGAGCTGGTTGTAATCGGCATTGGGGGTTGTGACGAAGACGTGCGCCGGCCGCGCCTGCCCAAACACCACCGCTTCGAGGGCAGCGAGGCGGCCGGGGTCGAGGTGCTCGATTACTTCTACCAGCGCCGCCGCGTCGAAGCCCGCCAGGCGCTCATCTTTATACAGCAACGAGCCCTGAATGAGGTCGATACGGGCGCGCTGGCGCGGGGGCATCTCTTCAAGGTGCAGGCGGGCCGCGGCGCGGGTTAGCGCCTGGTGCGATACATCCATACCCAGGATGTACTCGATTTTGGCCTGCCGCAGCAGCAGGCGCAGGAGTTTACCCTCGCCGCAGCCCAGGTCGAGCACGCGCTTGGGGGCAAGCTGGTAGATTTCGTGGGCTACTTGCTGGAGGCGCAGGTCGTGGAGGCTTTGTTTAGATTCGCTCGCCGGGGGAACCTCACCCCCTAGCCCCCTCTCCAAAAAAGAGGGGGGACTAGTTTTAGCTTCTAGCTCTAGCTGCTCAGTATTAATAGTAGTAGAATCGTCCGGCTCCCCCTCTTTTTTGGAGAGGGGGTCGGGGGGTGAGGTGCCCGCGTCCGCATCGTCCTCCTCCCCCTCCAGCAGGCGCGCCAGTGTCGGGTTCACGTACAGCGCCCGGTAGCGCAGGTAGCGCCGCGTGATGAAGCCACGCTCGGGGTGACGGGGCAGCCAGTCGCCGCCACGATGCAGCAGTTTTTCGGCTTCGTTCTGGTCGATGTAGTAGTGCTTGTCGTTGTCGAGCACAGGCAGCAGCACGTAGAGGTGCGTGAGCACGTCTTGCAGGCGCAGGCCTTCGTGGCGCAGGTGCACCGTATAATACTGGCTATCACCCCAGTCGGGCTGGGTGGGGTCGAGGGCATACGCCTCGGTTTCGACCTGATAGCCCAGCGGCTCGAAAAGGCGGCGCGGCCAGTCGGGGCCAGGGGCCGACACTACGGCCACTTTCACGGCCAGCGGCAGCGGCTGCTCGGGCAGCGTGGGGCGGTCTTTGCAGGTGCCATTCATGGCCGTGCTGAAGGCTTTGCTCAGCGCCACGCTCAAGAATGACGAGGCTACGTAGGGGCGGTCGTTCACGTACTGCTCCAGCGAAAAGCCTTCGCCAGGCGCGCCGCCCCGACCACGCACCAGTCCCACGGGGTCGAGGTCGAGCAGCAGCGCGGCGGTGCAGCGCTCAGCCGTGGCCTCGGGGTAAAAAACGTGGGCCTGGCCGCCGCTCACCTCCAGGGTTTGCAGGCGGGCGGGGTTTTTGTGAAGCAAGTAACCGAGGTCGGTAGCGGGCTGGTGGGTCGTGGTGATAGTCAGCAGCATGGCAAAAGCGCGAAGCGGAAGGCCGAAAGATAGTTCGGTTCCGGCCTAGGCAGGCAGCGGCAACCTTTCCCAGCACAGCCGGCGTAATGCCTGCGGCAACGAAATTTGCCTTCCCATAACCGTTTATCCAACTAGCTGTCATGCTGACGAAGGAAGCATCTTGCTTGCTTCGTTGCTACTGAATGAGGTTACTGCACCACGCAAGATGCTTCCTTCGTCAGCATGACAGACGTTTTTTGCTTCGACCAAACGTGTCCGAAACCACGCCCACTCCCGCCGCCCCGCCGTCGCTGACCGACTTTGCCAGCTTCTACCTCTACGGCCTCACCAACAATCCCTACCAGCAATCAACCGACTTGGCCAAGTTTGGCCAGCTCTACAACCTCGTCATTGGCGAGCACGGCGGGGTGGGCCTCGCCAGCTCGTTTCACCCCTATCAGCTCGTAAACCAAGCCGGCGTGACGGTGTGGTACACCGCCTACGCGCAACTCTATACCCAAGCCAATCGTGCTGAGCTATTTACGGCAATGACCGAGGAGCAGGCCCGCTATGTGGTAGCGCCGCCCGCCTCCTTTGCCGAGTTCCACATCTGGCCCGATACCCGGCTGACTAGCGAGGAAAACCCGGTTTTCAGCCACTATATCCCGTTTGTGCTGCCCTTTTTGGTGCGCAAAAGCGCGGCCATTCTCCGCTGGGATGCCGAGCTGGCCACCGCCGATGGCAACCGTGAGCGCTTCGGCGTTTACCTGGAAGCCGTGAATAAGGCTATACAATTTGTGCAGCCTAGCCCGGCGTTTGTGCTGGGTTTTGGGGAGTTTGACGAGCAGCAACCCGAGCGGCTCATCGAGCGGTTTATGGAATGTCGGGCGATGCTGCTGAGCCGATAATTAGGAGGCTATATTAATACGGTATAAAAACCGACTGTCATGCTGACGAAGAAAGCATCTTGTCAGGACTGGGTTTGTGAGGAATAATAATCCAAACAACCCAAGCTACCCTGACAAGATGCTTCCTTCGTCAGCATGACAGCCGGTTTTCTAATAGCTGAAATGCTTTAACTCACCGCCACGCCCACGGCTTCCTTATTCACATAAAATTTCCGTTCATTAATGCAATACACGTTGCCCTTAGCCAGCACGTGCATTCGCACATTTTCGATAGAAAGCGTGGTGCCCTTCTTGGCAGCGGCGGCGTTGTTATGCACGATGTCGAAGCCATCCATAATAATAACGAGGTTCGAGCCAATGGTTTCGACCAGCCGGCCCTCCGTGATGAGCACGCCCGTGTCCTCACCCAGCCCGATGCCGATGAGCTTGGGGTAAAGCGCCACCGCCTCGATGAGCCGGCCGAAGCGCCCACGCTTCACAAAGTGCGAGTCGATGATGGCGGCGGGCAGCAAACTCAGGCCGACGCCCATTTTCACGGCGCCTTTGAGCAATGAGTCGGGCACTGAGCCGCCGCGTATCATGTGCTGCGACATGGCCATGGCCCCGGCGCTGGTGCCAGCAATTACGAAGTCGGGCTCGGCGTAGTAGCGGCGCAGCAGCGTGTCGAGGAAGTCGGTTTCGGCAAACATCTCGCGCAGACGCGACTGGTTGCCGCCCGACATCATCACGACATCGGCGGCGAGCAGGCGCTCGAGGTACTCGGGCTGGCGGGCGTCTTCGGGCGTGCGAATATCCATGATGCCCACGTTGTGGCAATTGAGCATGGCAAACGAGGCCGTATAAATCGGGCCTACTTCCTGCGGAATCATCGAGGCCGTGGTGATGACTTCGATGCGCGGGTCGGTCTTACCCGACTCGCTCACCACGCGCTTTAGAATACCCAGCTCAAAAAAATTCAGGTAGTATTTGCGCTTGCTGCGCGACGTCGGATAAGTGCCCTTGTCTTCGTTGCCGCCGATGGCGATGAGCTTGCCGCGAGGAATCAAATTTTTCAACTTGGAATAGCTAGCTTGGTTTAAGCTGGTAAAATTACGCCGGCCGGGGTGGTATGTCGTTATTAATGTAGCGCGGACTCTACGAGTCCGCGCAGCAAGACGTTTGCTTAACGGTTGTCATGCTGACGAAGGAAGCATCTTGTCAGGACATTTTGGGGTTATCAAAATCACTACTCCTGGCAAGTCCAGTCCTGGCAAGATGCTTCCTTCGTCAGCATGACAACCGTTAAACAGAAGCATTAAGAAGCCTTACTTCAGCAACGCATCGAGCGTGCCCGTCGCCACCGAGTGGTAGTTAGGCCGGGCCTCTCGATAAATATCTCGCGCTCGGCCGCCCGGCGCGGCGAGCAGCGCCCGATACAGCGGCACCAGAAACTTGCGCCGCCCCACGTGCTGCAGAAAATTTTCCAGCGCCGCATCGGCCGCCGCGTAGCCCGCCTGCAACGCCAGCGGAAACCAAGCCGCCAAAATCTCGGCATTGCCGGAGGCGGTGAAGTGAAACGCCGCATCGAGCGCGCCCAGGTCGGCGGCCATTAGCGTGGGCGGCAGGCCTTGCAGGAAGTGTACCCACTCGTGGCTGCTCCACTCCGTAGTTATAGGTTGCAATTCGGCGGGCGGGGTGCCAGCCGCCAATTGGGCCAAGGCGGCATCCACGGCATCGAAGCGCGTCGAGTGAGCAACGGGCGCATTGGCCGGCAGGCCGGGGCCATCAACCCAAGCCGATAAGTTCAGGCGCTCGGCCAAACCAGGCTCAGGGTCGAGCAGCTGCTGGGTGAGGTAAGCGATGAAAGTCGCCGTGTCCATGCTCTGAAAGCTGAACCGGGCGAAATCCTCCTTGATAAAGGTATCAAGCCGGGCGCGGCCTATTAGGTGCTCTAAAGTCACTAAAAGCAGGCAACCCTTCTCGTAGGCAATGTCGTTGAGGCCTTCGTCGGGGTCGCGGCCTGCTAAATACAAACGTAAATGCGTGGCCGGGCTATCAAGGCCTAACTCTGCGACTGTTTCGCGCAGGTCGGCTTCGCCCAGTACTTGCAGCATAGTAGCGTAACTGCTTCCATATAAGCGTTCCATGATGCGGCGCTCGAAATACACCGTAAAGCCTTCGTTGAGCCAGAAATCATTCCATGTTGCATTTGTAACCAGGTTGCCGCTCCACGAGTGGGCTAGTTCATGTGCTACTAAGCTCGTCAGGCTGCGGTCACCGGCTAGAATTGTAGGCGTTGCAAAAGTTAATCGGGGATTTTCCATGCCACCAAATGGAAAACTTGCTGGTAACACAAGTAAATCGTAGCGCTCCCATTGATAAGGCCCACACAATTGTTCAGCAGCAGTTACCATTTGTTCGAGGTCGGCAAACTCGTAGGTAGCCTGCGGAAGCGTGGCCGACTCGGCGTAGATGCCCGTGCGCTCGCTCAGCGGCGCAAAGTTGAGCCGGCCTACGGCCAGCGCCATGAGGTAGGCCGGGATGGGCTGTGCCATCCGAAACTGGTAGCGGCCATCGGGTGCGGTGGCCTGCGGGTTCTCGGCGCTCATCAGCGCCAGCAGCTGGCCGCGTTCGTCGCCGAGCACTTCCACCGTGGCCTCGTAGGTGAAGCGGATGCCGGGCGAGTCCTGACACGGCAGCCAGGTGCGCGCCAAAATGGCCTGCGACTGCGTGAACAGAAACGGGTGCTCACCGGCCGTCTGGGCCGGGCTCAGCCACTGCAAAGCCGCCGCCTCGGGCACCGTGCGATACGCGATGCTGACCGCTGCCGTGCCCGCTGGCACCCGGATGCGAAGCGCCTGCCCCAGCACTGGGTCAGCGGCTTCGAGGAGATATTCGGCGGCGGGGCCATCGGCCGTTTCGCCTAGGCTGATGCGCTCGATTTGCAGGTCGCGGGTGTCGAGCATAAGCTCGGCAGTTTGCTCGGGAGAGGTGCCAGCCGGAGCCTCGGCTAATAGCCAGGTAGCGGTGCCTGCCAGCGTGCGACTGGCAAAATCAACGGCCAAGTGCAAGCGCAGATGGCGCACCCGCAGCGCGCCCTGGCTGGCGTAGCTATGCGGGTCGGCAACGGGCAGAATAGCGGGAGCAATCGGGCTAACCGACGAAGGAGAAAGAGCCATGAAAGTGAAATATTGGGGAAAGCAAACGTAGCTTCTACGTCAACCAAGAGCCGATGGGGAGGTTGGCTACTGCCCGCTGGCAGGCCGTTGCACCAGGTTCCTGATGGCCTGTTTTCTCAGTCGCGGCTGGGTGTAGCGACGCATCCCTGCGTCTCGTTGCTGGTCAGCTCGCCCGACGCGGAGGCGCCAGGATGCGTCTCCGCACCCACCCAAACCGGTCCCGGTCGCCTGCTAAAAAGACCTTGCAACAGCGCCGATTTTACTTCACCCAGCCCTGAGCTCATTGCTTGAAACGTTGCCACGTCCTAAAAATTAATCCAATACTCATCTAGTTAGCGGCGGGAATTTTAGCACTTGGCGCGTACTTTGCAAGCTGGCTTGCCTGTACTCCAGGCAACCCGCCTACCGGCCGCTCAGTAAACGCTACCATACGCGTTTGCCCACGTTGGGCCAGCGGCTCGGTTTTCCCCTTTCTTCAATGCGTCTCAAGCTTCGTTTTCATTTTTTAGTAGCTGCTTTCTGGCTGGGCTTGCTCAGCCTGCCGATGCTGCTGGCCTCGTGCGGCGGCAGCGGCGACCAAACTGGCACCACCACCACGGGCACCATCAAGCAGCCCATTGCCGTGGCCGGCCCCGCCCCGCGCCTCGATAGCATGTACGTTATCCGGGCCATGCGGGCCAATGCCACTTTCAAAACGCAGGAGCGCTGGGCACGCAAGTTTTACCGCGAGCGGGAGTTCCGGCTGGGCTGGTTTAAAGACCATCAGCTCGTGCCCCAGGCTGAAACTATGCTGGGCGTTATTGCTAAAGCAAAGGATGATGGCCTGGACCCTAAAAAGTATCAGGACAGCGCGTTACCAAAGCTACTGACGGAATTCAAAACCGTCCAGGACTCGGCGCGCCGTAACCAATTGGAGCGTCAGATTGACGTAGCGCTGTCGGGCACCTACTTCAGCTGGGCCTCCGACTACTACCGCGGCGTGGCCAATCCCCGCGATACCAAGAACGACGCCTGGAAGGTAAAGCACAACAAAATCAAGCTCGACCGGGCGCTGCTCACCATCCTGCGCGAGCGCGAAAGCACCTATCCGTACTACGATTTTGCCCCGCTGCACCCCGAGTACAACAACCTCAAGAAGGCGCTTTCGCTGTTGCGCGCCCGCCAGCAAGCCGGAGGCTGGCCTGCCCTACCAGCTACTACCAACCTAAAGCCAGGTCAGGCCTCACCCGAAGTTGGCTTGCTGCGCCAGCGCCTACTCGGTAACGAAACAGCCGGCCCCGCTGCTCCGCCCACCGCCCCCGGCCAGGCACTGCCCGTGGTCAATAAAGAGCCCGCACCCACCTCGGCCGAAGTTTATAGTCCCGAATTGGTAGAGGCTGTGAAAGGCTTTCAGCGCGATGCCGGCTTGCCGACCACCGGCATTGTAAATGGCGAAACCCTACGCCAGCTCAACGTGCCCCTGACCGCTCGCATCAACCAGGTTATCCTGAATATGGAGCGCTGGCGCTGGCTGCCCAAGAAGTTTGAGCCCGATTATTTGCTGGTCAACATCCCCGAGTACCGACTGCGCGTGTACGAGGAAGGCAAGGAAGCTATGACCATGCGCGTCATCGTGGGCAAGACACTCAACGCTACGCCCGTCTTCTCCGACAAGATGGAATACGTGGTTCTGTCGCCCTATTGGAACGTGCCGTTCAGCATTATCGACAAGGAGCTGCGCCCTAAACTAGCGGCCAATCCGCAGGCTGTCCTCGACCGCCTCGATATGGAAGTGGTGAAGGGCTACGGTCGCAAAGCCACCGTTATCGACCCCGCCACCGTGGACTGGGCCAACGTGACGCCGGCCACTTTTAAGTACACGCTGCGCCGCCGTCCCGGCCCTAAAAACGACTTGGGCCAGGTCAAATTCATCTTCCCCAACTCCAACGATATTTACCTACACGACACGCCCCACGGCGAGCTATTCTCCCAGACGGCTCGCAATTTCAGCCACGGCTGCGTGCGCGTGGAGAAGCCCGTGGAGCTAGCTACCTACCTGCTGCGCAAGTTTCCGCAGTGGGACCGCGCCACCATCGAAGACACCATTTCGCAGCGCCACGAGAAGTACATCACCCTCAAAGAAAAGCTGCCCGTGTACTTGGTGTACCTCACCGCCTGGGCCGATGCCAACGGGCACGTCCACTTCCGCAATGATATCTACGGGCACGACAAATCACTCGCGAAAGAGTACTTCGGCTAGCCATCCAAGGCCGTCAGAACGGCTCTTACCCATGGGCTAATTGGCCTCTCTTATTCTGTTTTAAAAGCCTGGGGCTTCTTGTTTGCCAATGCAAACAAGAAGCCCCAGGCTTTTTTCGTGGTTAAAGCTTTAGTTGAAATGATGCATAAAGCTGCTGATAATGAACCTTACTTCGCAAGCTACTTAAAGCTAAAAAGACTATTTACAATCCTAATTCATTTGTAAACACTAATTCAATTTTGGCTTTGATACAATTGTAACAGATGAATATAATTTCCTATTATCACAAATGTATCATCATTAATTATTAATGATGATACATTTGTTTAATTACTTAACAATGTTAAAAGTCGTTTTAAACCATATTTTATCAGTACATTTGTGAAGCAATTCTTTTTCTATGGTAAACCGCATTCGTGAGCTGCTGGATATTCGCCAACTCAGTCCTACTCAGTTTGCCGACCTTATTGGGGTAGGTCGTCCCGTTATCAGCCATATCCTCAGCGAGCGCAATAAGCCCAGCCTGGAAGTCGTGCAGAAGGTTATCAGTGCCTTTCCCGATGTCTCGCTCTCCTGGCTAATGAGTGGTACCGGCCCTATGCTAA
This sequence comes from uncultured Hymenobacter sp., assembly GCA_964251335.1. Taxonomy (GTDB): domain Bacteria; phylum Bacteroidota; class Bacteroidia; order Cytophagales; family Hymenobacteraceae; genus Hymenobacter. Next base: position 14,058 of record CAXUKA010000046.1, read on the forward strand.
CGGGCCCGGCGCCGGCTGCCAACGCGCCAACTATACCGCCAATTGCCACGCAATCAGCCATTTCAACAGCAGACACTGTTCCTGTAGCCCAGGTTCAAAGCCCAGTTTCGATAGAGACTCCTGCTATACCGATTGCTCCTCCCTTGGCAGCGCCTACCCCAATAGCCCCACTAGCAGCTATTGCGCCGGTACCCGCTCCCCTACCCATAGCTGCTGCTGCTATACCTCCCGTGGCTCAGCCCGCGCGGCTGCCGCAGCCACCAAAGTTTCGCCCAGCGGCTAAGGCTGTTTCTTATCCCGAATCATCCATACAGGCTACTGCACCCGCTCCTGTACTCCCAACTAGCCCAATAGAGGCTCCACTGGCCGCTACGCTACCCGTTACGCCGCACCCAACGCCGGTTTCTGAGCCAGTAGTATTGCCTAGCGCCAGCATACCGCTTACGCCTCCGGTAATAAGTGCGCCTGTTCCGCCGACAGTTGTGGAGGTACCGCCAGCTCCTGTTTATTCGACTAGTGCCGAAAGCGCCGTCGCAGCACCGGCTCCTATCTCTGCGCCAGCGTCAGTTCCGGTCAGCCCGGCCGAAGCGCTATCCCCAGCGGCACCTAATCCGGCCGCCGCTTTTTCCTTCTTGGGAGAAGCTGGCAAGACCATTCGCCGCATCGTTCTTTTCTACAGCGATGGCTCATTCAGCGACTACAAACCCGAAGGCCAGTAAGACAATTCCAAGAGTACCATCCTATCGTGAATCGCGTCACTTTTGCAGTTCGGGGAACGCTATTTACAAATCTACTATACTAAAAACGGGGCCTTACAAGCCCCGTTTTTTATTAGGTCAAGCTCAAGCATATTCAGGTTAGCTTTTTTCTTAGTAACCATAGGCTTATCAGTAAGCTGCCTCAGGCTGTAATACGAAGCTAACTTCATTACCCACACATCAACTTCGAACAGTCCTACTACCAGGAATGCGGAAAATTTGCTTTCATTCCGATAATCAGAAGCTTGACACCTGCTACTAGTTGTCTACAGTGACAAGCCAAGACATAAAAATAATCACACTATATTGACGCACATTTCCCACTTTATCATCGCACAAATAATCAATGCATAACTACCTATTTTTCAGATATTTTTATTCGCACACCCAAAGTCTTATTGAAGCCAAACAGCGGTGATTAGACGATTGGCTTTATATTTTTTTTATGCAAGTAAAATCCTATAGATTTTGCTTGCTACCCTATATATTAGCAGGCCCCCTCATGCTAAGTATACTATCTGACTGTTGCATAAATAAAAGCCTATTTGACGATGGCCAAGCAAATTTGCAGTTGATTGGGTTTCCGGCCGCATAATGAGTAAAAATAGGGGCTTTTGCTAAACTACCTTAATTAGCCAATACTATTGCCAGTGGAGCCAGTGATTTTTCATTAGTATGAGTGCTTCTACTAAGTTGTGAGCTTGCCTAGCCAGGTAGTTGCCAAGCGGAGATGACCAAGGCGTGACCGGATTTTTAGTACTCTTGGCTGTCCCCGAGGGGGGTACTATTCTAAGATGAGGTAGCTAACGCAAGCTGGAGGTTACATAAAATGCAGACTGGGAATACCCATCTTTTGGCCCTTGCTACTTACCTTCGCGGCATGAAACGTCTGCGCACTTACTCCTTGCTGCTGGCCGCCAGCGCGGCCCTGTTCCTCACCGCTGCCTGCTCGGTTGCTCCCGATGCGGAGAAAGACCCCAGCGCCGATGCTGCCTACAAGCGCGACCACCGCGCCGCCGGCTACCGCGAGGCCCAGCGCAGCAACGTCAATTACTAGTTTTTCTGTCGGCAGCTACCAGTTGCTTCGGCTGGTATCAATGCCAGCTTCTCACCAGTATAGTATACCTATAGAAAAGCCCTGACTACGCTTCGTAGTCAGGGCTTTTTGTTGTTGGATGCTCGTTGGTTAACTGTGCAGCATGAGGTCGGGCGTCAGTTTGGGCAGCGACACCCCGGCGAGCAGGCGCTGCTCTAGCAGGTCGGCCCAGGTGCGGAGGTAGAGCACTACATCGTCGCGCTGGTTGTGGCGTAGGGCGTTGCGGCGCTCGAAGGGGATGGCGGCCCGAATGGTGGGGTCGCCGAGCTTTTCGAGATGGGTCAAATCCTCGCGAGAGAAGCCTAGGGCCAGCATTTCGTCGATGGTTTGGTCGAAGGGCAGGCCACTGGTAGGGCAATAGTCCACGAGCTGGCGCTCCCAGTCGCCGTAGCGCTGCATGGCTTGGGTATGAATTTCGGCTTTGGTGAGGCGCGTGATGGTTTGGGCTAGGTGCCCGCAGTTGCAGCTGCCCATGTGGCCCCATTGGTATGGAGCCTCGGTGGCCAGGCGGCGGGCGGTATCGCGCAGGGCCTGAATAAGCGGAAGAGAAACGCGGGAAGTCATGGCCAGTAAGCTAACGGGTTGGGAGCTAGCTACCCTAAGAAGCGAAGGCCGCATTTTTTTGTTTCCCGCTGGGGATAAAAAGAAATTCCGGCTTCCCAGTTCTTACGATGCTGGGAAGCCGGAACGACTTCAACTTTTGTAAACAGACTGATAGTTAGCCTTTATACTATTTTTCAGTAAGCAAAGCTTACATACCAAACAGTCGTCATGCAGAACGCAGTGAAGCATCTCGCGTGGTGCAGTAATTTCTTGCGATAGCAATGAAGCGAGCGAGATGCTTCGCTGCGCTCTGCATGACGACCGTTTATTGACTACTCCGAACGACGACCGCCGCCACCTTGCGAGCCACCACGGCCCGCCTGGAAGGGACGCCCGCCCGAACGGCGTTCGCTACCACCACTGCCAGCTGCGGCCGGACGCCCGCCCGCTGAAGAACGCTCGCCAGCCGGCTGGGGCCGACCGCTACCGCGTGATTCGTTGCGACCACCGTTGCTGTTGCCGGTAGCCGAGCGCGGGGCACCGCCCCGACCATTGCTGTGGCCACTGCCGCCACGGCCATCGCGGGGCGGGCGGCCAGCGGGGCCTTTGGGCCGGATAATGCGCTCGTTGCCGGTCAGCGATACCGGCGCCACGCTGTTGGTCGTGTATGGGTGGTTGCCGGCTACGTCAATCTGCTTACGAATAAGCTTCTGAATATCTTGCAGATAGGCACGTTCTTCGTCTTCTACAAATGTAAATGCCGTACCGAATGCCCCGGCCCGGCCCGTGCGGCCGATGCGGTGCACGTAGGTTTCGGGCTCGTTGGGTACTTCGTAGTTGATAACGTGCGTCAGCTCATCCACGTCGATGCCGCGAGCAGCGATGTCAGTGGCGACAAGCACGCGGGTGGTGCCGGCTTTGAAATTGCTGAGGGCGCGCTGGCGGTGGTTCTGGCTTTTGTTGCCGTGGATGGCTTCGGCCGTAATCTGAGCTTTCTCCAGGGTTTCGGTGACCTTGTTGGCGCCATGCTTGGTGCGGGTAAATACCAGCACGCGCTTGATAGCGGGGTCGCTGAGGACGTGGCGCAGCAGGGCGGGCTTGTCATTTTTATCGACCAGGAATACCGACTGCGTTACCGTGTCGGCGGTGCTCGATACGGGGGTCACGGCTACCTGCACCGGGTTGGGGCGCAGGATGGTGGCCGAAAGGTCTTTGATGGCCTGCGGCATGGTGGCCGAGAAAAACAGGCTTTGGCGACCGGCCGGCAGTTTGGGCAGAATGCGCTTGATGTCGTGGATGAAGCCCATGTCGAGCATGCGGTCGGCTTCGTCGAGCACGAATACTTCGACGTGCTGGAGGTTGACGTAGCCCTGGTTCATCAAATCGAGCAGGCGGCCGGGCGTGGCCACCAATATTTCGACGCCGCGCTGCAAGGCTTGCACCTGCGGGTTCTGGCCTACCCCGCCGAAAATAACGGTCGAGCGGAGTTGCGGCAGGTGGCGGCCGTAGGCCTTAAAGCTTTCGCCAATCTGGATGGCCAGCTCGCGGGTAGGCGTGAGCACGAGGCAGCGCACGCGGCCTTTGGGGCCTTGGGCATTTTTCTGGGCCTGGGCGGTCTGGTGCAGAATCTGGAGGATGGGCACCGAGAAGGCGGCCGTTTTGCCGGTGCCGGTTTGGGCTACGCCGAGCAAGTCGTGGCCTTCGAGCACCTGCGGGATGGCCTGCTGCTGGATGGGCGTGGGGGTGGTGTAGCCTTCCTCGCTAAGGGCGCGCAGGATGGGCTCAATCAGGTTGAGGTCGTTAAACGTCATAAGGTATGGGGGAGCTGACCGCCAAAGGGGCGGCAACTCGGGCGGAGCCAGCGGAGTGCCCCGGTAAGAAAAAAATTCAGGATAAAACAGCCCGCGCCTCACGCACCAACTACGACGCAGCAGGCCGACTGGCCGTATAAACGGCCGGCAGCTGGTCCGCAACCAGACTACCCGTGGCGGCAAAGGTACCGCCTAATTTTGCAAGCTATGGAAATAACGCAACGCCGCCGCGTCTTCGACGGGCATTTTAAAGTAAACGAGCTCACCCTGAAAACCGACGGAGGTGAGGAGCTAAAGCGCGAACGCTTCGACCCAGGCCACGCCGTAGCGGCCCTGGTGTTCGATACAGTGAAGCAACAGTATTTATTGACGCGCCAGTTCCGCATTGGCCCCGAGGCCGACTTGTTGGAAATCGCGGCCGGCATGATTGACAAGGGCGAAGCACCGGACGTAGCTATTAGCCGCGAAATTCACGAGGAGCTGGGCTACGAGGTCGACAGCCTCACGCCCATCGTCACGATGTGGTCGTCGCCGGGCGTGAGCGGCGAATCTATTGCGGTGTACTACGCCGAGGTGAGCCGCCAAACCGGCCAAGGCGGCGGGCTGGCCGAGGAGCACGAGCAAATAGAAATTGTGCCGTTTACGCGGGAAAAATTATTTGCCGAGCCGTTGCAGGATGGCAAGTCGCTGCTGGCCGTGCAGTGGGTACGGCTGAATAAGTAGAATATCGAATACGTCTGTCATGCTGAACGCAGTGAAGCATCTTGCGTGATGCAGTAATCTCTCACACTAGAAATTACTGCACCACGCAAGATGCTTCACTGCGTTCAGCATGACGGATAGAAGAAACTATTCCGGCATAGTCAGCTGGTATTCAAATACCTGCTTCAGCTTATTATCGTTAATCGTCAGGATATACGGCCCCGGCACGGCGGGCTTCACAAACGGCACTGCTTGCTGCGCCTGGTACAAGTCGCGGCCAAAGAAGCGGCCAGTGCCCGCTTTGGGCGTGGCCGTGTACACCTCGGCCCCATCTTTGGTACGGGCCGTGAGGGTAAGGCTGCTCGGGTCGGTGTTCTGCGCGCCCCGGCGATGGATGGTAAGCACCAGCGCCCCACCGGCAGGCAGGGCGACCAAGCGCCGCTGATACGTGCTGTCGGCCCAGGAGTGTATTTTGCTTAGCTCCTGAATTTCAGCTTGTAGCTCGACCAGCGAGCGGTAGCATACGCGAGTATAAGAGCCCGATTTATCGGAGTCTTCGTCGGTGTTTTTGGTGATATTAGCCACGGCCGGGCACTCGGGGTCTTTTTGGGCAAACACGTAGCGCTTACGCGGCGGGCCGGCGGGCGTGGGGTACTTTTCGGTGGTTTGGGCGGCGGCTTCGGTAGCGGCCAGCCCGAGCAGGCTGGTACTAAGCAAGCCCGCTTTTAGCAGAGAAAACAATTGCATTTTAAGGATAATAAATAGATAAAAGAGCCCATAAGATTGAACACTGCAAAGAACGGCATTCGCCGCCGATTATGCAGTATTCAATCTTATGGGCTCTTTCGTCTATTCTCTGTTTTGCGCCGGTTTCCTCAGGGCATTGTTGCCTCGCTTGCCGCTACCTGCATGGTGCCGACCTCCCAATGGTCGTCGTGGTAAGTTACGGTCTTGTGGTGTTGGGCATCATCTTTTAACTCGTCTAGGCGAGACACGTAATTATAGGTACGGCCAGCCATCAGAAACCTGTCGTTCAGCACATAGCGACCAAATTTATTGACCTGATAGCTACCTTCTACTACCTCCGTTTGAGCCTCGCGCTGAAAGCGAGCCGGCGGATAGCGCAGGTAGTAGAGGGCATACATATAGGCAGGGGGAATTTTCAGGTCGAGAAGTACCTGCTCGGTACCCGGCAGTTGGGCCAACGCTGCAAAAGCGGGCTCTAGCCCAGCCCTAAACTCAGCTGTGATTTCGCTGTGTCGGTAGCTGCGGAAGTAGTAGCGCACAGCCGGCAAGCCATCGAGTACGACCCACACTAACACAAGATTCCAGATAAGTTGCTTGGGTAGGTTGGCCCGCAGGTTTTCGATAAGGGTTGTGGTGCCCCACACTGCTAGCACCAAGCAAGGCAAGAAAAAGTGATTTATTCGGTTGATATTCAACACGAACATATAAATAAACGGTACGCAGGCCAGCACCCAGGCCAGCGCTAGCAGGCCCACCACGGCGGCCGGCTGTTCGGCCACTTGCCCGCGCAACCGCCACAATCGCACCACTAGCACGATAAAACCCAGCAGGGCCAACCCCCACACAAAATGCAGCAGCAACGGGTACTCAGTCAGTTGATTATAGACCGTTTTATCATCGAAGCCCCGCATGATTAAATCGGTATTCCAGTTGTAGAAGTCGTGCCAGGTGCCTTGGTGCGATACCTCTTCCAACCGATTGGCTACCAGCAGCGGCGTCGAAAAAAACAGCTTATCGGTCCAGGCTAGATTGCGGCCCAGCACATAGTTTTCGACAAAAAATAGCAGGAAAGGTGCAGCTACAACCAGAAACGCTGCCACTGCCAGCAGCCAAGCCCGCCACTGCGGCCAGATACGTCGCCAGCAGCCCACCAGCACAAGTAAAAACATGGTAGGCAGCACGATAGCTGTGGTACCGTAAGCATATAGTGCCACGGCAAACGGCAGCAGGGCGGGAATAATCCAGCGCCGCTGCTGCGTGCCGATGGCCCGAGCCAGCATAAAACAGCCTAGCAACATCCAGAAAACCACAAGGTTGCTTTCTAAGCCCCAGCGGCTCAGCATGAAGTGCCACGGAGCTAACGCCAGCAGCAACAGCCCTAGTAGCGCAGGCCGCCGCCCCAGCGGCCGCAGAAAAAGAAAGAACAACGGCAGCGTGAGCACCCCCAACAGTAGCGGCACCAGCCGCACCGATACCATATTGAGACCCAAGAGCTTCACTACTGGCACAGTCAGGTACGAGAGCAGCACGTTTTGGCCACTGCCCCAGCCGGGAAAATAGGCGGGTAGGTGGTTGCCCCACCGGTCACAGCCGGTGAGGGCCAGCGCGTAGGCTTCGTAAGCGCTGGAGGCCTCATCGGCGTTGAGGCCAGGGGGTAGCTGGGGAAACTTCACGACCCGTACCACCACCCCTATCACCAATACAAATAGCACCGATAGCCGATAATAAAGCTGCTGCCGGCTCAGATTTTGCCACGATTTCAGCATCAACTAGCTTCCGTAAATTTCGATTAACTCCTCCCCCGCCACGCTCCGGCTGGCGCGGTACATACCCTCTGAGTTGAAAGGCAGCGCCAGATTGCCGGCCGCATCCACGGCGATGAGGCCGCCCTCGCCGCCCACCGGGGCCAACTTATCGTGTACCACCACGCGGCAAGCTTCGGCCAGCGAAAGCCCTTTGTACTCCATCAAACAGGCCACATCGTAGCCCACCACGGCCCGCATAAAATACTCGCCGTGCCCGGTGCAGCTGATGGCGCACCGCGCATCGGCCCAGGTGCCGGCCCCGATAATGGGTGTGTCGCCGATGCGCGAATAGCGCTTATTAGTCATGCCGCCGGTGCTGGTGGCGGCGGCGAGGTGCCCGCGCTGGTCGCGGGCCACGGCCCCGACGGTGCCTTTTTTCCAGTTGGGGTCAGCGGCGGGGCTGGCGGCGTGGTCGAGCTGCATGCGGCCTGCTGCGATGGCCTCTTGCAATTGGTCATAGCGCTGCTGGGTGAAAAAATACTCGGCGGGCTGCATCGGCAGGCCGTGCTCGCGGGCCAGCTGGTCGGCGCCGGGGTAGGCTAGTAGTACGTGCTCGGTCTGCTCCATCACGAGGCGGGCAGCGCGGATGGGGTTTTGCACCTCGCGCACGCCGGCCACGGCCCCGGCGCGGCGGGTGGCCCCGTCCATGAGGGCGGCGTCCATTTCGTGGTGGCCGTCGTGGGTGAAGACGGCGCCGCGCCCGGCATTGAAGAGCGGGCAGTCTTCGAGCGAGCGCACGGTGGCCTCCACAGCATCGAGCGCGGGCGCGCCTTGGGCAAGCAAGTCGGTACCTATTAATAAGGCTGTGCGCAGAGCAGCGCGGTAGTCGGCTTCGAGGGCGGGCGTGAGCGAGGTGCGGGCAATGGTGCCGGCCCCGCCGTGCAAGGCGAGTGAAAACATAAAGGGGCTTCAGTAGTAGCGCGCAGTAGCGCGAACTTTGTAGTTCGCGTCCGTTAGCGAACGTCCGGACGAACGCGAACTACAAAGTTCGCGCTACTGCGTGCTACTGCACCCGGCCTCGCCCCCATCTTGGTGTTTTTATCTGCTGAAATGACGCATTTGCTCACCAGTTTAGTGCGAGTCAGACGCTTAGCCTCCTGCAGAAGCCGGCTTATTTCGTCTTGCAAAAGATATAATTCAGTAAATCAAGTAGATAATAATTGCTAAAAATTTAGTTTTTTCCGTATAAAACCGGCCCTTCCGAAACCAAAACCTAGCTGTCCTGGGTTTTTATTCGTAGGTTTGACCTCCAAATCCCAATTTTCCCTTAACCATACAATACGATGGCATACGACGTAACCGGCCGCCTGCACGAAATCTTTGACGAACAGCAGGTTAGCGAAAAATTCCGCAAGCGCGAGTTCGTCCTGGAAGTTCAAGACGGCCAGTATCCCCAGCAAATCAAGTTTCAGCTGACCCAGGACAAAACCAGCGTCATCGACCCCTACAAAATGGGCGACGAAGTGAAGGTTACGTTTGACCTGCGCGGCCGTGGCTTCAACAAAAACGGCCAAATGCTGTACTTCACCAACCTCGAAGCATGGCGCATCGAGCCGGCTTCGGCTGGTGGTGCTCCGGCCGGTGGCGGTGGTGGCTACGCCCAGCCCCAGCAAGCTGCTCGCCCGGCTGCTCAAAACCAGAACCCCAACCTGCGCGCTCAGCCTTCAGCTGCCCCTATCGCCAGCGACGACGACAACGACCTGCCGTTTTAAGTTAGCTGTCAGCCTTTAGCTGCTAGCTATTAGCTTCTGCAATGTGCCGCTTTCCTGTTTGGGGAGCGGCACATTTGCGTTTTAATCGGTGTTACGTAGAAGCTTGCAGGTACCCCTTATTCGGTCATGCAGACCGAAGGGAAGCATCTCGCGTGGCGCAGTAATCAACCACGCTTAACAACGAAGCGAGCGAGATGCTTCCCTTCGGTCTGCATGACCGAATAGGTAATCACCCAGAGAAAGTCTAATGGCTGCCAGCTAAAACTAGCAGCTTAAATAATATGAACTTACGCGCACTTATCAGCCGGGGCGAGGGCGAAGAATTAGAATTCAAAAAGAAAACTACCCACCCTACCCGCATCTCGCGCACACTATCCTCGCTGGCCAACACACGGGGCGGCCAAGTGCTGGTAGGTGTCGATGATGATGGCCGCGTGGTAGGCGTGCGCGATGCCGAAGAAGAAATGTTTGTGCTACGCGAAGCGGCCGCTCACTACATCGAGCCGCCACTCACGCTGCACTTCCACGAAGTGGAAACGGAAGATGAGCGCATCGTGCTCATTGTCAACGTCCCCGAGAGCCAAAACAAGCCGCACCGCGCCCAAATAGCACCCGGTGAATGGCGTAGCTACATCCGGGTGCGCGATGAGAGCGTGCAAACCAGTTCGCTCACCGAGAAGCTGCTGGAGCGCCAGCAACCCGAAGCCCGCCTCGAAAAAATCCCGCTGAACCGGGACGAGTTGCGCGTGCTGGAATACCTGCGCACCACGCCGCGCATCACGGTAGCGCAGTACACCAAGCTCATAAATGTGAGCCGCCGCCGCGCCTACCGCACCTTAATCAAGCTGACGCTACACGGGTATTTGCGCTATCATGATAAAGAGAAGGAGCCGTATTACACACTATAGTACTGATGGTTAGGCAGCAGATACAGCTTTGCATCACGAACCGTCATGCTGAGCTTGCCGAAGCATCTTGCTCGGTAAACTAACTTTTTACACTTAGCAATGAAGCGGTAGAGGTGCATCGACTTCGCTCCGTTGCGCTCAGCATGACAAAACAAAGATTCTGCTATCTGCCCAAACAGCCTCAATCAATAAAAAAAGCCGCCCCAAATAGGAGCGGCTTTTTTCAGCATCAATGATTAAACCGCCTAGTCAACCGCTTTAGCGGCGTATCTGCGAAATCTGTTTAATCCGTTTGAATCTGCGGTCTATTCTTGCTTGCGGGCACGAGCTACTTTCTTCTCGTCCTTTTCAGCTTTTTTCTCTTTCATCGACTTGGTCGGCTCTTTCTTTTTTTCCTTGCGGGCGTCTTGTGCTTTTGCCATGAGTGAAAAGGTGTGTGGAGGGTAAAGGGAATGGGAAAAATCGGCTTTCTAACGCAACGGAGCCGCTGGTTGTTGTGCCGCCGCTGGCTCGGCCGGAGGTAATACGGGCCAGTAGCGCTCGCGCAAAATACTGAGGTGGTGACGCTCGTGGCCCGCCGCAATAAATACCAAGGCCCGCACGCTGGTGGGCGCGCCGTTGGCGAGGCCTGCCCGGTCGAGTTGCGCGGCATTGAAGCTGCCAAATAGCGCCAGCGTGGCGGCTCGCACGGCGTGGTATTCGGTGAGCAAATCACTCATCGGGCGGTCGTTGGCTTCGCTGTTAGCGGCAAACTCGTTCTCATCGAAGCCGGGGAGCGACTGCGCATCGCCTCGCGCAAAGCGCAGCGCCCGGTACGTGAAAACGCGCTCGGCATCCGTGATATGTAGCAGCATTTCCTTGGGGGTCCACTTGCCGGGGGCGTAGCGCATAAGGGCTTGCGCCTCGGTGAGGCGGGCCAGGTCGCGGTGCAGCTCGGCAGGCTGCTGGCGCAGCAGGGCGAGTGGGTCGGTGCCTTCGGGAATCAGGTCGATGTAGCCTTGCGCGTAGAGCTGGTAGGTGCCGGGCGCGGGCCGGGCTTGGGTAGCAGTGGCGGGCATGGTGGCAAAGGTAGCCGCCGCCTGTTTTAAATACGAAAATCCCAGCTGCTCAGCCCCAAGGGGCCGCCGGTGCAGGTGGCGCTTGCCGGCCCGCAGGTGCGGGCTTTGCAAATGCTGCTGCGTATAATTCTGGTTATCAATACCCGGCAACCCAAACGCCCAGCGTAAAAAATCGGGCATGACGGCACCCCAAGTATCTTGGTGGTGATGGCCACCGGGTATTTCGAGGTAGCGCACGGCTTCGGTGGGCAGGCCCTGCTGCGCTAGCACGGCCATCAGG
>CAXUKA010000047.1:0-25389 GCA_964251335.1 uncultured Hymenobacter sp.
CGTGCTCGAGCGCATTTACCTGCGCATCGAAGGCGGCACGTTCTGGGTGCCCAACGTGAAGTACCTGGAGTTGCGGGGCTGGGTGCCTGCCACCCACGCTCCCATCTTAGAGCGGCTAAACGTCTGATTTACTATTCGCCAAGCCAGCGCTCAGCGCTACGATGCCTATTACTCCCTCTCTCCCACCGCGCCCTACCACCGGGCGGGGCCGCTGGCTGGTGCCGGCCTTATCAATAGCGTACCTGCTGTTTTCCTACGTGCTCATTGGCTTCCGGCCCGAGCAGTTGGTGCTGGTGGGCCTCTGCAATGGCTGCTACTTTCTATCGGATACTACGCGGCGCTTTATCACAGGCTTCTCCATCTTCGTGGTATTCTGGGTGTTGTACGATTACATGCGGGCCTTTCCCAACTACGCCTACAAGGCTGTGGATGTGGCTCAGCTTTACCACACCGAGCAGCAGCTATTTGGGATAATGAGCCAGGGCAAGCTCTTCACGCCCAATGAGTTTTTTCTGGCGCACCACTATCCGGCGCTCGATGTACTGTGCGGCCTGTTTTACCTGTGCTGGGTACCGATTCCGCTGGGGTTTGCGGGGTATTTATTCTTTGCCAATCGGCGGCTGTTCTTCGAGTTCTCGCTGACGTTTCTGCTGGTCAACATCATTGGGTTCATCATTTATTACCTGCACCCAGCCGCCCCGCCGTGGTATGTGCAGCAGCACGGCCTGACCTTTACGCCGCTCAAGATGGGCAGCACGGCGGGTCTGGCGCGGTTCGATGAGTTCTTCGGCGTCAACATTTTCCAGTCTATTTACGCCAAAAATGCCAACGTTTTCGCGGCTATGCCTTCGCTGCATTCAGCCTACCCGGTAGTGGTGCTATTTTATTCCTTCAGAAACAAAACAAGATTTCTCCCCGTAATCTTCAGTATTATCATGGTGGGCATCTGGTTTTCGGCCGTGTATACTAGCCACCACTACCTACTAGATGTGCTGGCGGGCATCTCGGTGGCCCTCACAGGTATTGGGCTGCTGCGCTTGCTCCTTGCTTATAGCGCTGGTTTTCGCCGCCTGATTAATGCTTTTGTACTGGCCACTGCCCCTTCCCACCCAGTTGTACCCTTTGTTCCTTTTCCTTGAATTTACCCGCTGTCCGTGAAGTTGAGTAGTAGTTGTCGTCCGCTAATGAATGGGGTGGCGCTGCTACTCGTCACTGGGCTTTCGGGCCGCGCCCTGGCACAGCACGTTCCGGCAAATGCCAGCCAAGGTCACGACAGCATCACGGTCGCCATCGAGCCGACATATAACGACGTATCGGCAGTGCACAAGGCGATGCTGGGTAACAGCTACCGCCGCGAATGGGCCGCGCCCGTGCGGCTGCGGATATTTCACCTGGCCAAGGAAAAAGGCGGGCTGACCATTCTGCAAAAAGGTGGCGGCCTGCAAACCAAGTCATTGCGCCTGCAAGATGCCAGTGGGCAGCAGTGGGTCCTGCGCACCATTCAGAAATACCCTGAGCGTGGCCTGCCCCCTACCCTGCGGCCCACCATTGCCAAGGACATTCTGCAAGACCAGGTTTCGGCCTCGCACCCGTATTCGTCGGTGGTGGTGCCGCCGCTGGCTGAGGCGCTGGGCATTCCGCACGCCAACCCCGAGGTAGTGTACGTGCCTGACGACCCCGCCCTGGGCGAGTACCGCAAGGATTTTGCCGACCAAGTGTTTCTGTTTGAGGAGCGCGAGCCGCTCGATGCCGACAAAACCGACAACACCGAAAAGGCCCAGCGCCGCCTGCAAGACGACAACGACAACTACGTAGACCAAGCCACCGTGCTGCGCGCCCGCCTGCTCGACATGCTGCTCGGCGACTACGACCGCCACGAGGACCAGTGGCGCTGGCAGCGCGTGGAGGATGGCAAAGGCAGCCGCTACGAGCCCGTGCCCCGCGACCGTGACCACGTGTTTTATCGGCCCACCGGCTTGTTTCCCAAGGCGTTGTCGGCGCACTTGCTCATGGCCAACGTGCAGGGCTACAACGACCATATCCGCTCCATCAATCGCTGGAACATTAAGGCTAAAACCTTCGACCGCTACTTTCTGAATAGCTTAAGCGAGGAGGATTGGAAAACCCAAATCGCCTATGTGCAGCGCCACCTCAGCGACAGCCTGATAAACCGGGCCATCCACCGCTTGCCGCCCAACATCTACCAACTTAGCGGCCCCGAACTGGCGCACAACCTCATTGCCCGGCGCAATATCCTGGAGCGCCAGGGCCTGCACTACTACCGCTCGCTGGCGCGAGTAGTCGAAGTGTCGGCCTCCGACAAGCGCGAGCGCATCGACGTAGTTCATCAGGCCAACGGCCAGTTGCTGGTAACGATAACCAAGCTTAAGAAAGACGGTAGCTTGGGTGCGGTGCGCTACCAACGCACTTTTGACCCACACGATACCCGTGAGGTGCGCCTCTACGGACTGGGCGGCGACGACCAGTTTGCGGTGAGCGGCGCGGCGCGCTCGCCTATTCGAGTGCGGCTGATTGGGGGTGACGGCGACGATACATTCGCGGTGGCCACCGACGTAGCGCAGCGAAGTAAGCTACGCCTTTACGACCGTTCGGACGAGCCCAATAGTCTTCCGGCTAGCAGTGAAGCCCGCCTCCGCACCGCGCCTGACACCCTAGTTAATAACTACAACAAGGCGAGCTTTCAGTATAATTTCCTGCAACCCTTGCTGCTGGCAGGTTATAATAAAGACTATGGCTTGCAGCTGATTGGCAACTTTATTTACCAGCGGCAAGGCTTCCGCAAAGCACCGTATGGCTCGCGACAAAGCTTTTTGGTGAATTACGGCTTGGCTAACAACTCGCTGCTGCTGAGCTACTCTGGCATATTCAAGCAAGCTGTTGGCAAAAATGACTTGCTGGTAAACGTGACTTCGCTGGGCCCCAACTACACCAGTCACTTCTTCGGCGTGGGCAATGAAACGGAGTTCAACCGCGACCCTGACGATGCCATTCGCTTTTATCGCAACGACTACAACCTCCTGACAGCCGAGGTGCGCCTCAGCCGCGCCGTGCGCCAATGGCAGCTGAATGCCGGCCTGATGGCGCAGTACTACAACAGCAGCCGTAGCCACAACACCAATCGCTACCTGGGTTTCTACGCCGACCAAAACCCCGGCCAGAACGTTTTCAGCACTCAAACATACGCTGGCGTAGTAGCCAGCGCCACCTTCGACACCCGCGATAAAGCCCTGGTAGCCCGCCGGGGCGTGCTCTGGACCACCAACCTCAGCACCATGCACCGCTTCGACGACAACCAGCACACTTTCGCGCAGGCGCTCAGCGAGTTTAGCTTCCACTTCACGCCCGGCCGCGATTCCAGCCTGGTTATCGCCAACCGCACGGGCGGCGGCACTACATTGGGTTCAGCTGAGTACTACCAGCAGTTCAAGCTCGGCGGCACCAACAACCTGCGCGGCTTCTACTATTGGCGTTTCACCGGCAAAAGCATTGCCTACAACAACTTAGAAGTTCGCTTAAAACTGCTAAGCTTCTCCTCTTACTTGGTACCCGGCACGTTGGGCCTAGTACTTTTCAATGATGTAGGCCGGGTGTGGGCACCCGGCGAGTCGTCGCAGCAATGGCACACAGGCTACGGCGGCGGGGTGTATTTCTTGCCCGCGCAATTGGCTTTGCTGCAAGCCGTAGTGGGCTTTTCGAAGGAGGGCGTTTACCCGTATATAACGGCAGGATTCCGGTTTTAAGAAGCTATTAAGACGAGGTAGAGACGTACTATTTTGCGTCTCGTCATTGTTAGACTTACCTAACGCAAGACACAAAATAGTACGTCTCTGCCTCGTCTCAACAGATTTCAATAGCTACCCTCGCACTAGCCGCCCATCCTGCCACAGCGGCAAGATATCAGGGTATACATCCGGCTTCATGCAGAACACGAAGTCATCGTGGTATTCCAAAGCATTGAGGCGGCGCACAGCGGCCGATTGCAGCAAATAAGAGGGCCACTCGGGCTTGGCGTGCTGCCACAAGTGCAGGGCCGCAATGGCAGCATCAGACCAGTCTATGTCGTAGCCCAATGGCTGTAGCTGCTCGGCCAGCGCGCCGCCAAAGGCCGTGTCTTCGAGGCAAAACTGGCCTTTCCAGCCAGCGCACACCACCACCACATCGCGCTGCTGCGCGGCAATAAATTTAACTACCGCGCTCAGGTTCAGGAAGGAACCGCATATCACGGCCTCGGCAGCGAGCGAGCCCAGTAGGGCCTTGGTGCCGTTGGTGGTGCTGATGGCCAGCGTGCGGCCCTTCACAGGTATTTTACCATCCAGGAAGCCGAAGGGCGAGTTACCCAAATCGAAGCCTTCGGCGGCGATGCCATCGCGCTCGGCCGCCGTGATGCAGCCGCGCTCGTGGCCCAGGGCAGCGCACTCATCGAGGGTGGCCACGGCAAATACTTCGGTTATGCCCTGGTCGAGCGCCGTGACGATGGTGCTGGTGGCGCGCAGCACGTCTACAATGACGGCCACTTTGCCGCGCAGGTCATACAGCGAGAGAAGGTCGGGCGAAAAACAAACGTCTAGTTTCATATAGGGAATGGTCTGTCATTGCGAGGAGGAACGACGAAGCAATCGCACCCGAACAGCTCGTTTTGGTGCAATTGCTTCGTCGTTCCTCCTCGCAATGACAGGTAGTATAAGTCTGTTAAACTTCTTCCGTGCCCGGCACCAACGGCAATTTGCTCACCGTAGCGGGTAGATTCTTGCCCCGCACCTGCACGAATATCGGCGTGCCCGGCGCGGCAAACTCCGTTTTCACGTAGCCCAGGCCGATGCCCCGGCTGAGCGTGGGCGATTGGCCGCCGCTCGTGACTTCGCCAATGCTTGCCCCGCTGGCATCTACCAGCGGGTAGTGGCTGCGGGGCAGGCCGCCGGGGCCATCCATCACGAAGCCCACCAGCTTGCGCGTCACGCCGGCCGCTTTTTGGGCCTTAAGGTTGTCGCTGTTGGTGAATTCTTTGGTGAATTTGGTAATCCAGCCCAGGCCGGCTTCGAGGGGCGAGGTGGTGTCGTCGATGTCGTTGCCGTAGAGGCAGTAGCCCATTTCGAGGCGTAGGGTGTCGCGCGCCCCCAGCCCGATGGGCTTGAGGCCGAAGGGCTTGCCGGCTTCCATAATCTGCTCCCACACGTGGGCGGCGTGCTCGTTGGGCACATACAGCTCGAAGCCGCCCGCCCCGGTGTAGCCCGTGGCCGACAAAATGACATCGGTAGCGCCGGCAAACGTGCCCTGCGCAAAGCTGTAATACGGAATGGCCGCAAGGTCAACTTCCGTCAGCGACTGAAGCGCGGCGGCGGCCTTCGGGCCTTGCACCGCAAAGAGGCTGAGCTGGTCGGATACGTTCTCCATCTCTGCGCCCTGGGTGTTGTGCTGTTGCAGCCAGTTCCAGTCTTTGTCAATATTAGATGCATTGACTACCAGGAAGTAATCCTCTTCGCCGAGCATGTACACCAACAGGTCATCCACGATGCCGCCCTCAGCATTGGGTAGACACGAGTATTGGGCCTTGCCAGGTGTGAGCTTGCTGGCATCGTTGGAAGTAGTGCGCTGGATGAGGTCGAGCGCCTGCGGGCCACGCACCCGAAACTCGCCCATGTGCGACACGTCGAAGATGCCCACGCCACGCCGCACAGTGTGGTGCTCCTCTAGGTCGGAGGAGTAGCGCACAGGCATGGCATAGCCAGCAAAGGGGACAATTTTGGCCCCGAGCTGCTGGTGGGTTTCGTGCAGGGCAACGGTTTTGAGCGGCGTGGCTTCCATGAAAAAGCGAGCTAATAAAAAGTATGCAGAGAGAAAGTAGTGCAAGCCAGCCTTAGTTACGTACAAGCCCTCTCTTATGAGTTCAACCTGACCAACAAGCCTAGCTTTGCTGGCCACGAAATTAGGGACTGCTGGCCCAAGCGGCCGGTTACTGCCTTTGCTACTTTTCTTTTTATGAATCCCGAAGCCATTAAGCAGGATTTTGAGTCGGCTTTAGTCAAGCACTTTTCCTTTAAGGCTCGGCTACGCTCGTTCCTGTATGGTAATGCCAGCTCGGAGCAGCCTCTACGCGACCCCGACCAGTGCAGCCTGGGCCAGTGGATAGCTACGCGCTTGCACGGGGCCTACGCTGCCATCCCCGAAATGCGCGACCTCGACCGCGAGCACCGCTCCATCCACAAGCAGGCCAATGCGCTGATGGACTTGCACTTGGCGGGCCGGCAAGATGACGCGCTGGCGGGCTTTCGAGAGGTACAGCAACAGGCCGACCAAATAGTACGCCTGCTACAAACTATCGAAGGCAAACTACGTACTGGGAAGGTTTGATTAGCCGGAGTTACGCATGAAAATCACCCTTACTACCAAGCTTTTTGCTGGTTTCCTGCTGCTGCTGGGGCTATTTGCGGCAGTGCTGCTGCTCAACTTTCAGTTGGCGGGACAGGTGCTGCGCAATTCGCAGCATGTGGAGGCCTCGCAGCATATTTCGGCCGATGGCACTTCGCTGCTACGCAGCATTATCGACATGGAAACGGGGTTCCGGGGCTACCTGCTCATCGGCAATGAGCAGATGCTCGACCCCTATTATGCCGGCGAGCGCGACTTGCTCACGCGCTTCAACCAGCTGCGCGACCAGCTTGGCGATGAGCCCATTCAGCGCCAGCGCCTTGATACGACGCGCCACTATTTTCAGCAGTGGACGGCCTATACCCACATGATGGTGCGCGAAAAACGCACCGCCCGCGAGCACAACCCGCAGCAGAAAGGCCTCGAAGGCATGGCGCACGCCAACTTAGTGGAGGGCCTGATAGGCAAGCAGGTAATGGATGCCATTCGCCACCAGATGATGCTATTCGACGCGGCCGAAACCCAAAACCGCCAGGTGCAGCGCGAGCGCCTAGCCGACAGCATCACACGCGCGCAGCGCCTAGCAGGCCTCATCACGGGCGCGGGGCTGATAATGGGGCTGCTGTGGGCCGTGTACCTAGTGCGGCTGCTGGGCCGCCGCCTGCGCAGCATGATTACGCTGGCCCGCCGCCTGGCCGACGGCGACTATAAAACGCAAATATCTGACAATGAAAATGATGAGCTGAGTGAGCTAACCCGCGCCCTCAATGGCATGGCCCACACCATCGACCAGAATATCAGTCAGCTCGAAGGCCGCAATCAGGAGCTCGACCAATTTGCCTACGTGGTATCGCACGACTTGAAAGCGCCTTTGCGGGGCATCGAGAGTGCTTCGCGCTGGATTGAGGAAGACATGGGAAAGGAAAGCCTGCCGCCGCACATCCGCGAGTTTCTGGCCCTGATGCGGCAGCGCGTGCACCGCATGGAAAACCTCATTACGGGCATTCTGGCGCTGGCGCGGGTGGGCCGCGTGGCCGAGGCCAACGAGCCGGTATTTGTGCGCCAGCTGCTGCGCGAAATCACCGATACGCTGAGCATGCCCGAGGGCTTCCGACTAGAATTGCCGTTCTTCCTGCCCACACTCATCACCAACCGCACACAACTCCAGCAGGTATTTACGAATCTGATTTCCAACGCCATAAAATACCATAACCATCCGGCCACTGGCCATGTGCACATCGGCTGCGATGATGTATCGGGTGACTTCTATCGCTTTTCGGTGCAGGACGATGGCCCTGGCATTGCGCCCGAGTACCACGAGCGTATTTTTATTATTTTTCAAACCCTCGTCGAGCGCGATGCTTTTGAAAGCACCGGTGTGGGCCTGGCCATCGTGAAGAAACTTGTGGAACGCCAAGGCGGCCGCATCTGGGTCGAATCGGCCGAAGGCCAGGGAGCCACTTTTTACTTTACCTGGCCCAAGCAGCCGGTAGCAGTGGCCAGTGGTTCGCCTACTGCTGCTGCTCCCCGGCCCCAGATGGCAGCAGCCAAAGCCTGACAGTTGGATTATACCTTGCTCACCAAACAGCGCGTTAGTAGTTACTTTGCTAGCTGAGTATTCCGCTCTTAATTGCCCTCCCGCGCTATGTCGCCTACCAATAGTACTTCTACCGATACCGCCAGCATCTTGCTGGTAGAAGACGACCAAATGGACGTGATGAATGTGCAGCGCGAGCTGCGCAAGCAGCAAATCACTGTGCCCCTCACCCACGCCCGCAATGGCCGCGAAGCTTTGAATATGCTGCGCGGCGAAAACGGCGAAGCCAAAATCGCCCGCCCGAGCCTGGTGATGCTCGACCTCAATATGCCCCGCCTCAATGGCTTGGAGCTGCTCAAAATCTTACGCGAAGACCCCGAGTTCCAAGACCTCAACGTATTCATTATGACCACCTCAGACCTTGACACCGACCGTTTCGGGGCCAAGGACCTGAACGTAAGCGGCTATATCATTAAGCCCCTCACCTTCGACGCTTTCGGCGGCGAGAGCGGCAGCGGTGTCGACAGCTTCAGCCTGTTTCTGGACTTGCTGAAACTGAAACACCAGCGAGTCGATTAACAGTTGTCCTTGCCAGGAGGCACGACGAGGCAAGGATAGCTATAATAATCTGAACCCCAGCCGATGATGCGGGGTGACGCCGTGCTCGCGCAGCGCGGCGCGATGGGCAGCGGTAGGATAACCGGCATTCTGCGACCAGCCATAGGCGGGGTATTCTTCGGCCAGTTCGCGCATGCGCTTATCGCGGAAAGTTTTGGCCAGGATGGAGGCTGCCGCAATGCTGCGGTAGAGGCCATCGCCGCCTATTATGCAGGTGTGGGGCAGGCCATCGTAGGGCCGAAAACGGTTGCCATCGACCAGCAGGTGCGTGGCGGGCACGGCCAGCGCGGCCACGGCCCGGTGCATAGCCAAGTAGCTGGCCTGCGCAATGTTAATTTCCTGAATCTCGGCCGGGGAGGCTTCGGCCACGGCCCAAGCAATGGCGTTGGTGCAAATGTCGAGGCGCAGGGCTTCGCGGCGGCGGGCCGTGAGTTGCTTCGAATCGTTGAGGAAGGCGGGGTTAAAATCGGGCGGCAGAATGACAGCCGCCGCAAAAACCGGCCCGGCCAGGCAGCCGCGCCCGGCTTCGTCGAGGCCGGCCTCGTGCGGGTGGCCGGTGTGGGTAGCGAGGAGCACGTTGAGTGAGCAGGTGAATGAACAAGTTTGTCCTTGCCAGGAGGCACGACGAAGCAATCGTATCAAAACGAGCTGTTCTGATGCGATTGCTTCGTCGTGCCTCCTGGCAAGGACAAACTTACTTCTACACTTCCGTCTCTATCCCCTTCCCTGGCCTTCAAAACTTCAGCACCTGCAAGAAAAACACGTGCCGCGTAGCGCCGCCATCCGTCTTAATAGACTGAAATCCACTGGCTACATATTGTTGCTCGGTCCAGGGCTGGATATCGGGCTGGTAGGTATCAACCACCTTTTCTTTTACACCGGGGCCAGCCGTAAACAGCTCTACCTTCAGGTCGTTGGGGGCGGCTTCGTCCTGGTTGATGAGCTTGTAGTGCAGGCCTTCTTCGGTGAGGTAGGCCAACACCATGCGGCCATCGGGCAGGGTGAGGGTGCGCACGGCTTCTTCGAGCTGGTCGTGCAGCAGCTCGTTTTCTACCACGTAGGTATTGTCCCAGAGCAGGCTGCCACGCCGGTCGAAGCCACACACTAGCACGTGGGTGGTGCGGAAACCGGTGAACATACGGCCTGCCGCGCTCGAGTAGGGCATATTATAGTAGGGCATGCCCAGGTTGCCATAGTTGCGCATCATCGGGCTGTAGCTCGAGTTGCTGTAGTTGTAGCGCGGGTAGTACACCTCGGCCACCAGCGTGTAGCCCCCATCGGAGCGGGGCAGCAACTCGTGCAGCAGCAGGCGGTAGTGCCAGCGCAGGGGCGACATTTCCTCAGCATCGCGGCGGGCTGAGCGGTCACGCAGACGGGCTTCTTTGCTGGGGGCTAGGTAGTCAAAAAAGTGGCGCAACCGCCGAAAATCGTAAAACTTCAGGGCCGGATGCGGGTCGCTGGCACTAGCAGCTGGCGCGGTGAGGTCGGTGGTAAATAGTCCCTGGGCATAGAGTGGGCCACGTATGCCGTAAGTGCCGGCCAGCAGCCGGGCGCTGGTATCTTGCAGCGGGCTTAGCTGGGCCGTAATGAGAGTGCGCTCGCTCTCGGTTTGCACCATTTCGGAGTGTAGCAGCTCGCCGCGCTCGGCCGATAGCTGCTTGAGCATCAAGCGCTGCTTGCGGCCATTAGTCTGGCTGGACACAAATTCGGCCCGGCCGGCAGGGGCATCGGCCACACTGGTAAATTCGGAGCTAATCGACTCGTAGAGCGAGGATACAAATTGAAAAGCGCCGGTGGCTACGTCGAGCAGCAGCACCGTCTGGTGCTGGCCATCGGCCATGGCCACGGTGGCCAGCAGCTTGCCATCGACGGCACGCACAGCGGCTATCTCGCGGCAGAGCTTGGTCTTGAACGTTTGCAGATGCACTTGGCCATCGCGCACGTTGTAGGCTGCCACCAGCAGGCTGCCCGGCTCCTGGTGCGACCGGCAGACGGTGTACAGCACGCCAGGCTCGGCGCAGAGGCGCTCCACATCAAACTCCTCGGCGATTTCCAGCGGCTGCTCGCGCTTCAGCACCAAGCCGGCGCGGTAGTGGGCCAGCGCATACTGCGGCTTGCCAAACGCTTTGGGCTGGCGGCGCAGCAGTACCAGCACGGCGGTGTCGGCGGGCATGGCTTGCACCCAGGCATCCTCGTTGGCATGGTCGAGCAGCAGCTCGGTGCGGGCAGTCTGAACCGGGGCACCGGGGGGCGGCGGGGGCGGCGCCGTAGTGTGAGCCTGCGCCCACGAAACCAGTGGGGCGGCCCACAGCAGTAAAGCGGAAAATTGTTTCATGGGAAGGGGGCGGGTAGGAGAAAGGGAAGTGCCGGGGCACGCAGGGCAACTGTTACGAAGATAACCCATTACGCCCACCCCGGCAACCCTTTCTACTGCCTTATGCCGCCCCGAGTTCCAGCACAATATCAAACTCTTCGGGGCGCACCGGCGTCACCGATAGGCGCGACTGCCGCAGCAGCGCCAGCTGGCTCAGTCTAGCCTCGGCCTTGAGGGCGGCCAGCGATACGGGGCGGGCCAGCGGAGAGTGCGGGCGTAGGTGTACGGCCACCCAGGGGCTACCGGCCTCAGCGGTGGCATCGGGGGCGGCTGCGGCGTGCACCACGGCCACGCCCACCACGGCTTTTTCGCTTACGCTATGGTAGAAAAGCGCCAAGTCGCCGGGCTGCATGGCTTGCAGGTTGTTGCGGGCCTGGTAGTTGCGCACGCCGGTCCAATCGGTGCCAGCTTCGCGGGTAAAGTCAGCCCAGGAGTAGGCTTCAGGTTCAGATTTTACGAGCCAGTAATTCATGCCCGCAAAGGTCGGACTTAGGGCAACAGAAACCTGCTTATTTTGTCATGCTGAGCTTGTCGAAGCATCTCGCTTGCTTCGTTGCTGGTAATGAGAATTACTACGCCACGCGGGATGCCTCGACAAGCTCAGCATGACGAAATATTTACGGCTGGCGAAGAACTTCCACGGCCGGGCGGCTTTTGAGCCGACGTAGCTTGAGCACGCCCTGCCGATAGCTCAGCACTTCAAGCTCGTAGTCGGGCTCGGCAGGCTCCACTTCGGGCAAGTGAATGAGCAGGCGGCCAGTAGCAGTCTGGGTCCAGGTGCCATCCTGCGCCAGCAGCCCGCCGCCGGGGGCCACATCGAAGCGCGTAAACTGCCCAGCTGGCTGAAGCCGGAAGCCTGGCCGCCCACCGGGCCGGTACTTGAAGCGGTAGGTATTGCGGCGGTACACCAAGGTGTCGGCGTGACTGCTTTCGGGCACCAATAGCCAAGTGCCATGCACCGCCGCGAGCCCGCCCGAGGGCAGGTCGGCTGAGTGGTGAGGCTGGCAAGCCGAGGACAGTAGCAAAGCAGCTACCGCCAGCCGACGGGCAAAATTTTGGAACAACATACCGAAAGGCAAAAGCAACAACTTGGTTAGTACGCAACGCGGCCAGGCGGTGGCTATGTGGGCTCCTGGTCGTCGGGCTTGCCCCCAAACAGCACCTGCAAGTGGCTGACATTGGCAATAACCAGCACCGTAGTGAAATATGACAAGGCCATTTCGACCATCACGCAGCATTGGGCCACGGCATTGGCCGGGTGCAGCTCGCCGCCCCCAGCCGTCGTGAACTTGCCCAGGCTGAAGTAGATAAACGTCAGGAGCTGCGCCCAGCCGCCCGGCTGGCCGGCGGGCAAGAAAAAGGCGGTCGCATCGATGCGGTGCAGGCAGTAGTAGTCGATGCCAAACGACAGCACCAGCAGTAGCACGTGCAGCACAAAAAACCCCGTCATGTAGGTGAGATAGTATTTAGAAACCACCGACTTGCGAATCCAGCCCAGCAGCGCCCAGACAAAATAGGCTGCCTTTAGTAGCAGCAACACCAGTAATATCAACGTATTGACTTCCGGGCTGTTAAGCTCGTAAAAATCAAAGGCAAACACTAGCAGGCCGCCCAGGATAATCGCGACAAACAGCAACGTGGCGCGCACAATAGGAAAACGCATAGCAGCCGGGCTGATACTGATGAAACGCAAAGCAACGAGGCTTTTGCGGGCCGAAACTACCGACGCTGTCGGCAAATGACTGCGCCGCCGCTGGGTGGCCGGGCGTACTTTTGGGTTCTGCTTGGCTTGCCTGCTCCGTTGACCCAACCCGCTGGAATTAGCGTAGAGCTAGCCACCGAGCTACCCGCCCATCATCCTTCAGCCCCCGCCACCCGTGGACAACCGCGCCCTCATTCGTGCCTTCCGCCTCACTGCCCAGCTAATGGAGCTGCACGAAGAGAATCCCTTCAAAATCAGGGCCTACGAAGGCACCGCCACCGCTTTAGAGCAACTGGAGTTCCCAGTATCCGAAATCGACCGGCCCGGCCTGCCCGACCGCACTGGCCTCAGCAAAACTGCGGCCGCCAAAGTGGCCGAGCTGCTCGACACTGGCACGTTCAAGGAACTACAGGAATTCATTGACAAAACCCCGCCTGGCGTAGTCGAACTGTTGAATATCAAAGGCATCGGCCCCAAGAAAGTGCGCGCCCTGTGGCGCGATGCCGGCATCGAAAGCCCCGACCAGCTGCGCGAAGCTGCCGAAGCTGGCCGCGTGGCCACACTCAAAGGCTTCGGAGCCAAAACTCAGGAAAGCATCCTGGCAGCGCTGGAATTCACCGACCAAAGTGCGGGCAAATTGCTGTTTTCCCAAGCCGAGCAGCTAGCCAATGACCTCACCGCCCGCCTGCGCCAAGTGCCCGGCGTGACCGAAGCCGCCGCCACCGGCGACATTCGCCGCGCCCTCGAAATCGTGGAAACGGTCGAAATACTGGTGGCTACGCTTGACCCTACCTCTATTCATGCACTGCTGAATGCCGCGCCCGGCCTGCGCGCCGACGTGCGCCGCTCGGGGCCGTGGACCTGGGCCGGAGCCGCCGTAGAAGGCGGGGTGGGCATCGTGGTGCGGGTGGTTGCTCCCCAAGATTTTGTTAATCAACTCTTTTTGACAACCGGCAACGAAACCCACCTCGGCGCAACGTTGCCCAACGCTGCGCCGCCCGCGCCACGCACCCTGCGCCAGTGGGCCAAGCGCGAGCAGTTTGCCAGCGAGGAGGCACTATATGAAAAAGCGGGCCTGCAATATGTGGTGCCCGAACTACGCGAAGGCCTGGGCGAAATCGAGCTGGCCGCCGAGCGCAAAATTCCGCAGCTACTGCAAGACAGCGACTTGCGCGGCTCGCTGCACAACCACAGCACCTACTCGGATGGCAACCACTCGCTGCGCCAGATGGCCACGTTTCTGCGCGATGCGGGCTACGAGTACCTCGGCATCTGCGACCACTCGCAGGCGGCGCACTATGCCAATGGCCTCGGCCCCGAGCGCGTGCGCCAGCAGCAGCGCGAGATAGACGAACTGAACGCGGAGCTGGCTCCGTTCCGCATTTTCAAAGGCATTGAGGCTGATATTCTGGGTGATGGTAGCCTCGACTACGACGCGGAGGTGCGCGACTCATTCGACTTCATTGTGGCGAGTATCCACTCTAACTTGAAGATGGATGAGCGCAAGGCTACTGACCGCCTGCTGGCGGCCATTGCCAACCCGCACTGCACGATGCTGGGCCACCCCACGGGCCGGCTACTGCTGCGCCGCGCTGGCTACCCCATTGATTTCAAAGCCGTTATTGATGCCTGCGCCGAGCATCAGGTGATTATCGAAATCAACGCCAACCCTTGGCGCCTCGACCTCGACTGGCGCTGGGTGCGCTATGCGCTCAGCCAAGGCGTGCAGCTTAGCATCAACCCCGATGCCCACCACACCGATGGCTACGCCGATATGCGATATGGCGTGCTGGCCGGACGTAAGGGCATGCTGACCAAGGAGATGACGTTTAACGCAAAGAGCGTGGATGAAGTGACGGCGTATTTTGAAGCGCGAAAGCAGGCAGTGAAAAAGTAAAAGACTGGCATGCTGAGCGTAGTGAAGCATCTTGGCCGCTTCGTTGCTAGCGTTAAGGAGTTAGTTGACCAGCCAAGATGCTTCGACTCCGCTCCGCTGCGCTCAGCATGACAGACGCGGCCCCAACGTTCCATGAAAATCCTCGTTCTGCGTTTTTCCTCCATCGGCGACATCGTGCTGACGACGCCGGTAGTGCGGCAGCTGAAAACTCAGGTGCCGGGGGCGCAGGTGCATTTTGCCACCAAGCCCGCCTACCGCAGCCTGCTCGAAGCCAACCCGTACGTGGATAAAACGCACGTCCTCAGCGGTAGCCTCGGCGAGCTGGTGCGCGAGCTGCGCGCCGAGCACTTCGATTTCATTGTGGATTTGCACAATAATCTGCGCACGCGGCTCATCCGGCTGCAGCTGCCGGGCGTGCCGGGCCGGGCTTTCGACAAGCTGAATTTTCAGAAGTGGCTGCTGGTCAATTTTAAGGTAAACCAATTGCCGCCCGTGCACATCGTGGACCGCTACCGCGATGCGGCTGCGCCGCTCGGCATCCGCGACGATGGCGCGGGGCTCGACTACTTCATTGCGACTGGCCAGGAGGTTGATGTGGCCGCTACGCTGCCTGCTGGTTTCCGGCCGGGCGAGTACGTGGCGGTGGCCATCGGGGCGCAACACGCCACCAAACGCTTGCCCGTCGAGAAGCTTATTGATTTGATAATCAAGCTAGCTCCGCGACCCGTGGTGCTGCTCGGCGGCCCAGAGGACGAGAGTACTGGCCACATCATCGAGTTGGCTTTTCAGCAGCCCTCTTCCCGCACTGTTTTGCCTCTCTACAACGCCTGCGGGCACTTTTCGCTACACCAATCGGCATCGTTGGTGCAGCAATCGGCCTTCGTGGTAAGCCACGATACGGGGCTAATGCACATTGCAGCGGCCTTTGGCAAGGAGATTTTCAGTGTGTGGGGCAATACGGTGCCGCAGTTTGGTATGTACCCCTACCGCACCTCGTTTCAGGCCCTCGAAGTGCTGGGGCTGGCGTGCCGGCCGTGCTCTAAAATAGGCTTCGCCAAGTGCCCGCAGGGGCATTTTAAGTGCATGCGCGACCAGGATTTGGACCTGAACCTGCCGCCTGCTTAGCAGTATTGGTCGTTAGTCGGAGCGCCGCTATTTATTCTCGGCCGTAGGTGCGGGCTGCCCCGGCCTCTCGAACTTCCTTGACCTTAAGCCCGTTATACTTGCGACTCCCACCCTTCTCTGCTGCTGGCGCTAACCGGCGGCGGAAAGGGTTTTTCGTGCGTTTACCTCAACCGTTCGTAATTTTGGCTTTCATTATCTCTTACCCTTCTAGCGATTTATCTTATGAACCTATATTCAGCTGCTACCAACCAAGCAACTCTTGCCCCCCGCCGCACCCACGAGCTAGCCATTTGGCCGGCTTGCTTCGCGGCCGTTTCGGCTGGCACCAAGCCCTTCGACGTTCGCAAAAACGACAACAATTTTCAGGTTGGTGACGCGCTGGTACTGCGCGAGCTCGACCCTGACACCCACGAATACACCGGCCAAACTATCCTGCGCTGGGTAAGCCACGTGCTGCCCGGCGGCACCTTCGGCGTAGAGCCCGACTGGTGTGTGCTGGGCCTGAGTACATCGGCCCCGCTGCCGCCCGGCATCATGGATACCAAGCTTTGGTAGAAAAGTTGAAGGCCTGACACCAGCACCCAGTGCTATGTCAGGCCTTCGCTTTTGCTGCTTATCAGCCAGTTCTTTAGTTCCAGCCAGCGCTACCTGCCCCGGCCTTCTCCCCTTCTGGCTTTATTAGCCTGAACTCGACGCGCCGGTTTACCCGCGCATCGGCTTCAGTCGTTTCGTCTTTGAGGGGCTTGCTGGAGCCGTAGCCGAAGCTTTCGATGCGGTTGGGCTTCAGCTTGCCTTTGCGCTCAATGTAGCGGCGGATTTCCTCGGCGCGGTCCTGCGAGAGCTTTTCGTTGATTTCGGGGTCGCCTTTGCTGTCGGTGTGGCCGGCTATACTGAGGCGAAAATTCGGGTGGTCGACCAAGAACAGAGCGATGCGGTCGAGGGTAGGCTGCATGGCTGGGTTGATGCCCGACTTACCTTGCTCAAACTCAATATTTTTGAAGATAAGCGGCAGCTTATAGTCTATGCTGTTAGTGAGCAGCGCCATCACGGTATCGCCTTTTAAGGCAAACTGCTTTTCGACCGTGAAGGCGTCGGGGCTCTGGATAAGCATGGCGTAGTGCGAGCCCTCAATAAGCTCAAAATCGAACGAGCCGTCGGCTCGCAAGTACTTACTGGCCACCTCGATACCATTATCCAAGTCGATAATGCTGATGAGGCCTTTGAGCGGCTTGTTGCTCACCGAGTCGATGAGCGTGCCGGCTACCTGCGTGGTAGCTTGAGGCTGCGCCTCCATGGGCAGCGGAAAGGAATAGAGGTCAAGGTTACCAATGTCCTGTGCCTCGGAGCGGGCGTAGTACAGGTTTTTGCTTTGGCTGTCGATAGTAAAGTAATATTCTGACCCTTTGCCATTTACCAGCGGGCCGATGTTACGCGGCTCCTGCCAGCGTCCGCCCACGCGATATGTTTTGTAAATATCGAAGTCGCCAAAATTGAGCAACTGCCCCCGCGAACTGAAGTACAGCACTTGGTAGAGGGGGTGAAAAAACGGACTCACCTCGCTCTCGCGGGTATTCACCACCGGACCCATATTCTGGGCGCGGCCCCACTGGCCATTTTTCTGCTTGACGGTGAAGTAGATATCCGACATCCCGAAGCCGCCCAGGCGGTCGGAAGCGAAGTATAGCGTGTCCTCCTTGGGCGAAAGCGTGGGCTGCGAGTCCCAGGCAATGGAATTGACGGCCGCGCCCAGGCTTTTGGGCACGCTCCACTTGCCGTCCGGGCCTAGTTTGGCGGTGTATAAGTCGCAGTTGCCGTGGCAGGTGGGGCACTCGCAGCGAGCAAAGAATATGGTGCGCCCATCGTGCGAGAAGCACGCCGAGCCCTCGTTGTATTGCGAGTTGATGGGCTTGGGTAGCGGCTCGGCATCGGACCAGATGGTACCATCGCGATGGGCCACGAACAGGTTTTCATCACTCTGCTCCTGCACGCCGCGCCGCTGCTGGCGCTTGCTGGAGAACAGCAGCATCGAATCGCCCGCACCCAGCGTAGGGCCGTAGTCGGCTAGTTTTGAGTTTATGCCGTCGCCCATGTTGGTGTACACGTTTTTGGGCGGGTGGAAAGTACTGATGCCCTTGCGGTACTCCACAATATCGTAGTACACCTTCAGCGGCACGTAGAGGTCGGTATTCTTGGCGTCGAGCGAGTCGTAGTACTGTTGCACGCGCTTTACCTCGGTGCGGTGGTGCTTGAGGGCCAGCCGGAAATACGCTTTGGCGCGCTCCTGCTGCGTACTGTCGCGCTGCCAGAGCTGGCCCAAATGCCACAGCAGGTCGGTATTGCGGTAAAAATTTTCGATGCCAAACTGCGCCACGTACTGCGTCAGCAGCGTGCGCGCCTCGGTGTAGTGGTGCCGCCGCTCGGCCCGCCGAATGGCTTGCAGCGCCTTTTTGTCTTCGTAGAATGGCAGTTTGTTGACATTTACAAAATCGGGCGTGCCATCGGGCCGCACCCGCAGGCGGCGGCTCATACGGCCTTTGAGGGCGCGGGCCTGGTAGGCAGGGCGCTTGGCTGTGTCGGCCGGGGCGGCGGGCTTTGTCGTGCTGGCGCGCGGGGCAGTACGAGGCTGCGGCCGTTGCTGTGCAGCTAGCTGCTTAGTAGTTAACAAAAGCAGCAACAGCCAGCCGCAACTGTAAAAAATATAATTAAACCTTGAGTAACCCATAGAAACATAACAGATAATCAGAACACGCCCGCAAGTTCGCACATAATTTTCAGTACTGCGAATAGCAAACGCTAAAATTGCATTTTTGAGCGAATTATAGCGAGCTTTTGCCCTAATGCCTGTACTTAGCCGGCGTACCGCCCAAGGCGCCGAGCTGGGCAATACACGTTTTCAGTTGCGGCTAGCTCGAAGTTATATTTCGAACATGATGACCTAAGGAGTTGTACTCCCCAACGTTCGTCCATATAATTAAGGCACCGATTTAGTAAGGACAAGCAGGGCAGCTCCGCAGCCTGTGTCTTTCGGGATATAATTTCTAAAGAGCAGCTCCTACATCTGCCTAACCTGCGCAGTACCTACCCTCGTAAAGCCTAGGTAAACGACGCTTTGGCGGCTCGGCAGTACTGGCACGCCCCTTGAATCGGTATTCTCCTTGCGCGCCCTTACCTTAGACGCGGGCTAGTAGCTGCCACTCTGGCAGCCGTCGTGCGGCTGGGCCGCGCCTTTTCTTTTTGCTAATGACTTTTGCTACTTCACGCCGCAGCCAGGCGCTGGCTGGCGGCCCCGACTCGGCCCCGGAGGCTATTGCCATTATGGCGGCCGACCCCGACCACCTGATATCGGCCGACGATGCGCCTACTACCCTGGCATTGTTGCCGGTGCGCAACACGGTACTTTTCCCCGGCGTGGTGCTGCCTGTGACGGTGACGCGCAAAAAAAGTATCCGCCTTATCCGCAAGCTGGCTTCTAAAAACGAGAAGCTGATAGGTGTGATGGCCCAGCGCAACCCCGATGCCGACGAGCCCGGCCTCGACGACCTGTACCCAGTGGGTACGCTGGCCCGCATCCTGAAGCTCATCGACCAGCCCGATGGGCAGGTGACGATTATTATTCAAGGGCAGGTACGCTTCCAGGTGCAGGAAGAAGTGTCATTCTCGCCGCAGCTGGTGGCCAAGGTTTCGTACTTTGAGGAGCGCGGCCTGAACTCTGACAACGACGGCGAGTTGGTGCTGCTGCAAAGCCTGCGCGAAGCCGCCAGCAAGGTACTGGAGCTCACGCCCGAGATTCCACCGGAGGCGCGGGCCATGCTGGAAGGCATTCAGTCGCCGGCATTTCTGATTCACTTCCTATCGTCGAACGTGCAATTGGAGCTGCCAGCCAAGCAGTCGCTGCTGGAGCTGGCCGACCCCGAGGCCCAAGCCCGCCAACTGCTTGAGGCGCTGTTGCGGCAGGCCGAATTGCTGGAAATCAAGAACGATATCCGCTCGAAAACCCACACCGGCATCGATGCTCAGCAGCGCGAGTATTTCCTACGCCAGCAGCTCAAGACCTTGCAGGACGAGCTGGGCCAAGGCGAAGGCAGCCCCGAGCAGGATTTGGCCGGCCTGCGCACCCGCGCCCAGGAGAAAAAGTGGCCCGAGGCCGTAGGCAAGCACTTTGAGAAAGAGCTGACCAAGCTGGCGCGCATCAACCAGATGTCGCCCGACTACCCAGTGACGCTCAACTACGTGGAGTATTTGCTCGACTTGCCTTGGGGCGACATTACCAAGGACAAGTTTAACTTAAAGACTACCAAGAAGATACTTGATGCCGACCACTTCGGGCTCGAAAAGGTGAAGGAGCGCATCCTGGAGTACTTGGCGGTGTTGAAGCTGAAACAGGATTTGAAATCGCCAATACTGTGCCTCTATGGCCCGCCCGGCGTGGGCAAAACCTCGCTGGGCCGCAGCATTGCCACGGCGCTGGGCCGCAAGTACGTGCGCTTGAGCCTGGGCGGCGTGCGCGACGAGGCCGAGATACGCGGGCACCGCAAAACCTACGTGGGAGCCATGCCCGGCCGCATTATCGCGCAGATAAAGAAGGCCGGCGTGAGCAATCCCGTTATTATTCTGGATGAGATAGATAAGGTGAGCAGTGACTTCCGGGGCGACCCTAGCTCGGCCCTGCTCGAAGTGCTCGACCCCGAGCAAAACTCGACCTTTACCGACAATTACCTGGAGGTAGAGTACGACCTGAGTAAGGTGCTATTCATCGCCACGGCCAACTCGCTTGAAACCATTCAGCCGGCCCTACGCGACCGGATGGAGATTATTGACCTGACCGGCTACACGCAGGAAGAAAAAACGCAAATCGCCAAAAAGCACCTCTGGCCCAAGCAATTGCGCGAGCACGGCCTGGCCGAGAACGAAGTAAAAATCACGGACCAGGCGCTGCACCGCGTGGCCGACGACTACACCCGCGAAAGCGGCGTGCGCAGCCTTGAACGGCAGCTGGCGGCCCTCACCCGCAACCTCGCCCGCCGCAAGGCGGGCAAGGAAACGCTGCCCGCTCAACTAGAGCCGCAGGACGTCCTAAAAATTCTGGGCTCGCCGCGTTTCGACCGCGACTTGTACCAGGAATCGGACACGGCCGGTGTGGTAACGGGCTTGGCCTGGACGAGCGTTGGCGGCGATATCCTATTCGTAGAGAGCCTATTAAGCCGCGGCCGGGGCAAGCTCACGCTGAGCGGCCAACTCGGCGACGTGATGAAGGAATCGGCCATTACGGCCCTCTCCTACCTGCGGGCGCGGGCCGAGGAGTTGGGCATCGATTACCGCATGTTTGAGCAGTACGACCTGCACATTCACTTCCCCGAAGGCGGTATTCCGAAGGACGGACCAAGCGCAGGCATTGCCATTTTCACCAGCATCACGTCGGCCTACACCCAGCGCCGGGTGCGCCCGCACTTGGCCATGACGGGCGAAATAACATTGCGCGGGCGGGTGCTGCCGGTGGGTGGCATTAAGGAAAAGCTGCTGGCCGCCCGCCGCGCCGGCGTGCGCGACGTGATACTGTCGCCCAAAAACCGCAAGGACGTGGAGGAAATCCAGCCAGAATACTTGAAAGGCCTGCAAATCCATTACGCCGAGCGCGTCGATGATGTGCTGACGGTAGCGCTGCTGCAAGAAAAAGTAGCCCGACCACAGTCGCTGCCCGTGCGCGATGAGGCTCCCGCGCCGGTAGGCCCAAGTGTAGAGGTGCAATAAGCTGTAGGGTCAGCTTTAAGCTTGCCAACGGGGCAAAATTTTGTCCGCTGCTGGCAAGCTAAAGCTGACCCTACGTGCGTTACCTTCGAACGATGAAGCAGCTTTCCGCCTTTTTTCTGCTCCTGCCTTTTGCCGCTCAGGCCCAATTGGGCGGGCGCACGGCCCTTACTTTTCTGAGTCTGCCACCCTCGGCCCAACTCGCGGCCACGGGTGGCATGAATGCCTCAGCCCGCACCTCCGACCCCACGCAGCTCTACGGCAGCCCGGCCCTGCTAAATGCTGAGATGGACCACGCGGCGGCCATCAGCTACGTGGCCTACGTGGGCAGCATCAAGCAGAGCACGGCCGCTTATGCGTTTAATACTGCGAAGCGTGGCCGCTTTGGGCTGGGCTTCACGTACTTAAATTACGGCGACTTGCAGAGCTTCGACGCGGCCGGCAATTCGCTGGGCACCTTCGGGGTGAATGAGTATGCTTTCACGGCGGCTGACTCTTATACCAAGGGCAAGTTCACCTTTGGCTTGGCGGCCAAGCTGGCGGTATCGGCCATTGCTGATAACCGTGCTATAGCGCTGGCCGGCGATGCCGGAGTGCTGTATAAGCCTAGCGAGTCTGACTTTGCGGTGGGCCTGGTAGTGAAAAACGCGGGCTACATGCTGAAGCCCTATATTGCCAGCGGCCGCCAGCCGCTGCCGCTCGATGTGCAGCTCGGTACCACCATCAAACCCGAGCACATGCCGCTGCGCTTTACTATCACGGCGCACCACTTGCAAAAGTGGGATATTCAGTACCTCGACCCCAACGACCGAGGCACTACCAACGCCAGCGGCGACACGGTGCGGGCCAGTAAGAATTTTGCTGATAACCTGGCCCGGCACTTTACGGTGGGCGCAGAGCTGATACTGGGCACCGGCTTTCACGTGCGGGTAGGCTACAACCACTTGCAAAACCGCGAGCTACGCCTCGACAACACGAGTGGCGCGGCGGGCTTCAGCTTTGGGGCTATGCTGAAAATCAGCCAGTTTCAGCTCGACTATACGCACGCCACGTTGCAGGCGGCGGGGTCGAGCAATTATTTCACGCTCAGCCGCAGCTTGGGCAGTGTTTTTAAGAAGAAGGACTAAACCCTTTTCCTTCCGCGAACGTCGTATTATCGTTTCCAAACATTCGTCATGCTGAGCTTGTCGAAGCAGCTTGCCAGGACCGCCCAACGAACCTGGTAAGCTGCTTCGACAAGCTCAGCATGACAGTTTATGGTGTTCCGCTGCGGAACGCCAATTATTCTTTTTCGAATGCTCAACGACACCTTTCTTACCCCGGCCCAGATAGTGGCCGAGCTTGACAAATACATTATCGGCCAGCACGAGGCCAAGCGCCACGTAGCCATTGCATTACGCAACCGCTGGCGCCGGCTGCACGCCCCTGCTGATATGCAGCAGGAGATTGTGCCCAATAATATCCTGATGATTGGAGCTACCGGCGTGGGCAAAACCGAGATTGCCCGCCGCCTGGCCCATTTGGCCGATGCGCCGTTTGTGAAAGTCGAGGCCAGCAAGTTTACCGAAGTCGGCTACGTGGGGCGCGATGTGGAAAGCATGGTGCGCGACTTGGCCGAGCAGTCGGTGAGCCGCCTGCGCCAGCGCCGCCAAGAAGAAGTAAAAGCCCAGGCCCAGCAGGCCGTGGAGGACATTATTCTTGATGCGCTCATTCCGCCTATGAAGGTTCCGGCCAAGGATGGCAATAATAGCCGCAGCAACTTAGGATTCGGAATTGGCGAAGGCAGCGCTACCGACGCGGTGCCCGACTCCGACCAAGAGTTGAACGAACGCACCCGCGAGCGCTTCCGCCAGAAAATCCGCAATGGCGAGCTTGAAGACCGCCGCATCGAGATAAATGTGACCCAAGGAGGCCCGAGCGTGGGCATCATGGGTGCGCCGGGCATGATGGACGAGGCCACCATGTCGGGCCTGCAAGACATGCTGGGCAACATGATGCCCAAGAAGTCGAAGAAGCGCAAAGTGACCGTGGCCGAAGCCCGCAAGCTGCTACTCGATGAAGAAGCGGCCAAGCTGGTGGACATGGACGAAATAAAGGAAGAAGCCATCCGGCAGGCCGAAAACGCGGGCATCATCTTCATCGATGAAATTGACAAAGTGGCAACCAGCGGCAGCGGCAAAAGCGGCGGCCCCGATGTGAGCCGCCAAGGTGTGCAGCGCGACCTGTTGCCCATCGTAGAAGGCTCGGCCGTGAATACCAAATACGGTGTAGTGAACACCGACCACATTCTGTTTATCGCAGCGGGGGCATTCCACGTTTCGAAACCCTCAGACCTCATTCCTGAGTTGCAAGGACGCTTTCCTATTCGGGTGGAGCTGCAAAGCCTGGGCAAAGATGACTTCTACCGCATTCTGAAAGACCCTAAAAACGCCCTCACCAAGCAGTACCAAGCCTTGCTGATGGCCGAAGATGTGCAACTCGACTTCGAGGACGAAGCCTTGCTGCGCATTGCGGAAATCGCGTTTGACGTGAATGCGGAGGTCGAAAACATTGGGGCGCGCCGCCTGCACACCGTAATGAGCCGGCTGCTGAATGACTTACTCTTTGATGTACCCGACAAGCTACCGGCCGGCACCCACCTCATCGTAACGCCACAATTGGTAGAGGAACGCCTGCGCGACATGGTGAAAAACCGTGACTTGAGCCAGTATATCCTGTGATGCTTTAATTGGCAAAAGGCTTTCGCAAGCTAGTCATTCCAACAGAGCCGGTACTTAGCACGTAGCTGAGTACCGGCTTTCGCTTTTTACCACCGTCCTTTTCTTCTTTCCTATATGCATTATTACCTCATCACGGGGGCCAGCCAGGGCCTAGGCCGGGCGCTGGCCGAAGCTATTCTGGCGCAACCCGATACCCAGGTGCTGGGCATCTCGCGCCACGCCACCATAGAGCACCCACGCTACCAGCATCAGCCGCTTGATTTGTCAGATATTGAAGCCGTTGAGCATAACCTGGGCAAAATATTCGCTCCCCGCCCCGATGCTCAGAGCCTCACGCTCATCAATAATGCTGGTACGCTGGGCGAAATCGGCTACGTGGGTGAGCTGCCCAATGAACATTTCCAGTTCGTGTTCGACCTTAATGTGGTGGCCCCAGCCATGCTCATGAATACCTTCCTGAGCACCTACGGCGGGCAAACCAGCATTCCGCGCACCGTACTCAACATTAGCAGTGGTGCGGCCCAGCGGCCAGTCGATGGCTGGGCGGCTTATTGTGCTTCGAAAGCCGCGCTAAATGCGCTGTCTGAAACGGCGCAAAAAGAGCAAGATTTGCGCGGCTCGGGCGTGCGTGTGTGGGCGCTGGCCCCAGGAGTAGTCGATACAGATATGCAGGCGCACATTCGCACGGCGAAGTCGGCGCAGTTTAGTGAGCAGGAGAAGTTTGCAGCGTATCATACCGAAGGGCAATTGCAGGATGCAGAAACCGCTGCCAGCCGCATTGTGGCTTGGCTGGCCGAGCCAACGAGAACTACCACCACCGTTGTGCGCCTGAAAGCTGACGGTGTGAGTGCTACATAAAAAAAGCTCCGGCCACAGTGGCTGGAGCTTTTTTTATGTATTCCTAAGTTAGGGCTAGTACCCGACGTTCTGGGCAATCAGGCCATTTGTTAGGTTCACTTCCCGCACCGGAATCGGCTGTAAATAGCGGTAGGTTTGCGTGTAGGTCGGCAATGCAGTTAGTATTGTATTCGTACGACGCAAGTCTATCCAATAATGGCCTTCGTAGGCTAGCTCAATACGGCGTTGCAGCAAAATATCGTTTATAAGGTCAGCAGCAGTGGTAGCTGTAGTAACAGCCAGTCCAGCGCGCCTACGAATGATATTTAATTGCGTAGTTGCCGTGGTCAAGTCGCCAGTTTGGGCAGCAGCTTCGGCGATGGTCAGCGCTACTTCGGCGTAGCGCACGCAGTTGAAATAATCGGTGCCGTTTGATACGCTAGTATA
>CAXUKA010000048.1:0-25232 GCA_964251335.1 uncultured Hymenobacter sp.
AGCCGCCGCTGAACGTGCCCGCCCCGTCGTTGAGGCGCACCGAAACCGAGTTGCTGCTGAGGTTCGCCGTGAGCAGGTCCAGGTCGCCATCCCCGTCCACGTCGCCCAGGGCCACGCTCTGGGGGTAGGTGCCCACGCCGGGGTCGGAGCCGCCGCTGAACGCGCCCGTGCCCGTGCCGCCTACCGCCGCCGTGAACTGGAATACCTGCCGGCCCACCGCACTGCCCCCGGTGCTTTGCACCGTGGCCGGCACGCTCACGCTCACCACTTCGCCGGGCTGGAAGTTGGCCCGGCGGCCGGGCAGCGTGCTGCGGAAACGTACCGTGGGCGTGCCGCCGCCCGTCCACTGCCCGACCTTGCGCCCCCCCACCTGAGCCGAGAACACGGCCAGGTTAGGCAGGGTGCTCGCCGCCAGGGCCTCGGTAAAGGTCAGGCTCACCGGCGACCCTAGGCGCGGGGCCCGCCGGGCGTTGGCGGCGGGGGTGGTGCTTACCAGGCTGGGCGCCACCGTAAAGGCGGTGCTGCTGGCCGGGCCATCGGGCGTGGTCAGCGTCACTAGCTGGGTGGCACTGGTGACGCGCGGCACGGTGAAGGTGAGCTGCGTGTTGCTTAGCACGACCACGTTGAGAGCCGTCACCCCATTCACCGTCAGGCTGCTGGTGCCGCTCAGGTTGGTGCCCGTCAGCGTCACCGTGGTGCCGGCCGCCGCCTGGCTCGGGCTGAAGCTGCTGATGGTAGGCGCCCCGCTCGTGACGGTGAACGGGCCGGAGGTGTAGGTGGCGTAGGCCGTGCTGCTACCTAGGCTGGCCACGCCCACGCTCACGCCTAGCACTTGCACGTCAAGCTGCTGGGCCACGCTGTTGCCGCCGCGCTGGGCTAGCTGGAATCGCACCCGGTAGGTGCCCGCCCCCAGCGTGAGCACCTGGCGCAGGTAGCCCGTGCGCTGCACGAAGGCCGCCTGCGTGCCATCGGGCGCGGTGGGCGGGCCAAAGGCGCTGCCGTTGGCCGTCAGCCCCGCGCCGGGGCCCGTGCCGCTGCCGTTGCCCACAAAGGCCCAGGCGCTGCCCGCGGGCTGATAAACAAGGGTGCTGGTGGCCACGGTTTCGAAGCCCGGGTCGCCCACGGCCCCGGCCACCACGTTGCCGCTGGCATCGATGATTTGCACCTGGTCGACGAAGGCCGTTATGTCGTTGGTGCCGCTGCCCAGGCCTTTAATAACCAGGGTAGGATTGGTAGCGGCCGCTAGCCGAGGTGACAGCGCCAGGATGCCAGCCAGCAGCCAGAAAATAATGCGTTGGGGGACAAGAGATTGCAAAGTAAGCGTAAGCGTGGGAAGCATGGAGACAGTGAATGGAGCGGGAGCCTATCGGCACACCGATAAGCTTCCTGCAAAGGTCCCGTTCAGCTGCACGCGGCGCTATGGCATGATGATGCCATGCCCCTTGGGCTCGCCGCCGGCTAGCTAGCGCCGGCGCAGCAATACTTCCGCCATCGAGTTTACTTGCAGCTTCTTGTAGATGCTGCGGATGTGGTTGCGCACCGTGTGCAGGCTGATGCCCAGCCGCGCGCCAATCAACTTGTAGCTCAACCCCTGCTCGATGGCCTGCACAACCTGCTGCTCGCGGGCGCTCAGCAGCTCCTGCCCCGTGCGCTGGGGCTGAAAATGCCGCACCACGTGCCGGGCCACGGCCGGGCTCATGGGCGAGCCGCCGGCCGCCACTTCCAGCAGTGCCTCCTTCAGCCGGGCCGGGGGCGTGGTCTTGTCCAGGTAGCCCACCGCCCCGGCACACAGCGCCTGGAAGACGCGCTCAGAATCGGTGTAGATGCTGAGCATAATGACCTGGGCCTGGGGCAAGCGCGCCAGCAGCCGCGGCAAGCCTTCAATACCTGACATACCAGGCAAGCCAATGTCGGAAATGACCAACGTCGGCGGGCTGGCGGCCTCAGCGAGCTGGGCGAGCAGCTCCTCGACCGAGCCGGCCACCAGCGCGCAGGTAAACTCGGGCTGCGCGCTCAGGTAGGCGGCCAGCGAGGCACGCAGGCCCGGCTGGTCTTCAATCAACGCAAGGCAGATGGGGGAGGACAACTTCACCTAACAAAGGTGGGACCGGAGCCAGCCGGGCGCAATAGCATGATGATGCCAGGCACCGGTAGCTAAGCTAGCGCAATGGCAAGCGCAGCTGCACGCGCAGGCCGCCCAGGGCGCTCGGACCCAGCACCAGCTGCCCGCCCGCCGCCTGGGCCCGGCGGCGCATGTTGCCCAGGCCCCGCGTCGGCAAGTCCAGCGTGGCCGGGGGCAGCCCCCGGCCGTCGTCGTCAATGGTTAGCTCCAGCTGGGTGCTGCCGGCCAGGCGCAACTGTGCGCGTACCTGCCGAGCGTCCGCGTGCTTGAGGACGTTGTGCAAGGCTTCCTTAAACACGAAGTAGAGCGCGTCGCGCACGGGTAGGGGCAGCGGCCGAGCGGCCAGGTCCGGGTCGGCGGCAAACTCGGCCTCCAGGTCAGTGGTGCCCAGCAATTCGTGCAGGTAGTCGCGCAGGTGGTCGAGCAGGGCAGCCAGCGAGTCGTGGCGCGTGTCGATGCTCCACACCACATCGCGCAGCTGCCGGGCGGCCTGCTGACTTACTTCGGCCACGCGGTCCAGGTGCCGGGCCTGGGTGGGAGTGGTCGGCTGGGTCTGGCGCAGGGTGGCCCCCTCCAGGGCCAGCTGCGTGAGCAGCCCGCCTACCTCGTCGTGCAGGTCGGCGGCAATCTGCTCGCGCAGGGCGGCCACGCGCCGGTGCTGGCGACGGCGCACCGCCCACAAGACCCCGCCGCCGGCTGCCAGTAGCAGCAGCCCCCCCAGCCCCCCTAGCACGAGCTGCTGCTGGTGCTGCAGGCGTCCCAGGGCCCGGTCGCGCTCAAGCTGGGCAATTTGGCGCTGCTGCTTTTCCAGCTCGTAACTGTAGCGGGCCTGCGCCGCCTGGGCGCGAATCTTGTCGTTGCTCAGCGTATCGCGGTAAGCCTGGGCCCGGCCCAGAAATAGATACGCTTGGCCAAAATCCTGGCGGGCGGCGTAGGCCTGGGCCAGCACCTGGCAGGTGGTCGCCAATACCTGGCGCTCGGCCCCGCGCTGGCGGCGCGCATAGGCGCGGCGCCCATACCAGAGGGCACTATCTAGCTGGCCTTGGCGCAAAAAGGTGTTGGCTAGCGTCGCCTCCAGATTAGCCAGGGCGTCGCGACTGCCCAGGCGCTGGGCCAGGCGCAAGCCCCGGTGCGCCTGCTGCCGGGCCAGTACGGTCTGGCCCTGCTGGGCCGCGGCATCGGCCCCATCCATGAGCACCCACAAGCTGTCGGCGGCCGTAGTGGCCAGCGCCCCGGCCCGGCGCAGGTCGGCGGCCACGGCCGCAAACTGGCGGCGCTTGAGGTGCAGTTCGGCCAGCAGCGACAGGGTGCGTTGTTCGCCGGGACGGTCGCGGATTTGCTGGCGCAGGCGCAGCTCGCGCTGAGCGAAGTGGGCGGCCAGCGGCAGCTCATCCAGCAGCAGGTAGTTGTAGCCGATGTTGCCCAGCGCATCGGCCTGGCAGGTTTGGCAGTCGGCCTGCGTGGCCAGCTGCAAGCCGCGAAAAAACCACGTCATGCCGGGGGCGCCATTCGTTTCCGAATTGCCCTGCTGCACGGCCGTGCGGGCGCGCCAGTAGAGGTCGGGCTGGTGCTGAGCGGCCACCCAGGCCTGTTGCCAATAGGGCATGGCCCGCGCGTGCTCGGCCGTGTTCCAGTAGCTGCGCCCGAGCGTGAGCAGGGTAATAATTTCCAGCCATGCGTCGTGGCGGCGGCGGGCCGCGGCCAGCACGGGCAGCAATTGGCGTTGCGCGGCCCGCTGCTGGCCACCGGCCAGCAGGTGCCGCGCGTCCGCCACCCGCCCGGCCAGCAGCCCGGTCGAGTCGCGCAGCTGCGCAGCCAGGCGGGTAGCCGCCGTCGCCAGCGAGTCTTGCCGGGCGATGGGTAGCTCCTTTTCCCAGGCCAACGCCCACAAGGCTCGCTCGCGGGCCAGGCCGGGCGGCGACTGCCGGGCCAGCTCGGCCCACAAGCGCTGCAAGCGGCGCGATTGCGCCGGGCTGACGCGTGGCCAGCACAAGTAGCAGAAAAACAGTAACAGCGCGCCAACTAGCTGTCGGCTGCTTCGGCGAGTAACCTGCATAACGAACCTTCTGGGCAAGATACGATACCAAAGCTCCACTATGGCAGGTGACTGGTAAAACCCGTGGCTGTTGCCAGCACCTCAGGCGGCGGAAAGCAACGGCACCTCGCAGTAGCCTACCTACTGGCTTAATAGAAGTTCCAAAAGGGGCAGTGGCTGTTGCAGAACTTGTCAATCCATTGTGTTTGACAATAGGCGCAGTGGTTGCCCGTTCGAAAAACCCTCCCCACGTAGGCCTCAAAAAACGGCCTTTTTGGGACCGGGTACGTAGGTCAGCGTTATGTTCGAGAACCGGTAGGTTTACTGAAAGTGCGGCTAGCGAATAAAGATGCGATAGTTCTCGGAGTCAACTTGCAGCAGTAAGGTGTCTTGTCGGGTAGTCGGTTGGTTGTACTGGTGAATAAAGTAAAAGGAAGGTATATAGGAGGCGTACTCATATTTAAAGTAGCCTTTTTCCCCCGCCAAGTCTACTTCCATATACTCGTCGCCATACTGGTTGAAGCCCTGCTCTTGCGCGGGGCCGGCATAGATGCCGGAATTGGAATACGGATTAGCGACGGTCGCCTGAAACGTATTATGTCTGACCCGATGTCCCAGTACGCGCACCGCCGTTACCCGCGGGGAGTCCACTGCCTCGATGTCGCCGAAGCGCACGCCATAGCGCATGGTGCGGCGCAGGTGGTAGCGGTTGCCATAACGCGCGTCAAAATCAGCAATGTGCTCGACAACTAGGTGTTGAGTCTTCAGATGCGGGAACGCCGACCAGTCGGGGTGGGCATCGGCCTGCGGAAAGCGATAGCCTGACCGATAGCCGAAGGCGACGCAGACGAGCAGCACGACGACGAACACTAGCCAATAGGTACGGAAGGTGGTGAGCAGCCAGCGCAAGGAAGGAGACATGAGACGGGGAGCCAGGGCAGGTAATGGCCCTAGGCAATTCAAGTTGTGGGCTATAGACCTGCTTGGTGTAAAGCTTGTGCAAAGATGAAGAGGGCAATTTTCAGCGCGAAGCCAGCAGCTGTCACCGCGTGAATCTGTTTGGAAAAGCGAGCTGTTAGCTGGCTGAAACACGTTTCGATACTTTTGCGAAAGTATTGTAGAAGACAGACTTGAGCCGAGTGATGCGGGCGCTTACTGTTCTGGCGGCGGGCTGTCTGTTGCTGGCTGCTGCTAGCCTCGTTGAACAGGTCTTCGGCCCCGTAGTCCGTGTAGCTGGCATCGGTGTAAAGGATGCTAACCGCCGGCAGGTCCTGCGCCAGGCTGCGCCGGCCAGTCTGCTCCGACCCGGCTCCGGCATGTATAGTAAACTCTACGGGGATACCGTCACTGGTGGCGACAACTTGCACCTTGAGGCCGTAAAACCAACTGCGCTTGCTGGCTCAGCGGCCGTGATATGCTTTGTCTGTCAGTAGCTTACAGCGCGAAATGCGGGTGTTATAGCAGACGGCCACCAGGAAAGAATCCAGCACGTAACGGGCTTCCAGGTGCAACTGCTTGAGCAGGTCGCCGAAGGTAGCATAGAGCGCCGGCAGCGTCTCGGTGAGGGCGTGCAGATGGCGCATGAAGCCACTATTTTTCAAGTGGTTATGCCTTTAGTACTGCTCCATATAGTGCTTGGCTACGACTTGGTGGCCGCCAAAAAAGCGAGCGGCCACCAAAACCGTCGTCAGCACCTGGGCATCAGTCAAACGCCGGCCTGAGGCCGGGGGCCGCGTGTTGGTAGGGCGGGTAAAACGAATTAAACTCGTCGCGTACGCAGTGCATTGCAACGGTCTGTTCGCGCATGGTCAGCAGGGCTTGGGAGGTCAGAGACCTAAACCTAGTTTGTTCATGCCGAACAGGCTTTTTTTATGCCCATACTACTCTGCAACTTGAGTTAGCTAGGCTAGGAACTGACACAAAGCCAATGCAAGTCAATACTAGTAGGTGGATATAAGAGCTACCAACGGGCAGGTCCTGAACTCAGCTATCCTTTTGGTAATCGGTATCCTTTTGGTAATTGATAACATAGTCGCTGAAGTGGTTTGGTAATTTTGAGTTGTCAATGACAGGAAGTCGGTGCTTCCCATGACGCTCTATTTACTCCCGAAAGCAAGCAGCACATGAAGGTATTTCTCACCGGAGCTACCGGCTTTATTGGCAGTGTCGTGGCCGAAAAACTCCAGCAAGCTGGCCACCACGTGTTGGGGCTAGCCCGGTCAACCGCCGCCGCTGAGACACTGGCTACCCGCGGTATGGAGCCCGTTCGGGGCGACTTGAACGACCTGCAATGCCTCACCACCCAGGCTCAGACGGCGGATGGGGTTATCCACGCCGCCTTCAGTCACGAAGGCCCGGATTTCGGGCACGCGGTTGAGGTGGAGCAGCGCGCCGTCGCCGCGTTGCTAAAGGGTCTGGCCGGCAGTAATAAGCCGCTGATTCTGACCAGCGGCACGGCCGTACTGGGCGATACTGGCACCCGCGTCTTTGACGAGCAAACCCCCTTGGCTGTTCGGGCCACCGAGGCCAGCGTGGGAGCCGAAGCCCCCGGCTTGCGCGCCCTGCGGGGTCGCTTGGCAGTAGAGGACATCGTTTTGCAAGCGGCCGGGGTGCGCGGCATTGTGCTGCGCCCACCGAATGTATACGGGCGTTCTGATGGCCAGGCGGTGCTCTCGCTGCTACGGGGGGCCAGCGAAGTCTTGGGAGCCGTGCCCTACGCTACTGGTACGGCCGACCACCGTTGGTCCTTCGTGCACGTCGACGACCTAGCCGACCTCTATGTGCTGGCGCTAGAAAAAAGTCCGGCCGGCGCGCTCTACCACGCCGGGGCCGAGTCCGGCCTGCGCACCCAGGCCATTGCCGAGGCCCTCAGCCACGCCATCGGCCTGGGCGGCCGGACGGTAGCGCTCGACCTGCCAGCCCTGGGCGAGGCGTTGCGCATGCCGGCCATGGCCGACTACTGGGCTTCCAACAGCCAGTCGTCGAGCGAAAAGGCTCGCCAAGTACTAGGCTGGCATCCTTGGCATGAACAAATGCTCACCGAACTGGCCCATCGGCGCGCCTAACCAATCAAGCTACTTCTTAGATTCTACTTTTTCGCTTGCCTTACTTAATTATGACCACTGACCTAGCTTTCAAATCACTTACCGAACTGATTTCACTGGCGGGCCGCACGGCCGTTGTTACCGGGGGCACCTCGGGCATTGGACTAGCCACTGCCCGCCGTTTCGCCGAAGCTGGCGCCACGGTAGTGCTGGCGGGCCGCAACGAAGAAATTGGCCAGCGGGCCGTCGCTGAATTGCCGGCTCCCGCTGGCCAAACGCATAGCTTCCTTTCGTTTGACATTGCCGACCCTGCTGCCGTTGCGGCGGCTATTGCCGACATCGTGGCCCGCCACGGTACCCTGCACATCTGGGCCAATGTAGCAGGCGTTTATCCCCTGCAGGATACCTTGAGCGTAACGCCCGAGCAGTGGCAGCAAGTCATTGCCACGAACCTGACCGGTACGTTCTTCGCGAGCCGCGAAGCTGCCCGTCAGATGAAAGCTCAAGGCACGGGCGGCGTCATTATCAACACTCACTCCACTGGAGCCCATCATACCCCGCCCGGTGGCAT
This sequence comes from uncultured Hymenobacter sp., assembly GCA_964251335.1. Classification (GTDB taxonomy): domain Bacteria; phylum Bacteroidota; class Bacteroidia; order Cytophagales; family Hymenobacteraceae; genus Hymenobacter. The sequence goes on from CAXUKA010000048.1 coordinate 7,773, forward strand.
GGCGGCCTACGTGGCCTCAAAAGGCGGTGTCGAGGCCCTGACCAAAACCCTGGCCCACGAATTTGGGCCCGCTGGCATCCGGGTGCTGGCCGTATCGCCGACTATGACGGCTACCGAAGGCATCGCGCGCCAAGCTGCCGATTTAAGGCAACTGACCGGCCTAGAGGATGCGCCCGCCATGTTCGCCTCGCAGCTGCCCTTGCGTCGCATTGCCACCCCCGACGAGGTAGCCCGTGTCTTCTTCTTTGCCGCCTCCGACTTGTCACTCATTATGACGGGCAGTGAGCTGGCCGCCGATGCCGGCGAACTGGCGAAGTAAGCTCCCACCGAACGGCCATGTTGCACCCGGTGACGACTGTCGCTACGGGGTGCTTCGTTAGGTGTCGAGCGCCACGGTTTCTTCCTGCACCTTAGTCCGCGGCTGGCCGATGACGGTCGTATGGTGCAGATGCCCCCATTCATACATCGCATGGATGACATCGCCCAAGGTCTGGGCGTGTTCGGTGGCCGCGTATTCCACTGTCACGGGCCGGGTGTCGCAGACAGTGCGCGTTACGAGTTTGTTCTGCTCCAACTCTTGCAATTCTTTGGACAGGATGCGCGGCGAGATGCCGATTTTGCGGCTCAGCTCCTTGAAGCGCTGCTTTTCTTCCAGCAGCACGGCTAGAATAACCAGCTTCCACTTGCCGCTGACTACATCTAGGGTGTCGCGCACGGCGCGGTGTGCGTCGCGGCACCCGCGGGAGGAATGAGGTTGAGGATGCATAGCAGTGTTTTCAAGGAGGTGGTATCCACTAGATAGCTAGTAACAAAGTTACGAGAACGCCGCTTCTCAGGGGCTTGCAGCAATTGTGCTGCCCGTTCAATTCGATTTTCAGCCGCTAGGCTTGGCCGTAGCTAGGCAATTACGTAGGCAGGACATTTTTCCACTCACACTTCTTACTCATGACCACTAAGACACGTACTATTCTCGGTTGGTTACTTGCGGGCCTTATTGGCCTCATGCTCTTTGCTTCGGCCGCCGATAAAATCTCCGGTAGCGCCCATTCACTGCAAATGAGTAGTTCTTTTGGCCTATCGCCCGAAAGCTACCGGATGCTGGGGCTCCTGGAGATGGCTTCCGTGCTGCTGTTTCTAGTTCCCAGAGCGGGCATCTTAGGCACGCTGCTGTTATCTTCTTACCTGGGTGGAGCCATTGCCACGCACTTGCAACATCAACAGAGCATTCTGTTTCCCATGGGTATCGAAGCTTTGGTGTGGATTACGGCCATCATCCGCTTTCCCGAGCTGCTGGAGCGCTTTCTGGGAAAACGGGTTGTTTCATCGCTGAAAGTCTGACAAGCTCTTGACAGCTAATTGCTCGTGAACTAGCTGGCAGAATGAGATGCTAGAATTCAGAACGTATGGTCTAGTGCCAGCACCAACTGAACTCACTCATTGACCTGCTAAAAAGCGGATGTTAGCCTGTTGGGCTAGAGTGGGGGAGTGGGTATCGGCAGTACGCACCGCACAAAGCCTACTTGGTGACACTACTGTTGGTCCTTCCACTTAGCGGGTCAGCTGTTTGGGCATGCAATCGAACTGTTTTTTAAAGGCGCGATGAAAGTGCTGCGGGTGGGCATAGCCTAGCTGGTAAGCGATTTCCGTGACGGTTTGGCCGCCCCCTACCAGCAGGTAGCGGGCCTCTTCGAGACGTTGCGTCTGCACAAAGCGGCCCACGCTGGTGCCAAGCGTTGCGGCGCTCAATCACCAGCCAACGGCGATACAGCTCCGGGTCGAGCGGCGTGTCATCGTCGGTCTGCCAACATAAGCTCCAACTCAAACGTGTCGTGCTGGTTGCCGACCTAGGGCGTAGCCACGGCCAGCGGTAGACCTTGGTTGGCAGCCTGCTTGTGTTGGCAGTTTTAATATGCGTAGCGCTAGACCTGTTCGTGATGGCTGTTTCCTCAATTGGCCCTAATCTATACGCCATCGGCGGCTATAATGGGGTGGTGAACTCGGCGCGGGTGGATGCCTGCGACATTGCCACCAACCAGTGGCAGGCCCTGGGCACGTTGCCCACTACCCTGTCCAATCAGGCCGTGGTGGAACAGGGCGAGTGGCTGTGGCTAGTGGGGGACTTTACCACCCAAAGCTATTTGACTGCCTATAATACCCGCACCGGCCAGTTGCGCACCTTCACCTCCAACCTGCCTCCTCGCCGCAATGCCACCGCGGCTATTTATAACAACAACCTCTACGTGTGGGGCGGCAATACGGCCTCGACGAACGCCTCGACCCTAGCTGGCCAACGTGAGCACGGCCTTGGCCGAGGGCACCAGCACGATAGCCCCTCAGGTGCGGGTCTATCCCAACCCCAGCGCTGAGGGCCGGCTCATGCTGGAGCTGCCGGCCGGGGCGCAGCAAGTGCAGGTGCTCGATGCGCTAGGCCGACCCGTGCGCCTAATGCGCCTGCCGACGGAGCTGACTAGTTGCGCGCTGGATATGCGCGGGCAGCCGGTGGGTCTATACCTGGTGCAGGTCCTCATGAGAGGCGGCCAGGTAGCCACGTGCCGACTCGTGCGGCAATAAGGCCGCAGTTGGCGTCTTTTGGAACCCACTGCTTAACTCAGTAAAACGCGCCTATCTGGTAAGCTGACCAGGGTAGAGGAGGGGGAGTAGGAAGATGCAGTGGCTGTTGCAGAACTCCTGGCCCGTTCCAGCTTCGTGTTTCCAAGCTAGTCCTGATGGCGGTAGCGCTTACTCCGGCAGCGCAAGAACCGCTGCATAGGCAAGTAGGTAGGCAATGGCCAAGCGTATTACGTTCGCAACTACTGCCAAAGTGAAGGGGCCTTAGTCACGAAGCCGGGTCAGGGACATAAGGATGGGGGAGTGCCCGAGACGGCCCGTCAGGCGCACGTGCTGCGGGGCAGTCTGCTGGACGGTAACCACGAGCGAATCAGCGATAGCCTTCGGGGTAGGAGGGTGGCCGCCGGGCCACATAGCCGCGCGCAGCTGGTGCCGGGCGGCATCGTACTGATACTCGCCGCGCAACTCCCGCTTGGGCTCGTACCGGTACGGGTGGAAGCGTGCCACGCAGCCCTGCCACCCCGCGAAATACAGGCGCGTCCAACCACCTCGCGTACCGCCCCCGCACGAGTCCAACACCACAGGCTGGCCGTTCATAGTCTCCGCATCGACCCGCCACACGCCATCAAGCGGTGTAGGTGCTGGCAAGTGGCTTTTCAAACTCGCTACCAAGGCACCCGCGCCAGCCAGTACACCCACGCGCAGCAGCGCTTTGGGTAGCGAGCCCCCCAGGTGCACAGCCGGCAACGCGTGGGCTAGCACAAAAAAGGCGGCCCGGAGTCGGGGCCATTCCAACCCGAGCAAAAACGAGAGCCCGAGCGTGAACACCACCGAATTGAAAAAAGCACCTGCGCCGATGTTGTAGAACAGGTTGATGAAGACAATATTAATGAGGATGGGTAGCAGCAGCACCGTGCCCACTAAGGTGGTGCGGCGGAAGAGCAGCAAGGCCGCACCCCCAATCTGAAGCAGGCCCAGCACGATGACAAACGGCCGTGCGTAGCCGAAGTAGTACCAGGTTAAGGCCATACCACTAACGGCCCCCAAGGGCCGGTCCAGTTGGAAGTTGGCGGTTTCAAACTGCGTTTGTAACAGCTTGGCGAAGCCGTATGTAGCTATTTCAAAAGCCAGCCAATAACGAATGACCCCTTGCAGCCGGGCATGCCAGCGTGCTCCACCCGCTGTGGGACCTGCGCGTCGCTCTAGCCGCTGCCACCGCCAAGCAAAAAAAATGGTTAGCCCCAGTGCCAGAACCAGTACGCCTAGCAGCAACGGTCCGGCGTAAGCTTCGAGAGAGGCTTCCTGCGCTGCCATCTTGTCGAGCGGTAGCAGTAACAATAGTACTACTTCTGCCAGCGTGAGCAGCAAGGTAACGGCAGCAATCGCCGTCAGGCCAATTTCCACTAGTTTGCGTGCCAGCGGGGTAGGCGTGGGGAGCGAGGTAGATTCCATAATACACAAAGTATCAGGCCATGGGGTGCGTGCGACAAATATATGATATAGTAGTAGTTTAGTTATTTAATCGCCTTTATTCTGCACTTCAGCATCGACTACCAGACGCCCTATCTTACTCACCAACCCCTTCTTTAACTTAACGCTCTACACTGCCCAGCGTAACTAGACCATCGCAAGGCAGCCTAGCTGCCTGCCCGGCTTGCGCACTTCATAGGCTAGCGGTCCGCCCCTACTCCCTTCTTTCTTGCCATGCTTCCTTTTGTCTTCATCCCGGGCCTGCTTTGCACGGCCGAACTCTTTGCGCCCCAGGTAGCCGCTTTATGGCCGTATGGCCCCATGGCCCCGTCACGATTGCCTCCACCCAGGAAGGCGAAACCATGGCGGAAGTCGCGGCCGCCATTCTGGCCACCGCGCCCCCGCGGGTTGCGCTGGTCTGCCTCTCGATAGGGGGCATAGGGCTTTGTTACGTTAAGTGGCTTTTCTCAGAAACTAGATAGAAAAGGAGCCGCCCGTTATTTTGCCCAGAATCTTATTCAGCAGCTTGGCGCTGAGCACCATTATTTAGCCAACTAATCGCCCTGCCAACCAATCAAAGGCAAATTCAGCGTCTCTGTGAACGAACTAGCGCTTCGCGTTCAGACAGCCTGCTTATGCTTACTTTGCAGTAAGTTTCTTCTACCTAGGGCGCTCCGCTTACCCAACGGCTGCCTTTTGTAATTACCTTCTCTACCGTGCGCACCTATAACTGGGCCATTCTAGGCCTGGGTAACATTGCTCATAAATTTGCCCAAGACCTGGCCCTGGTGCCGCAGGCCCGCCTGCACGCCGTGGCCTCGCGCAGCCTAGCCAAAGCGCAGGCTTTCGCTACCGAATTTGACGTGCCGCATGCCGTAGGTAGTTACGAGGACTTGCTGACCGTGCCCGGTATCGATGCGGTGTACATTGCCACGCCGCATTCCGAGCACTGCGCCCACACGCTGCTTTGCCTGCGGGCGGGTTTGCCGGTGCTGTGCGAAAAAGCGTTTGCCCAAAACGTAAGTCAGGCGCAGGAGATGGTACGGGTGGCTCGGGAGAGGCGCGTCTTCTTGATGGAAGCCTTCTGGACCCGCTTCTTCCCCGCCATCGCCCAAGCGCTGGCGCTGGTAGAAGCGGGTTACATCGGCGACGTAAAGCATCTGGAAGCCGATTTTGGATTCGCCACGCCCTACCAGCCCGAAGGCCGGTTGTTCAACCCGGCCCTGGCTGGAGGCTCGCTGCTGGACATTGGGGTGTACCCGCTCTTTATTAGCCAGCTTTTTCTGGGGATACCCAGCGCGGTGGGAGCCGTGGCGACGCCCGCGCCTACGGGGGTTGACCTCAATTGCGCGATGTCGCTGGCCTACCCCAGCGGGGCCACGGCCAGCTTGTTTTCCACTATCGCCGCCCAAACCGAAAATCGGTGCGTGCTCTACGGCACCAAAGGAAAGCTACACCTATTAGGTCGTTTCCACGCGCCTGTGGGCGTGCAGGTGCAGCTAGTCGGGGAAGAATCGCCGCAGGTATTTCCCTGCCCGACGCCGGGTATCGGCTACCACTACGAAGCCGCCCACGTGCAGGCCTGCCTCGCGCAACACCTGACCGAAAGCCCGCTGCTATCCCTGGATTTTAGCTTGCACTTGATGCAGCAGCTCGACGCCGTGCGCCAGCAAATCAAGCTGCGCTACCCCGGCGAATAAGGTCGACCGAGGCGGCTGAGCTAACGGGGCAGGTAGACCGTTTTGCCTTCTTTAGCCGACTGCCGGGCGGCGTCCAGAATCTCCACCACCAGTATATTGGTGGCCAGCGACGAGAGGACATCTTCCGGCGCGGTGCCCCGCACCACGGCGGCCAGATAGGCAAACGGCTCGTCGTAGGGTGCCGGGGGAGGGGGCACGGGCAGGTCCTGGGGGGCTGCCTTTTCGGTGGGGCGCACCCGTACGTGGTCCCGGTCGAGGGCGATTACTGAGCCGGTTTGGCCGTACACTTCCAGGTCTTTGCGGGCATAGGGCCAATTCCAGGAGGCTTCGATGATGCCCTGTGCCTTAGGGTAGGTGAGCAGGATGGTCACGTCGTCCTCCACCTTGGGGTACACGTCGGGCTTGATGTGCAAAGCGCTGGCCGTCACCGAAAGAGGGCGCTCGCCGTGCATAAGCCACGTCATGAGGTCGGCGCCGTAGCAGCCAAAATCGGGCAGCGCCCCGCCGCCGTTTTGCACAGGGTCGGTGAGCCAGGTTAGAAACTCTTGGTTTACCCCAATTTCCTTCGGGCCCTGGTGGCCGTCGTGGGCCACCATTTTGCGAATGTCGCCGAGGGCGTGGTCTTGCACGAGCTGGTAGGCCCGTAGATTAGAGCCGTACCAAGTGGTTTCGTAGTTGGTAAGCAGGTGAATGTGATATTGCTGGGCGAGGGCCTGCATCTGGCGGGCGTGGTCCATACTCACGGCCAGCGGCTTTTCGACCATCACATGAATGCCCTTAGGGGCGCAGGCTTGTACCACAGCCAGGTGTTCGTAGATACTGCCAAACGCCGTGACAGCCTGCGGCTTAGCCTTAGTCAGCATCTCGGCCAGCGAAGGATAGACGAGACTCATGGGCAGTCCGTGCTCTTTGGTGAAACGCTCGGCCAAAGCCCGGTTGGGCTCGGCAATCCCCACAATCACGATGTCACCGCGCTGTGCGCGCCCCAGCAGCCCGTGCACGTGGGTGTGGGTCAGGCCCGCTACGCCCACCCGCAGGGGCGCTTTGGGACTGGCCTGTGCGGTGGCCGGCCGGGTAGCTAAGACTAACAGGAATAAAAGAAGGACGGAAAGCAGGGTTTTAGGCATCTTGGCAGGCAAAAGTTCGAAGCCAAGATAGGGGTCGCACTAGAAGAACCTAACTAAGCCGTAGAGGCAAGCTTTGCCAAGCGCACCTAAAGGGGTTCAGAAAGTACCTCGCGAGGCAAGTCAGCTCAGAAAGTCCGCCTCGGGGGCGTTTCTAGCTCGTAGCGGGGGAATGGTAACTCCAAAGCTGATGCACCTGAAAGGTGCGCCTTTCGAGCTTGCAGGTGAAGTGGTCACTCCTTCTTGCTAAGGAAAGCAAACTGGAGTGTCAGCCCATAACCGTTATTTGCCGGGCGGCCACCTCAATGACCAGGCAAGTGCATCAGCGGACGCCCTCTTTTGCCTTAAACCACCAGGGCATCCGGAGCAGCTACCAGGCCACAATCTTCCATAAAGCGGTTGGTAAACACAGCGCGCGTGGGGCTGTCGAGCAGGTGCGCGCGGGCTTGTAGCCAGCTTGCCACCGCCGCATCGCCGTACATGCGGCGTAGGCGGGAAGGACTGAGGTTGAAGTTGATTTTGCCCCAATGTAGGGTGTAGGCGATGCCCGCGGCTTCGAGCCGGTCCCAGAAACGCTGCAAGAAATCGAGGTTCATCGCCGACTGAATACCATCGAGCTCTAGCACGCAGGTGACGGGCCAGCGCGTGAAGCCTAGCGTGGCCTGGGTGCCTTTCACATAGCGCAGGGCGGCCAGGCCAGGGAACGGATACTCCTTGTTGAGGGCCACCAGCTCCGTGAGGACCCGGGGACTATCGGCAGCCGCCACCCCGATGGCGGCACTGGCCGCCTTGCCCCGAATAGTGGTATTGCCGAAGGTTTCGCTCATGGTGCCGGCTGTGCCATTGGTGTCATCTAGGGCCAGGGGATAGAGCTTATTGATGAGGGCCGGCACCAGCTGCGGCACGGCGCTGCCGAGGGTATCGAGCACCACTTTGATAATGCCCATCGTATCGTCGCCGTAGGTGTAGCCTTGACTGGGAGGCTGGTGGCGGGGATAAATCGGCTGATAGGGCGTATGGTAGTAGATACGCACGTAGGGAGCCTGGTCGGGGTCGGCGCCCACCAGGTCGATTTGATGCACGTTCACAAGCAGCTGAAAGTGCCAGGGGTAGTGCGCGGGCGTCGCGGGCGGCAGGTGCAGCGCCTGGGTGAGACTGCTGAAATCCTGCTGCGTCATGGCTCGCTGCAGGCCGGCATCGTAGGGCACGCGCTTGGCACTGTAGTCTTCGAGCAAAAACTTGTCTTCAATTTCCAGCAGCAGGCCATGAATAAAGCCGAAGCTGCCAAAGCTCACCACGGCGGCATTGAAGAGGGCATCATCGCGGAACACTTCAGTCACGCCCAACCAGTCGGTAAGGGCCGGCGAGGCCACCGGGTAGGACGCGCGCTCCAGCCACACGTGGCGGTCGGGGCCGCACACTAGGTGCAGGCCCACCACCGTATCGTGCACCGCGCCTACCCCGTAGGCTGCGCCGTGGGTGCCGGTAGACGTGGCCCCGGCGATGGTTTGCCCATTGCTGGCGCCCGAGGCTCGCAGCGACTTGCCTTGTGCCTCCAGCTTTTGCTCTAGCCCAATAATAGAGCCGCCACACTGCGTAAACCACAGGTTGTCGGCCCGGTGCCCGGCCTGCTGATACGCCTCGGCCACCATGGCTGGCTGCAAGCCAAAAGACAGCTGCAAGGCAGTAGTGTCGATGATACCGCCTTCCGGGTAGCCGACCTTCGTAAACGACCAGTTGCTGCCCAGCGCCCGCAGGCGCACTTGCTGCGCGATGCCATAGCCAATGAGCCACTGAAAGTTAGTGGTCGTTTGCTGGTACATCGTGTACACGTCCGCCTGGCCATTGGGCAAGGCGGGCACCTCGGGAATGGTGAGCCGAAAACACGCCGACGCGGTGAGCGGGTGCACGAAATTTTGGTGGCGATTTTCGAGGCTCGCCATCGGGTGGGCGGCCAAACCATTAGGCAGGATACTCATGCAACAGGCGAAAACGAGGTGGAACGGCAACTACTTCTGGGGCCGGGGACCGATAGCAGGCACATCGGGTCGGTAGGGCGTGCAGCACCAGCGCACGGTGCGCCGCTGCACAATGCCTAGCGTAATACCCGTCAGCACATACTGCCCAAATGAGGTGCGCACCTCCACGGCATTGAGGTGGTAAGCGCGTGGGTCGCAGGGAGGAGTGATGTCAGGCATCGTTTGCAGGCCCCACCAGTAGGCTTTGTAGATAGCCTGGTTGTGCGGGTCGTTGGCCATCGCGGCACAATCGCCTGGTATAGTCGAGATACGGGTGGTCATGCAGCCGGTGAGTAGGCCGGCCGCCACGAGTAGCCAGCGGCCGCACCGGAACCAGACTACCGGCTGTAAAACGATTATGCGCATGTCAACTGGGATTTTAGGCTACGCCAAAGCTTGGCAGCGTCCCAAGGTACTCATAGCATAGTAAAAAATATATTTATTAATGCTTTTTTTGACAGATTAGCCGTACTGGGTAGCCGCTTAGTAAAGGGATGCGAGTAGCCGTTCTCAAATACAGTTCGTCTTAGCTCACTGTCCGTTTTTACTGGACCATCCCACTTCTAAGCCATCTGCAGGAGCACTTGTCTCCTCTCCAAGAATTTGTTATGGAAAACAAAGCCCAAATAATGGAATACTTGGCTGCCTGGCTAAGGCAGTGGTTGTAGGACAACTCGTCGATTGCGACCCCGAAGTGTTGGTACCCGGTTGTCGGCGATGGGATGAGAGCCGCCATACCCTTTGGCTTGCAAGCGGGTGTCAGCGACACCGCTCGCCACGAGGTAGCAGCAGACTACTTCGGCGCGCTGCTGCGACAATTGGCGATTGAGGGTCGAATCGCCCTGATTGTCTGTGTGCCCTTGCACTTGCAGACGCAGCCTCGGCTGCTGGCGCAGGATGGTCACCAGCGTATCCAGGCTAGCCCGCGCGGCGGGCAGCAAGTCGGCTTGACCCTGCGCGAAATACAGGTTTGGCCAGACCAACGGCTGGCCCTTCGCCAACTGCTCAGCCAGTTGGGTGCCAGCACGCGTTACGGGCGTATAGGTAGTAGCGGGAAAGGATGTCCGAGGAGACATAGGCCCTCGTCGTGCTTGAGCTGGTAGCCGGTGGTGGGATAGGGAATGGTTCGTAGAGTTAGGTGCAGGTAACTGTGGACGCCGCGCTAGAGCGACGGGGCGCGTAGGCACTGGCGGCCGGGTCGGGTTGTAGCTAAAGAGGTAACGGGTGGGGATGACTGCGCGCAGCGGCTGGTCGGCGACTAGGCCCCACAGGGTGCGCCAAGAAGCTACCCGCTGAAACTGAGCCAACTGCTCGGGCCGCACCCAGGCGAGTTGCGCATACGAGTCGGCCCCGTACTGGCAGTAATCCAGACGTAGCGCATAGGCACGGCCCGCTTGCAGGTCGAGGTTGAGGGTGTACAAGCTAATAGATTGACCCCGCCATTCATCGAGTAGTAGCCGGCCATCAAGCCAGAGTCGGGCGCCATCGTCCACGGTGAGGTACAGCACGTAATGCCCGCTCGTAGGGACCCGTAGCCAGCCCGTCCAGCGGGTCGAAAAGTCCTCGGCCGGCACCCCTTCCGCTGGGGGCTGGTGGCGCCGGTAAAAGTCAATAGTACCATCCACCTGGCGGTGCCGGAACTGTTCAAAATTGTGCCCCTGATAATACATGCCCAGCAAGCCATCGCCCACCAAGGGCGCTGCCTGTTGCGCGAATACTAACCCTTGGGGAGTTACTAACAGCCCCAAGCACAACCCAAAGCGGAGAATCCAGTGCATTTGCCTACTTCGAAAAAGAGGGAGAGCAGCTGCCTTAAGTAGAAAAGCGAGCTCAATAGGACAAAGCACTGTCCCTGCCCTCGCCGGGGCGTTCCAGCTTATCCAAACGAACTCTTTTATCCGGATAGATGACAGATAAAATTTTGATTGTGAATTAGTTATTCATGAATGTCAGATAGATGCTCGTTTCACCCCAGGCTTGCCGTATCGGCTGGCTAGTAGCGCACAGACTTCCCCTTTTATCTTCGCCAGCAAGTAAATTTCTCCCTCTAGCTGTTTACGCCGTGCCCCTAGTGTATTCCCTTGCCTGCGGTGGCGTGCTGCTCCTGGCCTTCCTATTGAGCACGAATGCACTCCGCGTGAATCGGCTGGCCAATCGGTGGCTGGGGATTTTTCTGGCGTGTGTGGGGTGCGTGCTGCTGGGCCGTGTGCTGCCGGGCACTACGGTAGCCGCGCACTACCCAAGCATGCCCGGGTGGCTGGAACTCACGCGCCTCGCGATGGCCCCGGCCTTTTACCTGAGCGTGGTGCAGTTCACTGCGCCCAACCGCCCGTGGCACTGGCGCGACGGGTTTCATTTTCTGCCTTGGCTGCTGTTTTTGCTAGCAATGCTCCCGTCGCTGCTGGGCTGGGGACCGGCGGGCGTTGGGCGGCTGCCAGGTGGAGCCGCTTCGGTAGGGCGCGCGTTGGTTTTTGCGGCACCCAAGGTGCAGGCCATTGGCTATTGGCTGGCGGCTTACCTAACCCTGCGCCGGCATCAGCGCCACTTGCTGCAGCTCACGGCGCAGCCGGAGCCCATTAACTTGCAGTGGCTCAAACAGGTGTTATGGGGCTTGGCGCTACTGGTCGGGCTGTGGCTGAACGAACTGTTTTTCCACCTGGACTGGGTGCTCGCGCTCACCCCGGTCGGCTATTTGGGGGCGGTGTTTTACGTGGCCCATTATGCCCTGCGCCAGCCCGAGGTGTTTGCTTTTCCGGCCCCGGTACGGGCCGAAATTCAGGAATTGTGGCAAGAAGACGTGCCCGCGCTGCCTGACCCAGATTCCACTCCGCCCAAGCAGGCGCGCCTCTCGCCGAGCCAGGTGGCGTACTGGCAGCAGCGGCTGAACCAACTGCTGGAAATTGAAAAAGTATACCTGGAAGCTGACCTGAGCCTGCCGACCCTGGCACAGCGGGCGGGCCTCTCCACCCACGAGCTTTCCTACGTGCTCAACGCGGGAATCGGGGTCAATTTTTTCCAGTTCATCAACGCCTACCGGGTGGCCGAAGCCCAGCGGCTGCTGGCCTCCGCCCAGCACCAGTACCTAAGCATAGTGGGCATTGCCTTTGAGGCGGGATTCAGCTCCAAGACAACGTTTAATACCACTTTCAAGAAAGTGACGGGGCTGACGCCCAGCCAGTTTCTACAAGAGGTGCGGGCTGGTAGCGCCCCGCAGCCGGAGCCGCCTGGCAGTGTCCGGTTGCCTCCAATGGGTTCGGTTGGATAACGCCGAACGCGGTGGTAGCGAGGCGGGGCGAGGTTTGGACCTCCGCTAATTTCCCCTTCGCCCATGGCCCCAACACCCGTTGATTTCCGCCCCAGTGGGCGCGCTAAATTGCTGCTTTGCTTCCTGGCTGGCCTGGTTGCCGGCGCCACGCTGCTGCGCGTAGGCCGGTGGGTGGTCGGCCCCTGGGCCCCGTATACTGGCTTGCTAACCGGAGCGGTACTCGTGCTGGCAGGGGCCATCAGCTACGGCTTTTACTGGGGGCGGCAGCCAGCGGGCCGGCTGGTCGATGGGCAGGTACAGGCCTTTTGGCAAGGGCTGCTGCGTTATGCGGTGGCGTTCGACTTAGCCCTGATTGGGTGGCAAAAGCTCTTTAACCTCCAGTTTTTCGTGCCGCTGGGCATGCTGGATTTGCCCTTCCGCAGCTTTTCGGGCGAAGACCTGACATGGGCGTATTTCGGCCATTCCTATCCGTATCGGTGCGTGATTGGCGCGCTGCAAATCGGGGGTGCGTTGCTGCTGCTGTTTCACCGCACGCGGCTGCTCGGCGTATTTACGCTGTTGCCGGTGCTCGTTAATATCGTACTCATTGATTATTTCTACCAGCTGCCGGTGGGGGTATTCTGGCAGGCGTTGATTCACCTGACGGCCTTGCTGTATTTGTTGGGGCTGGATTATGAGCGGCTGGTTACGTTTTTTCTGCGCACGCCCCCGCACCTGCCCCAGCTTGCCATCGGCCAGCCATTGGTCCGCACGCTGCTGCGCTTCTCGGTGGTGTACGGGCCTCTGCTCTTGCTGAGCGGCCACGAGTTTCCGGATACCTACCCGCAGCTTACGGGCAAATATGCCGTGCGCGACGTCCAGCTCAATAGCCAACGCCTGACAGCGCGCTCGTGCCAGGACAGCGTGCTCACGACGGTGTATCTGGATATTGACCACGACTGCGTATTTGAATTTAACGATACCAAGCGGCGTCTATTTGGCACTTATACCTACGAGGCTGGCCGTCGGCAACTGCGCGTAGTCTGGCGCCGCCCCACGCCGCGGCCCGACACGCTCACGGCCACACTTACGCCTATTCCTACGCCCGGAGGCTTGCTTGCCATCGGGCACCTTGGGGAGCAGGCCGTGCGTTTTACGCTGGTGAAAGCACCCTAAGCGCATAAAAGTGAGTCGCGTGTGCTGCTTTTTGCGCTATTGCCAGCAGAAGTACTACAGTTGAAGTAGAACGCCGGCTTGAGGTAGTTATACCGCCTACTACTATAATTAAGGTCAACACTCTCCAGTAAACGGTCGTTTTTTGGAGCCCTATAATACTAGTTCACTCATGATTGCTACTGCCTGAAAAATAAGCGATTCGTCCCTGTTGAGCAGCTGTTTGGTCAGTATTTTTGTCTAGTGAATCAGCGGTATAGTTACCGCAATGACGTATTCGCAATGCTAGTCCAACTGCTACAATATGACTCAACTGCTACAAGGCTTACGAGTGGGGTTGCTGGGCTCCTGGTGGAGTCTGCTCATGCTTTTCATGCTATCTAGTCAAGCGCAGCCCTGCTTACCCGCGGCGAGTTGCACGCCAGGCAACGCTCCTGCTGCCTCCGCGAACCTGGGCCTAGGCATTTTCCGCGTACAGGTCGCCAATCTGGATACGACCACCAACGGAGCCAATGAGGGCTATCAGGATTATAGCTGTCGCCGGGCCATCCGGCTGGCCCGCGGCACCACCTACACCCTGCGCATAACGACTGGCACTGCGCTAGATGAGCAGGTGAATGCCTGGGCTGACTTCAACCAGGATGGTGTCTTCGACCCGGTAACGGAGCTTGTGCTCTCATCCTTAGGCCGCCAGCATACTAGCAGTTTCACCGTGCCTACTACCATCGCGGCGGGGGCCAGCCTGCGGTTGCGTATCGCGGCCGATAACAGTTACGCGCCCGTTCCCGGTCCCTGCACAACGCCCCAGTATTCACAAACAGAAGACTACCGAGTAGTAATTACAGCCGCCGCCCCACCAGCACCGCAAGCCGCCTTTAGCGCCGTGGATTCGGTCACCTGCGGGGCGGCCATTCAGCTACGGGACCACTCGCGCAACGCGCCGCTGACCTGGCGCTGGGATTTTGGCGATGGCACCACCAGCACCCAGCAGCACCCAACCCACGCCTATGCCGTCGCCGGAACTTACCCCGTGCGCTTGCGCGTGTGCAATGCCAGTGGGTGCGATTCACTCCGCAAGCCGGCGTTTATCCTCGTTAGAACAGATGGTCCAAAAGTGGCTCTCTGCCAGCCGGCTACCCAAGCTTACTGCTGTCAGTATGGTCTAGACCGGGTGCGGTTGGTGGGCATAGACCACCGACCGGGAGGCGGCGCTGCCGGGTACCAGGATGCTAGTTGCGCCCAGCGGGCCACGTTGCGCGCCGACTGGCCGGATACCTTGCGCCTAACCACCAGCGGGCAGGGCACGCACGACGTGCGGGTGTACCTAGACCTCAACGATGACGGCCAATTTACGCCAGCTACGGAACTGCTATATCAAGGTCTGGGGGTTAAGAATCCAGCCATTGTTTTGCGCATAAGCTCTTTAACTGCCAGTGTGGTATATAACAAGGCGTTGCGGCTGCGTATCTGTGCCGACTATGCCGGCAGCCCAGCGGTTGGGCCCTGTGCGCCGCCACAGTGGGGCCAGGTGGCCGATTACTCGGTTAGCCTGTTGCCGAATACCCTGGCGCCACGCGCCGCCTTCCAACTTGCCTACACACATGTGTGCGGCCCAGTCCAGGTAACAGCAACTAACACCAGCATTGGCAGCGTTCGCTACCGGTGGGATTTTGGCGATGGCACGACCTCGCTCGCTACTGTGCCCCCCGTGCATACCTATGCCACTCCCGGCAGCTATCGACTGCGGTTAGTGGCGTATAGTCCTACCCAAGCCGACTCCGTTGAGCAAGTTGTCGCCGTCGCGACCACCTGCCCCACGTATTGCACGGCGGGCGGCTGGGGCGGCAATACCAGTTCGCCCCTCTACTTCACGCGCGTCAAAGTCGCGGACGTTGATAACCAGGAAGTGCGTGGACCGGGAGTAGGGTACCGGGACTTCACGCAGTACGTGGCCACCGTTCGACAAGGCCAAACACTGCAACTCCGGACTGAGTCGCAGCCCTTTACGAGCGGTGGCACGCGGCCCTGGGTACTGAGCACGGCGTGGGTGGACTTCAACCAGGATGGCTATTTTAGTCCCTCCGAGCAGCTGGGGCAATACAGTGGCTACAGCCCGCACCTGGGCACCTTTCGGGTACCTCATCAGGCGAAAGTAGGCGCTACCCGCATGCGCCTGGTTATCTACCTGCTCAGCGGCACGTTTTACAACAATGGCTGCCTACCCGCCTCTTATCTGGCCGCTACGGAAGATTACACGATGGTGGTGTTACCGGAGCAGGCCGCGCCAGTCAGTGGCTTCACGGCGGATCTACCCCTATCCTGTAGTGGGCAGGTGCAGTTCCGCGATACCACGTGGGCAAGTCCCACAACCTGGCACTGGACCTTTGGCGATGGCAGCAGTTCTAGCGTCCAGCATCCTACGCATCGCTACCCAGGGACAGGCAGCTATACTGTTTCGCTCCAAACCAGTAACGCCTACGGTACGCATACCGCTACGCGCGCCGCCTACGTTACCGTAACGGATACGGCGCGGGGACCGCGCCCGATGCAGGTACCGTTAGCGAGCAGCCAGTTGTGCTGCACCTACGGCATTGCCCAAGCGCAACTGGCTACGCTGGTTTATCAGGGTGGCATTAATCTACCCGGTTACCGGGATGAAAGCTGCCAGCAGCCGGCCCTGCAACTGGTAGCCGGCGCGAGCTACCCTATTTCTGTCATGCGCACCGCGCGGGTGTCGTACCATCAAGTGTATCTGTGGCTCGATGCCAATAACGACGGCTACTTCGACGCTACGGAGCGCATCTTCACGTCTACCGGGGCTTCCACGACCTTTCCCAAGGTGGGCACCTTTACGATACCCTTAACGGCGGTACGTAACCGACCGCTGCGTCTGCGCTTGTTCTGGCATGCCCAACGAAACGATGACTTCCTCACGCCCTGGGTAGTGCCTGACCCGCAGACCCGGGATGAAGATTACGACCAGCTACGGGATTTTACGGTTGTTATAAACGGCGCGCTACTAGCAACTACTCCTGGGGTGGAAACACCCAGCAACCAGCTATGGTCCGTCTATCCCAATCCAGCCGCCGAACAAATTACCTTAACGCAGCTCAACACGCCGCAGGAGGTGCAGCTAGTCAATAGCTTAGGCCAGGTTGTCAGGCAGGAGCTGGTGCATCCTACGTCTGCGGGTGCTTGTCAAGTAGACGTACGAACTCTAGCCAATGGGCTTTACCTAGTGCGGCTAACCAAGAATGGCACCACGCGCCCATTACTCATAGCGAGATAATCGCGCAAACACCTACGTTGAGGTCGGCAGCAGTCACAGCCCCGCAACTGTTGCCGACTAGTGCTGCAACGAGCAGAGAGGAGCCTACTCTCTGCTCATCCATTTCGACTAGCAGTAGTCAGGGAAAACTAATCTCAAAACGCAAATAATGCAGAGCTACCATTTGGCGCTGTTCATTGCTGCTGGCAAGCGCCTCTTGCAGGGCCGCATACCTCGTTCACGCGTGCTGCTTCATCGCCTGTATGCTTCGCTAAATCGAGAGCCAGTGGGCAGTAGCAAAAAGCATTTTCTTACTATCGTACACCTTACGGCAGCTTACTAGTGAGACCAAACTTGTCTTGGCGAGCAATGCACAGGCGATGGTGTAAAGCAGAGATGGAGTGGTTCGCGAAAGTAGGGACTATAGCCATTTTAAGAATGTTGGTTTGAGTAATGTGACAAGCTGAGGCGCCGTTGCTAAAAGTCAGGTGCCTGACGTTGTAGATTTGGCGTATGCGGAGATTAGCCGCCCATGACCGGGCGTATGACTTAGTAGTAGCTGAGGAGCACCTCTTTTACCGCGTAAATCGCACCGGCTATGCGGGCCAAGACGAGGCGTTCGTCCAACACGACCTCATCCGCGGCTGGGAAGTGAGCGAGCAGGCCTATAACCAAGCTAAATACCGCGCGCCGTTACTACCTCATCAAGCAGGGGAAAAGGTCGCTTTTTTACCGAATGGGGACAGTTTACGCTGCGCGTTTCAGGACTCCGTCGTGCGGCACTTTAGCCCCATGGGGCAGCTACTGCGTGAGTTGCCCACCTCCATTGAGGCCGTCATGAGCATCTACAGCATCGCAATGGACGCCGAAGCCCCCTAGTGGACGGCGGTACCCA
>CAXUKA010000049.1:0-17515 GCA_964251335.1 uncultured Hymenobacter sp.
CAGCCGATTGCACACGGCCCGACAAAAAAAGAACGTTGAGCTGCACAAGCAGCCCAACGTTCTCTAGGCAATCGCGCCAGCTACGCGCTTTGGCCTTACTGCTTGGCAGCAGCTTTCATGTTTGCCTTGGTTTCGCGGGCCGACTTGGCAGCGGCGTCGCCCAGGGCATCCATCTTGTGGCCAGCAGCATCAAGCTTGGCGTCCATTTTGGCACTAGCTTCGTTGGCATTGGCTTTGGCCTTTTCGGCGGCGGCATCCATTTTGTCGCCGGCCTTGTCCATGGCGTTGTCGATTTTGTTGCCGGCGGCATCCATTTTAGCTTCCATTTTGTCGCCAGCGGCATCCATTTTGGCTTTGGCCGAGTCGGTGTCAGGCGTGGTGGTGCTTACTTCGGTGGTTGTGGTGGTAGTGCCGTCGGCGGCGGTGGTTTTGGTGGTGTCGGTCGAGCAGGCACCCAGGCTGAGGCTAAGGGCAGCGGCGGCTAGCAGAGTTTTCAGGGAAGTGGTCATAAGAAAGAGGAGAAAAAAAGGTGAACTTGTGCCGCTTAATAAGCAGGCTTGCAAAAGGTAACCTATCGTTGCAAAGGCAATTGTTGCGCAGCCAAGCGCCGTGGGTAACTATCCCGCTACCAACTTTTTTGCCCGGCGCAAGTATAGACGGGTTACACCTCGATTCGCTTTCCTTTCCCTATGGATTCTACCGCCTCCACTCCGCACACGCCCCCCGCCCACACCGAGCCGCTGCACATCAGCGACGAGCAAAGCACGGCCCTACTCACCGATACGCTTGCCTTGCTCGGCGAAGGTCTGCCCAACTCCGACGGGGCCAGCGGCCTGCGCGAGCTAGAGCGCTGGGAAATGGTGCTCGAAGCCAGCGACCGCCCCGGTCTGGCCAAAATTGCCCAAGAAATCAAGCTGCTACGCGAGCGCCTCGAATCGTCCGATGCTCAGGCCCACGAGATAGCCGAAATCCTGGCCAGACTCGGTGCCGAAACGCAAAAAGTAAGCGAGGAGTCGGCCAACGGCTACTCCGACTCGCTGCACAAGCTGAGCCGCCTGCTCATTAAAGCTAGTAATCTTCTGTCGCGCTAGCGATGATGTACGGTCCTCATGCTGAACGCCGTGAAGCATCTTGCTCTAGTAGCTAAACTCTGAAGTTGGAGATTGCTGCACCACGCAAGATGCTTCACAGCGTTCAGCATGGCAACTGTAAAAACACCCGGCGCGGACTCGTAAGAGTCCGCGCTATTTTTTTGCCCCGACCTTTGCGCCGCATTCCGCATCGCCCATGATTACCCTTTACGACCCTTTCGAGGGCATGCAGTTTGGCCCCGGCCGCTGCTTTCTCACCGGCCAGCCCGTCGGCCCCGACGATACCATTTCCGTCTTTGCCGAGTGGCTGCAAGCCGCCTATGGTTTGGCCGAGCGCCCCGTCTACCTGCTCGACCAAAGCCAAACCACTTACGCCGACTTGCGCCTGCCACTGGCCTCCGCGCTGCGCCCCCGCCTGCAAGCGCTGGAAGACGAGGTGCAGCAAGCCACCCTAGCCGGCCCCTCTGCTCTGCGTGCCCTGCCGCCCGCCCGCCTCTGGCAGTGGGTGGCCAAAATGTTCTACGGCATCTTCGTCACCGAGCTTCTCCAGCAGCAGCAGCCGCTCATCAAGCCGCAGTACCCGCTGGCCGAAAATGCACAGCTGCTCCAGCGGTTTCGGCCGTTTTTTCAGCTGTTGCAAGGCTTGCGCGTGCCCACCGACTACGCCGATTTTATACCCGGCTCGGTGTTCGTGCTCGAAGCCGATGAGCACTACGATGCGCCGGTTTTTGAGTATGATGACGATTTGAATACGCTGGTATTCAGTATCAAAATGGGTAGTGCTGTGGTAGTGGCTTCGCTAGTCGACATCGGCTTTATCAGCCAAGCCATGCGCCAAGTGTATGCCGATGCCCAGCGCCCGCTACACCCCGCGCAAGTAGCTGAATTTAAGGCGCGCACCTATTATGCGGCGTACTTGCTGGCGGCCATTCCCGACATCTACCCCCGCCGCCCCGGTCCCCTCGACCCGCCCGGCACCGAGCTGGTGCTCGACGCGCTGGTCGATGACGTAACGGCCACCATCTTCAACCCTTGGGAAAACCTCGCCTACGGGCACGTTCTCACTGGCTTGTGGGGGCGTTGGAAGCTAACAGAGGAAATGATTCTGCGTAATCCATTCCAGCCGTTGAGCTTGCTGTACGATGCTACCAGCCAGCCGCAGTCGGCTGAGGCGGCCGCTGAGCAGTTGGCGGTGCTCACTTACTTGTAAAGAGAGGGTAGCACTCCGCTTGGCGTTGCCCAATGGCGAGCCGCTAACCTCCACCGAACAGCTACCCCACGCTGTCCGTATGCCAAACCCCGGCTCCGCAGGAGCCGGGGTTTTTTGTTTCATCCGCTTATACTTCCAATGTCCCGTTTCTCTTCTAAACACTGGATAGCTCCTGTCGCCGTGGCCGCCGCTGGCCTCTCGTTGGGCGCGTGCAATGGCAACGACGCCGCTACCAACCAAGCCAGAGGCACGATGCCTGCCGATTCGACGGCCGCGCACGTGCCAGCCCCCGCGCCCGCCAATTCGCCGCTCACCATTGTGGCCGAAATCAACGCCCCGCAGATAACTGGCGTGGCCGTGGCACCGGGCGGCAAAATCTTCGCCTTCCTACCGCGTTGGGACTACAACCCCACCACCCCCGTAGCGCTGGTAACCTCCAAAAACACTCTCGCACCTTATCCCGATGCCAATTGGTGCATGTGGAACGACTCGCTCCGCAACGAGCCCCAAAAGCACTGGATATGCCCGCAAGCTGGCTACGTCGATAGCAAAGGCCACCTCTGGATAGTTGACCCTGCCTCGCCCGGCCTCAAATACACGGTGCCTGGCGGCCCCAAACTAGTCGAAACCGACCCGGCTACCAGCACGGTAGTGCGCACCATTGCCATCCCCGAGAGCGCTGCGCCGCGCAAGTCGTACCTCAACGACGTGCGTATCGACCTGCAAAACAACTACGCTTATATGACCGAGTCGGGCACCGGCTCGCTGGTAGTGGTGGACCTAAAAACTGGCCAGACCCGTGGCCTGCTCAAGCAGCAGCCCTCTACGCTGCCCACCCCCGGTTTCATCACTAAAGCGCAGGGCCACGCTCTTTACCAGCCCGACGGCAAGCCCGGTTCCTTTAAAGCCGATGGTATAGCGTTGAGCACTGATAACCAGTATCTCTACTATCGCGCTTTATCTGGTCACTCGCTCTACCGCATCAAAACCGCGGTGCTTCGCAACCCAGCGCTGAGTGCGGCCCAGGTCAATGCCGCCCCCGAAAAGCTGGCCGACGCCCCCGCCTGCGACGGCATGGAAATCGACAGCAAAAACAACCTCTACCTCACGGGCTTCGAAAACGGCGAAATTTTGCGCCGCTCGCCCGATGGCAAGCTCGAGACGCTGGTAAAGGAAGTCCGCCTCGAATGGCCCGATACCTTTGCCTGGGACCCTGATGGCAAAAGCCTCTACTTCACAGTATCGGAGCTGGATAAAACGCCCAACTGGAACAAAGGCGTAGCCCCTGCTCACGAGCCGTTCCGTATCTACAAGATGGCAGCCACCAAGTAAATAGCACGTTTCGCCCGCTAGCCCATCGTGTTGCGTTTAAGCTACATGGTGGGCTTTTCTGCGCAAAAGCCTATGGGTAAATTCAGCTTTTTACGCTAGCTTGGTAAACTTTTTAAAGTAACAACCAGCAACAATGTTATATATTGTTGTGATTTACAGTCTAATTCGTAGAACCGCATACAGGTTTTTAGGTTAGAATCAGGTAGTTTACTTTTGTATTGCTTCTCGTAGCCTTTTCAATTCCCACTCCTTATGGATACTTACTCCTATATCGCCAACGCTGATGTGGCGGCCATCGAAACGCTTTACGAAGCGTACCAGCAAAATCCCGAATCGGTCGATTTTGGCTGGCGTAAGTTCTTTGAGGGCTACGACTTCTCACAGCAATTTCCCGAGGGTGCGCCCGTAGTACCCGGCACCGAAGGCACCAAAAATGGCAACGGTGCCCCCGCCGCCAAGGCTGGCACATCTCCCGGCCCCGTGCCCCAGCCCGATGGCTATGGCGTACTTAACACCGCCGCCTCAACCAACGACGCCGGCCCCATCGCCAAAGGCGAAGTGGCTAGCGATAAGGAAACGGCCGTGCGCAACCTTATTCATGCCTACCGCAGCCGCGGCCACCTCCGCGCCAAAACCAACCCCGTGCGCGAGCGCAAAGACCGCAAAGAGCGCCTAAGTCTCGCCGATTTCGGCCTGAGCGACAGCGACCTGGACACGAAATTCCGCCAGGGCGAATCGTTGGGTCTGGGCCAGAGCGCTACGCTCCGCGACATTGAGGCGGCCCTCACTAGCATCTATGCAGGCACCGTAGGCTTCGAGTTTACCTACATCCGCGACCCCCAGATTCTGGATTGGTTTCAGCAGAAAGCCGAGCACGGCGCGCTGGCCTTCAACCCCGACGTAGAGTATAAGAAGCGCATCCTCAAGAAGTTGAATGAGGCGGTGGTCTTTGAAAACTTCCTACATACTAAATTCCTGGGTCAGAAGCGCTTCTCGTTGGAAGGCGGCGAAACGGCCATCCCGGCGCTCGATGCCATCATCAACCGGGGCGCCGAATTGGGTGTGAAGGAAGTGATGATTGGTATGGCCCACCGCGGCCGCCTCAACGTGCTGGCCAACATCATGGGCAAGACCTATGAGCAGATTTTCAGCGAGTTTGAAGGTACCGCTACGCCCGACCTCACCATGGGCGACGGCGACGTGAAGTATCACATGGGCTACTCGTCGGAAGTGACCACCACCAACGGCGAAAAAGTCAACCTGAAACTGGCGCCTAACCCCTCGCACCTGGAGGCGGTGAACCCGGTAGTGGAAGGCTTCGTGCGGGCCAAAATCGAGCACCAGTATGATGGTGATTACCACCAGATTTTGCCCATCCTCATCCACGGCGACGCCGCTTTGGCCGGCCAGGGCATCGGCTACGAGCTGACGCAGATGTCGCAGTTGGAAGGCTACAAAACGGGTGGCACGATTCACTTCGTGATTAACAACCAGGTTGGTTTTACCACTGACTTTGAGGATGCTCGTTCGTCTATTTACTCGACCGACCTCGCCAAGATTATTGACGCGCCCGTGATTCACGTCAACGGCGACGACCCCGAGGCGGTAGTGTTTGCCGTGCGTTTGGCTACCGAGTATCGGCAGCAGTTCCACGCCGATATCTTCATTGATATGGTGTGCTACCGCCGCCACGGCCACAACGAGTCGGACGAGCCCAAGTTCACCCAGCCCACGCTCTACAATGTCATCTCGAAGCATCCCAACCCGCGTGAGGTGTACAACGCCACGCTGGTAAAGCGCGGCGACGTAGATGCCGAGCTGGCCAACCAGATGGACAAGGAGTTCCGCGACATGCTGCAAGCCCGCCTCGACCAGGTGAAGCAGCAGCCGCTTCCTTATAAGTACCAGGCGCTCGAAAACGAGTGGCGCACCCTGCGCCGCAGCACCAACGAAGACTTCGACGAGTCGCCGGAAACCGGTATCAGCGAAGAAGTAGTGGAACGCGTGGCCAAGTCGCTGACCACAATCCCCGAGAATTTCCGGCCCATCAAGCAGATTGATAATCTGCTGAAAGAGCGCCGTAAAATGTTCTACGAAACCCGCACCCTCAACTGGGCGGCGGGTGAGCTGCTGGCCTACGGCTCGCTGCTGGGCGAAAACCACATCGTGCGCGTCAGCGGCCAGGATGTGCAGCGCGGCACGTTCTCGCACCGCCACGCGGTGTTGCACGATGCCGAAACGTCGGCTCCGTATAACTCGCTGAACCACATGGAAGGCGAGCACCAGCAGCTGAGCATCTACAACTCACTGCTGAGTGAGTATGCGGTGCTGGGCTTCGAGTTTGGCTACGCCATGGCCAACCCCACAGCGCTGGTAATCTGGGAAGCCCAGTTCGGCGACTTTGCCAACGGCGCGCAGACCATGATTGACCAGTTCATCGTGAGCAGCGAAAGCAAGTGGCAGCGCATGAATGGCATCGTGATGCAGCTGCCCCACGGCTACGAAGGCCAGGGCCCCGAGCACTCCAACGCCCGCCCCGAGCGCTTCCTGCAACTGGCCGCCGAAAACAACATCATCGTCGCCAACATCACCACGCCGGCCAACTTCTTCCACGCTCTGCGCCGCCAGCTCACCTGGAGCTTCCGCAAGCCGCTGGTCGTGATGTCGCCCAAGTCGATGCTGCGCAACCCGCTGTGCGTGTCGCCGGTGGAAGACTTCACGAGCGGCCGCTTCCAGGAAGTGCTGGGCGATAATTTCGCTGAGGCTGAGCAAGTGGAAAAAGTGCTGCTGTGCTCGGGCAAGGTCTACTACGACCTACTCGAAGAACAGCAGAAATCCGACCGCAAAGACGTGGCTATCGTGCGCCTTGAGCAGCTGCACCCCTTCCCCAAAAAGCAGCTCGACGTAGAGCTGGCCAAATACCCCGGCGCGAAAATCTACTGGGTGCAGGAAGAGCCCGAAAACATGGGCTACTGGAACTACATGGTCCGCTTCATGCGCCGCGAACTCGAAGACGTGGTGGCCCGCAAGCCCTCGGCCTCGCCTGCTACCGGCTACAACAAAGTGCACGTAAAAGAGCAAAAGGAAATCGTGGCCCGCGCCTTCGGCGAGCGCCGCGAGAACGTGGCCGACGAGCAGATTGAGGAAACGGCTGAAATCGCTAAAAAGCAGGACTAATTAATCGTGATAACCGAAGAGCAAATTCAGGCTGTAGTGCGCCGAATCGTTGAGGGCTACGCGCCGGACAAGATTATCTTGTTTGGCTCGTATGCCTACGGCGAGCCGACGGAACATAGCGACCTGGATTTGCTCATTATCAAAGAAAAAGCGGAGGCGAAGCGGGCCGAGCGAGCGATTGCCATTCGCACACTATTATGGTATTCGGATGTGCCGCCGATGGACATTTTGATTCGTACCCCCGCCGAGATGGAGCGAGCGGCTGGTATTTCTTATTCAGTAGAAACTATCGCGGTTGAGCAAGGCCGCTTGTTGTATGCCAGCTCCAACGCCTGACCAAAAGCGCGTAAGCATATCGCTTGTAACGGCTGACCGTGATATGGCGGCAGCCGAACTGTTGGCTAAAGAAGGCTCGACTCTTTACGAAACTACCGGCTTCCATTGTCAGCAGGCCACTGAGAAATATCTCAAAGCTGTGCTAGTTGTTTTTGGCTTACCCGTAGTATTTACGCACGATTTAGTTAAGCTGATTTTGCCGCTGCAACAGCTAGGTAACGTACCATTTACCGCACACGACCTCGCCGATGCAGCTACCCTCAACGAGTTTGCGGTAGAGTTGCGCTACGAAACCGACGACGCACCTAGCTTCACCTCGGCCGACCTACTAGCGATGGCCCACCGCTTTCGCACCAAGCTGCGGCCCTTGGCTCAAGCCTTTTTGATTTAACCTTAAATACGCTTTCCCTACCACCCGCCTACCATGCCCACCGAAATCAAAATACCCGCCGTCGGCGAATCCATCACCGAAGTCACCATCGCCAAGTGGCTCAAAGCCGATGGCGCGGCCGTGAAGCGCGACGAAGTAATCGCCGAGCTCGAATCGGATAAAGCCACTTTCGAGCTGCCCGCCGAAGCCGATGGCACTCTCAAAATTCGTGTGGCCGAAGGCGAAACGATTGGCATCGGCACGGTCATCGCCGAGCTCGATGGCGCGGGTGCGCCTGCCAGCAATGGCCAGGCGGCCCCCGCCACTGGCGATGCCCTCAATAAAGGCGAAGAAAACCCCACCGCCAGCGACCAGGCTGGCTACGGCGGCCAGCCCGCCGACCGCCCCGCCAGCGACCCGGCTACGCCCGGTGCTCCAGCTGCAACTCCTACTGCTGCCACGGTAGAAATGAAAATCCCCGCCGTGGGCGAGTCCATCACCGAAGTGACGGTGGCCAAGTGGCTGAAGCCTGACGGCGCGCAAGTGAGCCGCGACGAAGTGATTGCTGAGCTGGAATCGGACAAGGCCACCTTTGAACTGCCTGCCGAGGGCAGCGGCATCCTGCGCCACGCCGTGCAGGAAGGCGAAACCATTAGCATCGGTGCGACTATCGCCCGCATTGAAGGCGGTAGTGGTGCACCGGCAGCGGCCCCCGCAGCTAACGCGCCTGCCGCTTCTGCTCCAGCCCCTGCAGCGGCGCAACTGGCGAGCAGCAGTGCTAGTACTTATGCTACCGGCGTGCCCTCGCCAGCTGCCGGCAAAATCCTCGGTGAAAAAGGCATTAATGCTTCTGATGTGAATGGTACGGGCCGTGATGGTCGCATCACCAAAGAAGATGCTCAGAATGCCCAGGCTAAGCCTGCCGCTCCTGTCGCCGCTCCTGCTGCTTCGACCGCACCGGCTGCTGCTCCCGCCGCCCCGGCTGGCGAGCGTGGCCAGCGCCGCGAGCGCATGAGCAACCTGCGCAAGACTGTGGCTCGCCGCCTGGTATCGGTGAAAAACGAGACGGCCATGCTCACCACTTTCAACGAGGTGAACATGCAGCCCATCATGGACCTGCGCAACAAGTTCAAAGACAAATTCAAGGAGAAAAACGGCGTGGGCCTGGGCTTCATGTCGTTCTTCACCAAGGCCGTATGCGTAGCCTTGAAAGAGTGGCCCGCCGTGAACGCCTACATCGATGGCGACAGCATCGTGTACAGCGACTTCTGCGACATCAGCATTGCCGTATCGGCTCCTAAAGGACTCGTAGTACCCGTGATTCGCAATGCCGAGAAGCTGAGCTTCGACGGGGTAGAGAAGGAAGTGGTGCGCCTCGCTGGCCTGGCCCGCGACAACAAGCTCACCATCGAGCAGATGACGGGTGGCACGTTCACCATTACCAACGGCGGCATCTTCGGCTCGATGATGAGCACCCCGATTATCAACGCGCCACAGTCGGCCATACTGGGCATGCACAACATCATTCAGCGGCCGGTGGCCGAGAATGGTCAGGTCGTAATTCGCCCCATGATGTACCTGGCTCTGAGCTACGACCACCGCATCATCGACGGCCGCGAATCAGTGTCTTTCTTGGTGCGTGTCAAGGAGTTGCTTGAAGACCCGACCCGATTGCTGTTAGGCGTATAAAAGAATAGATATAATTTTTCAAAGGCCAATTCTTATAAAAAGAATTGGCCTTTTTTGTTTTTAAGCACTTTTATTACTGATTATCAGTAGTAAACGCTTGTATTATTTCACTAGCGCTGGAACTTTTTCATCTGGATTTTTTTATTAAGTCACTAATTTTGAGACGTCCGTTATATCCTTCCAAACTATTACATGCTACGTTTTACTAATCCTAATTGCCAGACCTGCCCCCATCGGAAAAATCCGCTGATGGGGTGCTGCGCTATGGAAGAACTGGAATTCGTCACTGCCAATAAGTCGACGCAACACTATCAAAAAGGGCAAGTAATTTACCAGGAAGGCAGCCAGGCGCTGGGTTTTTACTGTGTGTACCAAGGGAAAATTAAGTTGTCCAAAGCGGGCGGCGACAACAAGGAGCAGATAGTAAGCCTCTTTCGGGAGGGCGATGTGCTGGGCTACCGGGCGCTACTGGCGGGCACGCGCTACACCTCGTCGGCGGTGGCGCTCGAAGACAGTGTGGTGTGCTTCGTGCCCCGTCCCGATTTCCTACGGCTAGTACAGGCCAATACCCAGTTCTCAACGGCGCTGATGCAGTTGCTAGCCCGCTCGCTGGGCCAGGCCGAAGAGAAGATGCTGCATCTGGCCTATAAGCCTGTGCGGGAGCGCCTGGCTGGTGCCCTGCTGTTCGTTATGCAGACCTTCCGGCAGGAGGGCGAGGAACTGCCCTTCCGCATTGCGCTGGGGCGCGAAGACCTTGCGGCCTTGGTTGGCACAGCCAAAGAAACCGTGAGCCGACTTCTTTCCGAACTAAAGGACATGGGCATCATTGCCACCCGTGGCAGCCAGATTACGATTCTAAAGCCCTCACGACTGCTTGAAATCTCGACCATGTACGACTAGGAGCCAACTGCCTTGGTGCAGTGGCTGAGTACGCCCCGTTTGCTGGCTAGCCGCTTGGCTGGTACGCAAACGGGGCGTAGTGGCATATATGCTTTTTGATAATGGATTTTACCGTGAAATAAAGTTTAGGTCATTTAAGCTCTTTTAAGCATAATCATGACTGAAAATGATATGCGTCATTTTATAAAACCGGTTATGCTCGGAGCTTTGTCATCGTCAAAAGGCTAGATAAGCAGTGCCCCTCAAGAGTGTTTGACTGCTGTATATGAGCTAATTGACAAAAACACTAAATTGTATTATAAAAAGAAAATAATGTCGCTTGGCAATGGCGATTTTTCTCTTAATTTTACCTTGTAATTTGCCAAGCCCACCGGGAACCTACTGACCCGGCTAGTATGAATCTTCCGTTTCTTCGCCATCTGCCCGGCCTGGGGCGACAGCCACTGCACCGCATTGTGGCAGCCACAGGCGCTACTACCGCCGAAGCAGCCTTGCAGCACCTGCTGGCCGAACTACCCGAGCTCCTCATGGCGGTGGTAGTGGCTGTAGACTCGGGGCAGGTGCTGGCCAGCTACACCAGCCAGCCGCACCTAAAGCCAAGTAGCGCTGCTCCGTTTTGGGCGGCCATGGTGCAGCAGCTGCAAGCCAGCCAAGCCGCCCAGGGCCAAGCCGACGAGCAACCTACCGAAGTACTGACTACCCTGCTCTCGCAGCTCCACTTGCTCCGCTTGCAGCCCGACGGCCGGCAGTTCCTCTACTTGGTCGTCGATGCCCGCGATACCAATCTGGCCTTGGCTCGCGAACTGGTACATCAGTCAATCAACTTGCTTATTAAGAGTTATTAATAGATTTTAAGTTAACCGTTACAATTACTTATTCAATTTACTCATATCCCATTTCCACCTTCTTTTTTACCCAAACTCATGAAACTGACTGCTACTCCCTTCGACGCCGAAACCGGCGAATTGCTTCCAGTATATCGCGATGCGTATCTGCGCGGCGATTTGGCTCGCTCTTCGGCCCAAGCCGTAGAAGATTACCTGCGCCGCGATGCTGGTGAGGCCCATTCGGTAGTAACCCGCTGGCACCACCTGCAAGCCGATGAGGACACCACGATGGCTCCGAGCTGGGTTGGCAAACAGTTGCAGTTCATCCGCCAGCAGCCGCAGCGCTTCCGCCGCCGCGCCATGAGCTTTGGCCTGATTGGCCTGACGCTGGCTGGCGCTTCGATGGCTGCCAACCGCCTGCCCGCCAGCAAGCTGCCTGCTGTTAAGCTGCCCGCCACTAGCGTATCGGCCTCGGCAGCTAGCCTGTCGTCGGCTGCCGAAGCTGCGGCTCCCCTTGCTGCAGCCGTCGAAATGGCTGAAGCAAACAAAGCCCGCACCATAGTGCTGCACGGCCGCATTCTGAACGAAAAAGGCCTGCCGCTGGCCGGCGCTACCGTGATGCAAAAAGGCACTGCCTACGGCACCAGCACCGACGCTAATGGCAACTACAGCCTGCGCGTGCCCGCCGGCAGCCAGTCGACCCTGCAATACGGCTACGGTGGCTACACCGAGCAGGAAATGAGTGCCGCCAGCAACACGACTGCTCCAGTAGTGCTCCAGCCTAAAGAAGGCAAGCGCAAGCACTGGCTATTCTTCTAAGGAAAAAGTAGGGAAGGGTAAGCTGTCATTGCGAGTGCAGCGCAGCAATCGCGTCAGAACGATTCGTTTAGATGCCATTCAAATGCGATTGTTGCGCTGCGTTTGCGAGGACAGACACCTTCCCATTCCCTAGCTCAATACTACCAAGCGCCGCCTAGCGTGAAAGCACGGACTTATCGCAAGCTTGTGGCCAAGAAGCTACAGGAAGATGCCCTGTTGCAAGCCGCGGCCATTGCAAGCACACCTGACTCACCAGCTTCAGACGATTCAATTTTCATCGATTCAACTTCCATCAATTCATTATCTTCAACTACGTTACCCAAAATGGCATACTCTAAGAACAATCCCGCTGGTCAAACCGTCGACGCTATCATTACCGACCTGCCGGGCCTGATGGCTGTGGCTGTAGTAGACGTGACCTCGGGCATGGCCCTGGCTTCGCACACCAACTCGCCCAACATCAACCCCGAAACGGCGGCCGCTTACAACACCGAAGTTGTAAAGCAAAAGCAAAAGGCCATGAGCGCCCTCAAGCTCACCAACGAAACTATCGAGGACATCCTTATTAGCCTCACCACGCAGCTGCACCTTATCAAGCTAAACCCGGCGGGCAACAAGTTCATCTACCTGGTAGTGAACTCTCGCGAAACCAACCTGGCCATTGCCCGGGAGGTTCTGCGCTCGCACGTGGCAACGATGAACTAGTCGGCGGCGACCCGACTTTTCCGTTCAAAAGCTCACCCGGCTTCGGGTGAGCTTTTGTGCGTTTAGGAGGAAGCAGTTAGTCAGGCGACGGCGATTTTGCGTAGTGCAGTCAAATCTTCAACTGACATTTCTCCTAATGAAATCTTCTCCTTCCAAGCCACGCGGCGCGGCCTTCTGGCCCGCGCTGGGCTTCGCCGCCCTGGCGGGCTCGCGCGCTACCTCTGGCCCGGCTTTTCTAAGTCAATACCTTTCGCAGCAGGCGCTGACTCCGGCTCTGGCGGGCTCGCCACTACGCTTTCTGGCCAAGCCCGGTGCGGCTACCGCTTTGAAATTTCTCATTGCCGGCGAGTTTATAGGCGACAAGCTCCCGAGTTCGCCCAACCGCATTGTACCGCAACAACTGGGGGCGCGGGCGGCCTCAGGGGCGCTGGTGGGCGCTACGGTATATAAAACCAAGGGTGGTAGCGCCTTAAGTGGTGCGCTGGTGGGTGCGCTAGGCGCGGTGGCGGCCACGTACATCACATATTACTTGCGCAAAACCATCAGCGAGAAAACGCACACGAACACGTCGTTCATCGGGGCGGGTGAGGATGCGCTGGTGCTGGGCCTTGGCGCGGCGCTGGCTAAGAGCCAAGAGGCGTTGCCTGCGTAGGCTCGTCGAACGTAGTACCCTACCCCCAGCCCCTCTCCCGGAGGGGAGGGGCTGGGGGTGGAGTCACCCGCCAAGGCGGCACATTTCCGGCGGGTTAATTGTTAAGAATGCGGGCGTAGCAGGCGAGTAATTCGCCCGTTGCGCCCGCGTATCTTTGCCGGGCTGGCCGGATGGCTGGCCCCACCCGTTTTTTGCGATTATGAATCAATACGATGTCACCGTCATCGGCTCGGGCCCTGGCGGATATGTAGCCGCCATCCGTTGCGCCCAGTTGGGCCTCAAAACCGCCCTTATCGAGAAATACCCCACGCTTGGCGGCACCTGCCTCAACGTGGGCTGCATCCCCAGCAAGGCCCTGCTCGACTCGAGCGAGCACTACCATAATGCCCACTCGGTATTCGAAGAGCACGGCATTGGGCTGGAAAACCTGACGGTGGACATGAACCGCATGATTGACCGCAAGGCCGGCGTGGTGAAGGCCAACGTGGACGGCATTGCCTACCTCATGAAGAAGAACAAAATCGACGTGCTCACCGGCGTTGGTTCGTTTGTCGATAAAAACCATATCAGCATTGCGCCCACCGCGGGCGGCGAGGCGCAGCAGATTGAAACCAAAAACGTCATCATCGCCACCGGCTCTAAGCCCACGGTGCTGCCGTTCATCGCGCAGGACAAGCAGCGCATCATCACCAGCACCGAGGCCCTGAACATCCGCGAAGTGCCCAAGCACATGATTGTGATTGGCGGCGGCGTGATTGGCCTCGAAATGGCCTCCGTGTACGCTCGCCTCGGCGCGAAAGTATCGGTGGTGGAGTTCATGGACTCGCTCATTCCGACCATGGACCGCGGCCTCGGCAAGGAGTTGAAGCGCGTGCTGGGCAAAATCGGCATCGAGTTTTTCTTGAGCCACAAAGTGACCGGCGCCACCCGCGACGGCGACACCGTGACCGTAACCGCCCTCAACCCGAAAGGCGAGGAGGTGAAGTTCGAGGGCGACTACTGCCTCGTGGCCGTGGGCCGCGTGCCCTACACCGCCGGCCTCAACCTCGAAGCCGCTGGCGTGCAGATGGAAGAGCGCGGCCGCATCAAGGTCGATGAGCACCTGCAAACCAACGTGCCCGGCATCTACGCCATCGGCGACGTGATTCGGGGCGCCATGCTGGCCCACAAGGCCGAGGAAGAGGGCGTTTACGTGGCCGAAACCATCGTGGGCCAGAAGCCGCACATCAACTACCTGCTCATCCCCGGCGTGGTGTACACCTGGCCCGAAGTGGCCGGCGTGGGCTACACCGAGGAGCAGCTCAAGGAGCAGGGCAAAGCCTATAAAATTGGCAGCTTCCCCTTCAAAGCCAGCGGCCGCGCCCGCGCCAGCGGCGACACCGACGGCTTCGTGAAGGTGCTGGCCGACAAAACCACCGACGAAATCCTGGGTGTGCACATGATAGGGCCGCGCATCGCCGACCTCATCGCCGAGGCCGTGACCGCCATGGAGTTCCGCGCCTCCGCCGAGGACGTGGCCCGCATGAGCCACTCGCACCCCACCTACGCCGAGGCCATGAAAGAAGCGTGCCTTGCCGCTACGGAGAACCGCGCCATTCATATGTAATTCGAATAGCTAGGGTTAGTATGTGGCTTTTTGATATTGCCCGATACGGCCGCTTCCTTGTGGGAGCGGCCGTATTGCTTTCGCTGCTTGCTTGTGAGCGGAAGCGACCCCGCACCATAGCGGAAGTGGTGGCCGCGGCGAAAGCTGTTCGACTGGCCGACAGCCCGCCGCCGAAAGCTACTCCTGTAGCACCAGTGGGTGCACCGATGCCCGACGCGGTGCTCGAAGCAACTGGCTCACCAGTGCAGGAAGTAACTGACCGCACCGGGCCGGATACGCTGACAACCTGGCCGTGGACTACGGCCCAATGGGATAGCCTCAACGCCGACTGGGGCCACTGGAAGGACATCTATGCCACAACCCGTTTGGGCCGGTTCCGCTTGGTAGAAGGGCTTGAGAAGCCGCGCTTGTTTTATCAAGCAGCCGCTCACGACTCTAGTTGGACGGAAATAGACCTGGCCTTGCCCGACGAAGAAATAAACTGGGGTATGGAATCGCGCGGTACCGAGTTGGATACGGTTAATTTGGACGGGCGCGGGGCCGCTGAACTCGTGCTGCGGTTTCGGCCGGCAGCGTATGGTTCGGGCGGCGGCACTGCCTGGGACCATGTGAGCGTACTCGATGTTACTGCAACCCCAATGCTGGTTTTTCGGGCCTTGTTAGCCGCCGAGGACGAAGCATTTGGTGGGTATGCCGCGATGCACGGCTACAAAATCGCCCCTGGCGAACAGTATACTGGCTGCAAGCGCAGTTTCAGCGTGCGCCACTGCGAGTTGGTGCTTGGCCCAGTCAGAACGATTGGCAATACGAAAATTGGGGACTGCACCTTGACTAAGCTGCCCGCTGGCCGCTACCGCTACCAGAACGGCAAGGTGTCTCAGGTTAGAAATTAGAACCCGTTGCTGCATAAAGTAAAAGAGGCTGAAGCTACAGGAGCTTCAGCCTCTTTGGCGTTTGGAGATTTTGAGAAATATACTATTCAATAAGGGTGCCCTGAGCTTACTGTTGCCTACTCAGTAAAAAATATGGCTTTTCAGCAGTGAAGTCACGAACCCTAGGCAGCAAACCCCGTTTGCAATAGTAGATTCAGATTGTTATGTTAATGTATTGTAATTCTTAGTATTAATTACAGTAGTTATCCGTGTCAGACCTGCTGGGGCTGACAGGCAATGGTTGAGTTTGTAGGTTATAATCCCGGCAAGTAATTGCCGCCTCATGGCAGGTTCAACGGCAGGCACTACCCTCACGCTTCGGCTCGAGGATGCAGGTGCTGCAACTAGCAGTAGCGTCCACACCGAGCTACTGCTCCACGCCCCGAGTCACCAGCCAGCCGATAGCTTTAGTCAGCGCGAGCGGAGCAAGGCGCGGCTGATTGTCAGCATCAGGCAGGCCGTGGCCGATATCGTGCTGGCCACTGGCAAAGCCGTTCGGATGAAAAATTCGGACTACCTCAGCCACCGGCTCAGCCATGACTATACCTATCTCGCCAACGTGTTTTCGGAGGCGACGGGTGGCACCATCGAGCAGTACATCATCGAAATTCGGATTGAGTGGGTGAAAGAGCTTATTGTGACGGGCGAATTCAACCTGACGCAGATATCCTATAAGTGCAATTATAGCAGCGTGGCGCATTTGTCCAATCAATTTAAAAAAGTGACGGGACTCACGCCATCAGCTTTTAAAAGGCTGCACATTAAACAGAGAATAATACCTGAAAGTGTGAATGATGCAACTAAATTCTGCAATCGTGTAAATACGCTGGAGGTACGCCGCGTGAGCTTTGCAACGTGAACTGATTCACGTACATCGCCCACAAATTATGAAAAGATATTTCCTGTTTATGTTAACCTCGGGGGCCATTTTGGCCTTGCCGCAGGTCGGTTTCGGGCAGGTAGCCCCGGCCCTGGGGGCTGCTGCCAGCTTCTCACTTTTTACGGCTGTGGGGGCCGTTAATAACAGTGGCCCCACCATTATCAACGGTGATATTGGGACCAATGCGGGGGCGTTCAGCGGTTTTCCGCTGGGCGTAGTCAATGGCAACATTCACATCGCGGATACCTACTCGACGCAGGCCGCCACCGACGTGCAAACGGCCTACGGCCAGATGTCGAACATCGCGTGCGTGACGCCGCTAACCGTGTACGGCGGCACGCCGGCCGTGACGCTGACGCCCGGTTCGTACTGCGTGGGCACAGCCACAACGCTGGCCGGCACCCTGATTCTGGACGGCGGCGGTGACCCCAATGCCAAGTTCTTTTTGCGGGTATCGGGTGCGCTGACTACGGCGGCCAACTCGGTGGTGCTGACCCAAAACGGGGCTACGCCCGCCAACGTGTACTGGCAGATTGGCGGCCTCGTGACGCTGGGCCAGAATTCCGTGATGCGCGGCAATCTGCTGGTAGACGGCGCTATTAACATGATTCAGGGCGCTACGTTGGTTGGCCGGGGGCTGTCGCGCGGTGGTGCCATTACTATTGATACCAATACCAGTAGCCTATTTACTGCCATGGCAGCGCCGGTCGTCACCTCCACCTCGTGGCTGGGCACTGCTTTAGGGGGCGTCGATACCAATTGGTTTAACCCGATGAACTGGGCAGCGGGCGTGCCCACCAGCACGGTCGATGCCATTGTGGGCACGGGCCGTTCGCCTTACCCCATTATTGCCACCGGCAATGCCCTGGCTAACGGCCTCACCATCGGCTCCGGCGCTAGCCTGACAATGAACGGCGGCACCCTCGACGTGAAAGCCGGCGTCAGCAACAGCGGTACCATCAGCGCCACGGCCGGCACCACCAGCACGG
>CAXUKA010000049.1:17525-24905 GCA_964251335.1 uncultured Hymenobacter sp.
CCCAGCTGCTGGGCGGCAGCGGCAGCACCCAGCTTTGGAGCCTGAACATCGCGAACACGGCCGGCGCGCTCCAGAGCGGGGCCGTCAGCATCCACGGCGTGCTGGCCCCCGCCAGCGGCAACTTGACGACCAATGGCCAGACGCTGACCCTGCTCTCGGATGCCGTGGGTACGGCGTTGGTCGATAATACCGGCACGGGCTCGGTAAATGGCGCGGCCACCGTGCAGCGCTACATCGCCTCGGCCAATGCCGGGGCTGGCTACCGCCACTATAGTGCCCCGGTTACGGGCAGCACCGTAGCCGATTTAGCCACGGCGGGTTTCGCGCCCGAAATCAGCCAGGGCAGCGTGTACAATGCCTCGGCCACGCCGGGCACCACCACGCCCTTCCCCACGGTATTTGGCTACGACCAGAGCCGCTTGGTCACGACTACCAACAACACGCCGGTATTCGACAAAGGCTTTGTTGTGCCCGCCAGCCTGGCTACGCCGCTGGCTATCGGCCAGGGGTATACCGTTAACATCAGCGGCTCGGCAGTAGTCGATTTTGTGGGCGCGCTCACCACCGGCAACCAAACCGTGAGCTTGAGCCGCAACGCCGCCGCTTCGGCCAATGCGACCACTGCCGGCTGGCAGCTGGTGGGCAACCCGTACCCCGCGCCGCTCGACTACCACCTGGTAGCGGCCGCCGACCGCACCGGCCTCGACGATGCCATGTACGTGTACGCCAGCTCCGGCCCCTATATCGGCACCTACCGCTCCTACATTAATAATGTTGGCAACCCCGTGCTGCCCGTGGCCCAGGGCTTCTTTGTCCGCGTGAGCAGCGGCCAGACCACCGGCTCGCTCACCTTCCGTAACAGCCAGCGCCTGACCACACTCGACGCGACCACCTTCCAGCGCACCACCACCGATACCCGGCCCCTGGTGCAGCTAGAACTGCGCGCCAGCAACGGCACCGCCGACCAGCTGTCGGCCTACGCCGAAACCAGCGCTAGCCCCGGCTTCGACACCCAGTACGATGCCCAAAAGCTGCCCAATCCCTCGGGCCTGAACCTGGCTAGCGAAGCCACCACCAGCGAAGCCCTGGCCATTGATGGCCGCCCGGCCTTCACCACCGCCACCGTACTGCCCCTGACCGTGGGCGTGCCCGCCGCCGGCACC
Source organism: uncultured Hymenobacter sp. (assembly GCA_964251335.1). Lineage (GTDB taxonomy): Bacteria > Bacteroidota > Bacteroidia > Cytophagales > Hymenobacteraceae > Hymenobacter. The sequence goes on from CAXUKA010000049.1 coordinate 18,689, forward strand.
TACACGCTGGCGGCCTCGGCCCTCAACAACCTGCCCGCCACCCTCGATGCCCTGCTCACCGACGCCGCCACGGGCCAAACCGTGAACCTGCGCGTGCAGCCCGCTTATTCGTTCAGCGTGACCAGCGCGCAAGCCACGGCTTTGCTCACGGGGCGCTTCACGCTGCACTTTGCCGCCCGCACGGCCCTGGCCACCGCGCCGGCCCTCGCGGCAGCTGACGTGACGCTGTACCCCAACCCGGCCCACGACGCCTTCACGGTGCTGGTGCCGGCCGTGGCCACCGCCACCGCGCTGCACGCCGACTTGCTCAACACCCTGGGCCAGGTAGTGCGCCGCCAAGATGCCGCCCTAGCCGCCAACGGCACCCGCCTAGCCGTGGATGCTACCGGCCTGACACCCGGCGTCTACACCCTGCGCTTGCAGGTGGGCGCGGCCACGCTGGCCAAGCGCGTCGTGATTCAATAAGTACGTCGGGCTGGCTCCGTGGTGGGGCTGGCCCGGCCTTCCCTTCAATGCACTTTCTTTTATGAAATCTTCTCTCTTTTTCGCCAAGGGCCTGCTTGCTTTGTCCGTGTTGCTGAGTCTGCCCGCCGCGGCCCAGCAGCCCACCACGGGTGGCCCCCTGCCCGGCGCTCCTGACCCCGCCGCCGTTCCGCTCGATGGTGGTGCCTCGCTGCTGCTGGCCGGCGGGGTCGCCTATGGCATCCGGCAGATTCGCGCCCGCCGGCTGGCGCGCCGCATTCTCAAATAAGCGCCAATATATTAATTACGAGCAGCGTAAGCTTGCTTTACCCTGCTTGGCTGCGATGCAGAACGGGGCCATTCGGATGTAATGCCTACTCTGCGGCAGAAAGTAAAAAGAGGCTGAAGCTCCCATAGCTTCAGCCTCTTTTTACTTTAACTTGCAGCGTGACCAAAGCCGACCACATTGCTTATTGGATGAATTCCGCCGACCAGAACTGGCAGGAAGTCAGTGCCATGTTCGCGGCGGGCACTTATGTGCCGTGCTTGTTCTGGGCGCACCTCACTATTGAGAAGCTGGCTAAGGCACTGTGGGTGCAGGATAATGTGGGCGATACGCCGCCCTTCACCCACAACATTGCCCGGCTGCTGGCCGATACCAACCTGGTATTGACCCCGGCGCAAGCCACGTTCGTGCAGCAATTGAATACTTTTCAGCTGGAAGGACGTTATGAAAGCTACACGGCCAACCTGCGCCAACTGGCAACTACCGCTTTCACGCAGGCTGTTCTACAAGACGTTACCGACCTTCGCCAATGTTTACTCAAGCAGTTGCCCTAGAGCGGGTCAAAGCCTTTGCCGAAAGCATTCGCAGCCAGCATATTTCGCTGCGAAAAGTCATTTTGTTCGGCTCATATGCCCGCAATGAACAGCGACAATTTTCCGATATTGACGTGGCGCTCGTGGCCGATGAGTTCACCGGGTTCGGATTTCAGGACGTGGGATTAGTAGGCGAAACGGTTGCTCAGCGGGATTTTGTGGACATCGAGCTGCATACCTTCTCGCCCGAACAATTCACCGACTGGAATCCCTTCGTGCAGGAAATCAAGCGCACGGGCATCATCATTGGCGAGTGGGAACCGGCCGCCACGGAAAACCGGGCCATTCATATATAATACCCCGCCCTGCGGCAGAAACGCATAAAAAAGAGGCTGAAGCTCACAGAGCTTCAGCCTCTTTTTTATGCGTTTGGCCTGATGTAGCCTCGAATTTTGAAAATCCCATCTTCCTCTTCGAATGGAATGGATTTGCTTAATAATACCACTCTGACCCATTCGGTAAAATCGACTTCTTTATCATCAACAAGCCTCCCAACATAGTCTCGTCGAATTGGGTCAATTTCCATCCATTCAATCCAGTTTGTTTCTCCGAATTTCATCCATTCCCAATCTAGATGAGCAAAGCCAGTTACTTGGGTTTCGTCTAACAGATGCCTGACGCGCACCAGCGGACTAAATTCAGGATTGGAAGTCATTAATGCAGCTAGTTCGCGCCATTTCGTCTTATTCATGACTGATGCGAACTGATAAATACTGATTTGAGCGGAAATAGGGTCTTTCTGCTTCATGATTGCAGGCTATTGAATTTGCATTGAATTAACTGTCTGTTGTGCAGCTTCAAAATTCGCGTTCTGTAGTGCTGATGCGTCTGTAGTATAACTGCAAAAGACCTTACACCTTTTGCCACCAATTATCCAGAGTTGCAATAAGGAAGAGCCTTTGCGCTCAGTATAATAAACTGCTTTGCGGCTGGGCAGAGCGACTATTTTCGCTGTGGGATGACTTTCAACTATACGCCGTAATTCTTCACTAATACTAAAGTCTGGGATTGTATCGTGAGCCGCTCTATATGCGGATACTTGAAATGCCCAACTGGGGTCTTGCGCTTCTGTGAAGGTATAAATGCTGTCATCAAGTTCTACTTTCCAGGCAGCGGGATAAGTTAGTTTGAACCACTTGCTTTCCGGCTCAAAATGTTTGATTTCTTGTATGTTGGAACAACTGCTGATTATTACAGCAATAAACAGTTTTATCCCTAATGGGATTTTATGTTGTAACATCTTCGAGATTTACTAAGGTCTAAAGCTAGTCCCGCATCCACTACTTTTCTGTGCCTACTTCCTGGTCTCATGCTGCGAAAACACTTCTACCCACTCCTAGCCGCCGCGCTGGCCTGCCTCCCCACCTGCGCCCAGGCGCAAGCCCCGGTCGATAGCGCCACCTTCCTGCTGCACAAGTTTGCGCAGCGCATCGGGAAGGAAACCTACCGCCTCACGCGCACCGCGCAGGCCTACACCTACGACGTCGATTTCAAATTCGTAGACCGGGGCTCGCCGGTGGCGCTGCGGGCGCAGCTGGCCCTCACGCCCGCCGGCGAGCCACTGCTGCTGGCCGTAAAGGGCCAGACCTCGCGCTTCAGCAGCATCAACGACACGGTGCGCGTGGCGGCCAATGGGCAGGCCCATATCCGCGTCGATGACGCCGTGCGCACCGAGCAGCGGCCGGCCCTGAGCTTCCCGGTGGCGGGCTACTCGCCGGGCACCGGGCAGTGGCTGCTGCTGCGCTACTGGCAGCAGCACGGCCGCCCCGCCAGCCTGGCCATGCTGCCCAGCGGCACGGTCCGCATCCGCGAAGATGGCCAGGACACCCTGCGCTACCAAGGCCAGCCGCTGCTGCTGCGGCGCTACGTGCTCAAGGGCCTCATTTGGGGCAATGAGCTGCTCTGGACCGACCAGCAGGGCAGCCTCGTCTGCATCATCACCAACGACGCCGAGGGCGACAAGCTGGAGCTGCTGGCCCAGCCCTACGAGGCGCTGCTGCCCACCCTCATCGAGCGGGCGGCGGGGCACGGCATGCGCCTGTTTCGGGCCGAAATGGGCGTAGCGGCTGCCGCCAAGCCCGCCGCCCCGGCCCCGCTGCTGGCCGTGGTGGGCGGCACGGTGGTCGATGTGGTGCGCGGCCGCACTATCCCCAATGCCGTGGTGCTGCTGCAAGGTGGCAAGGTGCTGAAGGTAGGCCCGGCCGCGAGCGTGGCCATCCCGAAAAGCGCCCGCATCATTCGGGCCGAGGGCAAAACCGTGCTGCCGGGCCTCTGGGACATGCACGCCCACTTTCAGCAGGCCGAATGGGGGCCGGCCTACCTGGCGGCCGGCGTGACCACGGTGCGCGACTGCGGCAATGAGTTCGCCTACATCAACGCCGTGCAGCGCGCCATCGACAGCGGACAGGGCGTGGGGCCGCGCATCCTCAAAGCCGGCGTTATCGACGGCGACGGGCCGATGGCGCTGGGCATTGTGCGGGCCAATACGCCCGTCGAAGCCGCCCAAATGGTGCAGCTATACAAGCAAAATGGCTTCGCGCAAATCAAGATTTATAGCTCCGTAAAGCCCGATATTGTGCGGGCCATCTGCGAGGAGGCGCACCGCGTGGGCCTCACCGTGACGGGCCACATCCCGGAGGGCATGAACATCTTCCAAGGAGTGAATGCTGGCATGGACCAGGTCAACCACATTGTTTACGTGGCCCGCGTGCTCCGGCGCAATCCCGACCGCTCGCTCATCCTCGACGATACCACCAGCGCCCGCGTGTTCGCGTTCCTGAAAGCCCACCACACAGTAATAGACCCCACGGTGGGCGTGTTTGAGCTGGGCTTCCGCTCCACCAAAGACGACATCAAAACCATCGAGCCCGACTTTGCCCGGCTGCCGCAGCCTTTGCAGGCGTTGTTTGTGAACACGGGTGAGGAGCCCGACGAAGCCGCCAAAGTCGCCCCCTACTTTGCCAGCTTCTCGCGCCTCGTGAAAGCGCTCTACGACTACGGCATCCCCATTGTGGCGGGCACCGATATGGGCTTCCCCGGCACCAGCCTCGCCCGCGAGCTGGAGCTGTACGTACTCGGTGGCCTTACCTCCATGCAAGCCCTGCAAACTGCCACCATCGACGCGGCCCGCGCTATGCAAGTAACCACGCGGGTCGGCTCGCTCGACGTAGGCAAGCAGGCCGATTTAGTGATTATCGACGGCAACCCGCTGGCGAACATGCGCGACATTCGGCGGGTGCAGCTGGTGGTGAAAGAAGGGCAGGTGTATGAGCCAAGTAAGATGCGGCAGCTGGCCGATTATCAAGTTGCGAAAACACCGCTGCCCGCTCCCGCCCACCTGCGCCCAGGTGCCAGCTCTGTCCGATAGCGCCACCAGCCTGCCGCACTAGTTCATGCAGCGACAAAGAGCATAGCCATTCCGGTGTATTATTGTGGTTCACTCAACCCTCATACATACACCGAATGGACTTGCCTGTTTCTCTGGAAGACTTACAAGAAGAATTGCAGCGCGCCCTGCCCGAGTACAGCTACACCATTCAAAAGCAGCTATTTGGCAAAACGCTGCTGGCCAAAGAAAGCGGTTTTCGGGGTGCCCAGATTGCGCTCACCAAAAAGAACGTGACCGTGAGCTACGGTATCCCGTCGGTGTGGGGCCAGGCGCTGATTGCCAACCTCGGCTTGCTGGGCGTCTTGATAACACGCGTGTTTGTCAAAGATGCGATGGCTCCGCGCAACAACATTTTTGAGTACCTGACTACGCGTTATTCCCTGGCTAAGAAGTCATAAGTGGCCTGCATACACAATACAAAAGCGGCTGAAGCTTCAATAGTTTAAGCCGCTTTTGTGTGTAGGCCCGAAAGGCTACTGCTACTAGTAGGTTGCCATAAAAGAGCGTTTGTCATGCAGCGCGCAGCGAAGCATCTCGCGTGGTGCAGTAATCTCTAACGTTCGCAAACGTCAACACGCGAGATGCTTCGCTGCGCGCTGCATGACCAACGACTTAACTAAACAACCTCATTGGCAGGCGACTAGCCTACGGTATTGGGCCGGTTGATATCCAGCACATCGCTGATGTTATACTCGTCGAAGCGGTCGAGCAGCGCATCGATGCCGGCTTGCAGCTTCAATTCCATTTCTTCGCGGTAGAGAGGGTAGAGGTTCAGGAACTGCACCGTTTTCTCGGGGCTGACTACCAGTTCGCGAAACTCTTCGGGCAGGCTGATGGCGGGCAGCAGCAGCAAGCAGCCGAGGCCGGTGTTATCGGCAAACGGCGCGGCATCTTCGCCATTGGGCAGGGTGTGGCCGTAGCCCAGCCACGTGTGGTAGTCGTGCGGAAAGCGGGCCAACCGCTTGAGCCAGCGGATGGGCCAGTATAGGTTTTCGTCTTCAAAAGTCTCGCCCATCGGCTCGCCGGGCGCGGGCAGGCGCCAGGTGCTGGGCAGCAAAATGCAGAGCTCGAGGTACGCGGCCAGGCCGTCTTCGGGCGTGGTACCGGCGGGCAGGTGCATGGGCCGGTCGCTCATGCCGGAGGTGACGAGGGTATAAAACGGGTAGTCGGCGCTAGGAGCCACGATGTGCACATCGATGTGCACGTGGTCGGAGAGTAACTCGTGCAACACCCCGCTAACGGGGCCTACGTGGCGTTCGATATGGTCCGAAACAGCCGCAATGGTATCCTCATCGCCGCTGGCCAGCTCAAACGGGGCCGGGGCCTCGTCGTAGTGGTAGATAGGCGCGCCGGTGGGCGTGCTGTCGGCGGGCTCAGGTGCCGGGTCGGGTTGCGGGGTGGTGTCGGACATAGCTTTATTATAAGTTCTGCTGAAGAATAATGCGTGGAGGTTGCGTCTGCCTGATGGGAAGCGGGCCAGCAAAATAC
>CAXUKA010000049.1:24915-25121 GCA_964251335.1 uncultured Hymenobacter sp.
TGCATTAAGCCCGTTGGAGCTATTTGGAAGTGTTGTTCGTGGGGCCAGTACAGTTTTACTTATTTTTAAAGCCAGTAGACTTGTGCCTGAATTAAGAATAATGTAAAAACGGGCCATGCTGAACGTAGTGAAGCATCTCTCCCGCAATATCGAACGGTGCGGAAGTAGCGACCGCGACCAAGATGCTTCACTGCGGTCAGCATGAC
>CAXUKA010000050.1:0-24611 GCA_964251335.1 uncultured Hymenobacter sp.
ACTTCTACTGTCTGGTCGTTGGTGCTACAGCAGTTGCGTTGCGATGCCTGAAACTGCACTTTGTATTTGCCAGCCCCGAGCGCAAGCGTCTGGCTGATGCTGCCATTAGTACCCTGGTAGCTTTGCAAAAGAGCTACCTGCACGCCTTCTGGGGCAGTAGCTGCCCCAAAAGCGCTCCCATTGCGCGCAATGCCGGCTTGCGAGCTTATCGTCCAGCCGCTGCCAGTGGTGCCATACGTAAACAGTGGGCTGGTTTGGGCTGGTGTTTCAAAGCCGCCGCCACTCACTGCGCTCGCCACCACAGTACCGGTGGCGGTGTTAATAATCTGTACGTTGTCGACAAAGGCTGTGACATCGCTGCCTGTGCTACCAGTGCCTCTGATAACTAATGTCGGGTTGGTAGCCATAGCCGCCAATGGTAATACTAGCAAGGCCCCGGCTTGGCAGGCACTTGCCAGTAGTTTTCTGACAGTAGAAAAATACATCATAGTACTTCGGATAAATAAAAAAGTAGTGTCGGTGGAATCTGATAGTGTTCGCGCTGGTGCCGTGGCTTAGCGCGTTGGCACAGCCATTGGGTTGGTGCCCACTACTACACTCACGGTAGGGCTTTGGCCACCATTAGGCTGGTCCTTATCGATATAAATAGCGTAGTACTGGCGCTGCTCGGGCTGGCTATGCACCAGGTTAGCGCGGATGTCTTCGATGCGATTAAGAGTGTAGGTACCCAGCAGCGTAAAACTTTCCTCGCCGGTGCGGCAGCTATATACCTGCACCGCTTGATGGCCCAACTTTTTGTATTTGAGTACCACCGTACCCAATTCGACAGCAGCAGTCAGCCGGGGAGTTTGGGCATCGATGCGCGTGGTGGGGTCATCACTGCTGGCTATCAGCTCTAGCTGCGCCAGCACTGGCTCGGGCACGTTTATAATGCCTTTTATCTGCTTGGCAGCGGCTCGTAAGTGTTTTTCGGTTTCCGAGCCTTGCTTTTGGAAGGCCACCAGAGCCGCATCGAGGCGCTTCTGGGTTTCTTGGCGATTAGCGTAGCATTCCAGCCAAGACTCGGCCGCCGCCGAAGCTACCTTGAAGGTATCCGTAGGCATTTGCAGCGTAGCACATGCTTCGGAGATATTGGCCACAAAGTTTGTCAAGAAGGCAGCCCGCTTGGCATCCTGGGTTGGGTACCAGTCATTCATAGTTTTTGCAGTGAAAGGATGAGTTTGGACTTCAAAGGTGTAAGGCAAAAGTTACATTTTAACTATATACCAAACTCTACTCTTCAGCAAAATGCCCTGGCAACATCAAAAAGGTATTTTTTTGATTAAAACATTTTTTATCTCATTTTGCAAATTGGCTTTAATAAGTGATTTTAATTACTTTCTTAGCCTTTTATCACTTTTTCAGCATTACTATACTCAGCTTCGATTTATATAATAATTTTCATATCAATAATTACTTTTTAGAGGTTAACCAGTTTGTATCGAACCCTAAATCAAGTTTATTAACTCAAAATAAAATCCAAATTATATCCTATTTATTATTTTAATTTAACAAGTTTGTCACTCTGCTTGTCCCCCCTACTTATTTAGTCATAAGCTGGTCATTAGGCTACCGCTACGCCAATATTTTTTCACCTCATAGTAGCTTTTGATACTAGCCCTATGCTTTCTAAGACATTAGGCAAGAAGTTTATCTTAGCATAGGAAAAGTTCTTTCCCGCAGCAAGGGAGCTTTTTTCAGCAATTAGGAAATTCTTCTCACCCAGAAGGGAATTTTTCTTGTCAAGCAAAAGGCTTTTTTTGCTTAACAAATCCGCTTTATTGGCAAACTAAAAGTCCGCCCCGCCACCCGAAATACTTCGGATGACGGGGCGGACTTTTTTCTAATGCGTCAAAACATCCCCGGCGAGCACCGGAGAGTTTTAGTTAGGCTGTGCTTAACCTAAGCGCTCGGTGGCAGTTTTCAGCCGGGTGGCCACCTCGCCCGTGCCCAGAATGGCAAGGGTTTCGAAGAGGTCGGGGCCGGCTCCGGCCCCAGTCACGGCCACGCGCAGGGCTTGCAGCACTTGGCCAGGCTTGAGGCCCTGGGCCGTCATAGTATCGTTGAAGATATTTTTGAGCACTTCGGCGTTGGCGCTAGGCTCCGAGTCGGCGGGCAGAGCCTCGGCGTAGGCCGCGATGGCCGCCGAAACTTGGGCGTTCCACTTTTTGCTGATAACCTGCTCGTCGTAGGCCGTCGGGGCTTCGAAGAAGTATTTCGCCTCCTGCCAGAAGTCCTGCGGGAAGCTCACACGTTCCTTCATCACGGCCACCACCTGCTCAGCTTTTGCCTCCGAGCACTCGATGCCATGCTCGGCCAGGGCCGAAAGCAAGTACGGAGCCAGCTCAGCATCAGGCTTAGCGCGCAGATAGTGCTCATTGAACCACTTAGCCTTGGCCGCGTCGAACTTGGCCGGCGACTTGCTCACCCGCTCAATCGTGAAGGCATCAATCAGCTCCTGCATCGAGAAAATCTCCTGCGCCGTGCCCGGGTTCCAGCCCAGGAAAGCCAGGAAGTTGACCAGCGCCTCGGGTAAATACCCGTCTTCGCGGTAGCCCCGGCTGAGCGTGGGCTCGCCCGTTTCGGCATCGATGCCTTTCCACTCCAGGGCAAACACCGGAAAGCCCAGGCGGTCGCCGTCGCGCTTGCTCAGCTTGCCCGTGCCATCGGGCTTGAGCAACAGCGGCAAGTGAGCAAACTGCGGCATGGTCTTTTCCCAGCCCAAGTACTTGTACAGCAGCACGTGCAGCGGTGCCGAAGGCAGCCACTCCTCGCCCCGAATAACGTGGGAGATGTCCATCAAGTGGTCGTCCACGATATTGGCCAGGTGGTAGGTCGGCATACCATCCGACTTCATCAGCACCTTGTCATCAATCGCGCTAGAGTGCACTACTACCCACCCGCGAATCATATCCTGGAAGCGGACTTCCTCCTTGCGCGGCACCTTGAGGCGGATAACATAGGGCGCGCCCGAGTCGAGCAGCGCCTGCGTTTCGTTCTCCGGCAGTGTCAGCGAGTTGCGCATCTGCGTGCGTGTAATGCTGTTGTACTGCGGGTTAGGCACCTTGGCAGCGGTGAGGCGCTCGCGCATGGCATCAAGCTCTTCGGGCGTGTCGAAGGCGTAATACGCATAGCCATCGCGGATGAGCTGGTCGGCGTAGGCGCGGTACATGGGCTTGCGCTCGCTTTGGCGGTAGGGGGCGTGGGGGCCGCCCTTCCAGGGGCTTTCATCAAGCTCGATACCCACCCATTCTAGGCTCTGGCGAATGTAATCTTCGGCACCGGGCACAAACCGATTCTGGTCGGTGTCCTCGATACGCAAAATCATAGTGCCGCCCAGCTTGCGGGCCAGCAGGTAGTTATACAAAGCCGTGCGCACGCCGCCAATGTGCAGCGGCCCCGTCGGCGAGGGTGCAAAGCGCACCCGAACAGGTCTTTCACTCATAATGCCGCAAAGGTACGGGTGCGGTAAATGAGTACGGGAGTAAGTCGTCTGCTTTCCTTACTCATTTACCCGCTACTCGTTTACCGCCCTCTATAACGCAGCCACAACAATAACCCTACTACCGTGATGCCACCTCGAATGCCCCAGGCCACATTTGGCCCCCAGGTATCAATCCAAGTCAAAAAAATCGAATGAAGATTGGGGTTGATGAGTGGCAGCAACAGCGATACCAAGCCAACCAACAGCATAAATAGTCCGAGCTCTCGCATAAAAAAGGGAAGCACCTGGTGGTGCTTCCCCCTGCTGATGCCGTAGGCCGCCATTTTGCACAAGCAGCAGCTAGGAACCCACTGCAATGCAAGAAATTTCCACTTCTACATCACGCGGCAAGCGGCTCACTTCCACCGTCTCCCGCGCCGGGGCCGTAGCCTCGTCGAAATAAGTGCCATAAATCTGGTTGATGGTGGCGAAGTTGCCCAGGTCTTTCACGAAAATGGAGCACTTCACCACATCGGTAAGCTCTAGGCCAGCCGCCGCCAACACAGCCGTGAGGTTGCGCAGCACTTGGTGCGTCTGAGCGGTCACATCGCCCTCGCCGACCAGCTGGCCGCTGCCATCAAGCGGTATCTGGCCCGAAACGTACACGGTATTACCGGCTTTAATAGCCTGCGAATAAGGGCCAATGGGGGCCGGCGCTTGGTCGGAAAAAATAATCTGGTGAGCCATAAGGCGAAATGGTGAACTGGTGAGATAGTGAATTTAAGTGGGCGCAAATAACGGCAGAAGCCGCTCCCAACACTGGAAGCGGCTTCTTTGTGGCAAGTTGAAACCTCGCCAATTCACTAGTTTATTATCTCCGCGCTATTCCACCGTCACCGACTTGGCGAGGTTGCGGGGCTGGTCGACGTTGCAGCCGCGCAGCACGGCAATGTGATAGCTCAGCAGTTGCAACGGAATAACCGACAGCAGCGGCACCAGCACTTCGGCAGTGTGAGGCACTTCTACCACAAACTCGGCCATGGCCGGGATAGTGGTGTCGCCCTCCGATACTACCGCGATAATGCGGCCCTTACGGGCTTTTACTTCCTGGATATTGCTTACTACCTTCTCATACGAGCTGTCTTTGGTGGCGATTACTACCACCGGCATGTTCTCGTCGATAAGGGCAATGGGGCCGTGCTTCATTTCGGCGGCGGGGTAGCCTTCGGCATGAATATAGCTGATTTCCTTCAGCTTAAGCGCGCCCTCCAGCGCCACAGGGAAGTTATAGCCCCGGCCCAGGTACAGGAAGTTGGGCACATCCTTGAAGGTTTCGGCAATTACCTGAATCTCGGCATCGAGCTTCAGCGCCTTTTCTACTTTAGCCGGGATGTTATGCAGCTCGGTAGTCAGTTCGCGCAGTCTGGTATCGGAGATGGTGCCCCGGCGCTGGCCGATGCACATGGCCAGCAAGGTCAAAACTGTTACCTGCGCCGTAAAGGCTTTAGTCGATGCCACCCCAATTTCGGGGCCGGCGTGGGTGTACGCGCCAGCATCGGTAGCGCGGGCAATGCTACTGCCTACCACGTTGCAAATGCCGAAGATGGTGGCACCCTTGCTCTTAGCCAGTTCCAGAGCGGCTAGTGTATCAGCTGTTTCGCCGCTTTGGGAGATGGCAATCACGATATCGCGCTCCGAGATTACAGGGTTGCGGTAACGGAACTCTGAGGCGTACTCCACCTCTACCGGAATGCGGGCCAAGTCCTCGATGAGGTACTCGGCCACCAGACCAGCGTGCCAACTGGTACCGCACGCCACAATGATGATGCGCTGGACATTCACAAACTTCTGCTCGTAGGCACGGAAGCCAGCCATGTTCAGGTGGCTGCCGCCCAGCTCCAAGCGCCCACGCATCGAGTCGAGGATGGAGCGTGGCTGCTCAAAAATCTCCTTGAGCATAAAATGCTCGTAGCCACCTTTTTCGATGCTATCCAGCTCCAATTCCAAGCGCTGAATATAGGGTGTTTGCACCACGTCTTCGCGCGAGCGGATGGCCAGCTGCCCGTCTTTAATCACGGCCAGCTCGTAGTCATTCACATACACCACTTCATTGGTGTACTCAATGATAGGCGTAGCATCCGAAGCCACGAAAAACTCGCCTTCGCCGATGCCAATAACCAGCGGCGAGCCCTTGCGGGCCGCAATAAGCTGGTCGGGCGCATCTTTGCTCAGCACTACAATGGCATAAGCCCCAATTACTTCGTGCAAAGCCAAACGCACTGCTTCTTCGAGCGTGCAATCATTTTGCGTCTGAATTTCCTCGATGAGGTTGACAAATACTTCCGTGTCGGTATCAGAATGGAAAACGTGGCCTTGTTGCTCCAAGTGCGTTTTTAGCGCCGCGTAGTTCTCGATAATACCGTTGTGGATGATGGCAATGCGCTCTGACGTAGAGTAGTGTGGGTGGGCATTTACATCGTTGGGCTCGCCGTGGGTGGCCCAGCGAGTATGGCCCATACCTACCGTAGCGTGGGTGTGCTTATCGATTAGAAAGTTTTCTAATTCAGCTACTTTGCCCTTCTTTTTGTAAACATTCAGGGTGCCGTTGAGTAAGGCCACGCCGGCCGAATCATAACCTCGATATTCGAGACGGTGTAACCCTTTGAGAATAATGGGACAGGCCTCACGATGGCCCAGGTACGCTACGATGCCGCACATGGCTAATAGGATAAAAAGAAGTTGAAGTAAATTTAGATAAGTACGCTTTTGACTGCTAGAAAAGCAGGAGTTTAACCCAGCAATTTTCCAACCAAACTTGCTAATAATTAAGTCATTTCAGCAAAAAAAAACCGGCCGCTGGCCCGCCCAGAGCGATGCCAACGGCCGGTTCGGAACGGCGAAGTTACTACAGACGGGAATATTTATCCCCGAAGTGCCTTAGTGGGCCAGTTCGTCGTACAATGCTTGGTACGAGGAGAGCAGGTTTTCGTCGGCAGCTACCTGGCTCAGGCGCTTGCGCGAGGCGTATTCTTGGAACAAACCATTAAGATTGTCGGAGAAGTCTTCATCGGAGCGCACTACCGTGTCGGCGTACTGCATGCCCAGCTTCACAAAGCCGCTGAAATCGTTTGACTTCAGCTCTTTCAGCATCTCGTCGTCGATGTCGAGCATTTTGGCTTTTTCTACCAGATTGCCCTCAAATTTATCTAGGAACTCGTTGTTGTAGACCGTGAATACTGACTTAGCATCTTTGAAAACCGGGTCTTTCTTGTAAGTGGTTTTCAGGTAGAGCGGGATAAGCGAGGTCATCCAGTCGTTGCAATGCACGATGTCGGGCGACCAGCCTAGCTTCTTCACGGTTTCGAGTACACCTTTGCAAAAGAAGATGGCGCGCTCGTCGTTATCGGCGTGAAATTTATCGTTTTTGTCTACCAGTGCCGACTTGCGGTGGAAGTAATCTTCGTTGTCAATAAAATAAACTTGTAGCTTCGCGGTCGGAATCGAGGCCACTTTAATCACCAGCGGTTTTTCGTCGTCGCCCACGGCAATGTTGATGCCCGAAAGACGCACTACTTCGTGCAGACGGTTTTTGCGTTCATTGATAATGCCGAAGCGAGGCACAAAAATCCGGATTTCAGCCCCCGCCTCCTGCATAGCAGCCGGCAAACGGCGCAATAGCTCAGCCACTTTCGTGGTTTGTAGGAAGGGGTCAATTTCGGTGGCCGCGTACAAGATGCGCAACTTCGACATGATAGGTTGGAAAAGTATTTAGAAAAAGGCCAAGGCTTGGCTACACAAAATTACGCATTTTTTAGCGAAAAATCAATAAAATTCATTCAAACCTCCGTTTTAGACTATAAAAGGAAATGTTAATATTTATCACGGCGGCCGAGCTGCGCGCCTACGTTGAGGCGGCACGTGGCGCAGGCCGCCGCCTGGGGCTGGTGCCCACTATGGGTGCGCTGCACGACGGCCACCTGCAATTGGTGCGCACTGCCGCTCAGGAATGCGACGAAGTCATTGTCTCCGTGTTTGTTAATCCAACCCAGTTTAATAACCCCGACGACCTGCGCCTCTATCCGCGTCAGCCCGAGCAGGATGCGGCAGCGCTAGCCCCGGCGGGCTGCACGACCTTGTTTATGCCCTCCGTAGCCGAGGTATATCCGCAGCCCACGATTTTGCACTTTGACTTTGGGTCGCTGGAACGGGTGATGGAAGGCGCGCACCGGCCCGGCCATTTTAATGGTGTAGCTACCGTGGTAAGCAAGCTCTTTCACTTGGCGCGGCCACACCGGGCATACTTTGGGCAGAAAGACTTTCAGCAGGTGGCCGTGGTGCGGCAGCTCATCGCCGACCTATCGTTTGACTTGGAACTGGTGGTGTACCCAACGGTGCGCGAGGCCGATGGCTTGGCTATGTCGTCCAGAAACCAGCGCCTAACGCCCGAAGCTCGGGCCGTGGCACCTTTGATTTATAAGGTATTGCAACACGCCGCCGAACTAGTGCGGCAGGGCGCAGCACCCGCTGAAGTGCAAGCCCAAGCAACGGCCGCGCTGGCGCAGGAACCCGCTTTTACACCTGAATACTTCGAGGTGGCCGATGCCCAAACCTTGCAGCCCGTAGCCAGCTACGAGCCAGGCCGGGCGGTGGTGCTGTGCGTGGCAGCCCACCTGGCCGGCGTGCGGCTGATTGACAACATAGTGGTATAATTTACCAAAATAATTCAGTTTGTGCCCTACTGCATTGTAAGAGTGCGGGTTGGGGCAAGTAGCTTTGCCTAGGCGTGTGCTATCGGTATCGCACTTTCATTTTAGGCCTTTCTTCTATGCAGTTTATTTCTACTTTTTCGGTGCGTTTGATGGCACTGGCGGTGCTAGTATTACTGGGTGCTTGCAATAAGCTGAAGACCCCCGTTGGTCCGACTGACCCCATTCTGTCGGGCATAAGCTGGACAGTAGATGGTCAGAATATCACCTCGACTACTGCGAGCCAGACGATTTCTAATGGCACGCTGGTGCTGACGAGCGTGGCCAAAGGCAGCAATGGCACCGATATTTATAACCTGACTATCAGTGTGCCAGCCGCTACGGGCACGTACGACTTGGGCGTGGCGGTGCCGGGCAAATCGTACACAGCTTCGTATCAGACGTATATAAACGGCGTGAGCACGACTTATACGGCCAACAGTGTTTCGCGCACTGGGATGGGTACCGTTACTGTTTCGCTTATCGGCGTGGAAAGTGTCATCGGAGAGTTCTCTTTTACGGGCGTCACCAGCGCCAGCCCTTCGACCAGCAAGGCCATTACGAACGGTAAGTTTAGCGTCAAGCGTTAAGCCAAGTTCTTACTCTCCAGCAAAATAACCAAGGGGCTTACCTGTTCGCTTAGAAAGCGGTGCAGGTAAGCCCCTTGGTTATTTTGGTATCCCGCTTAGCCCCGAGCCTGGCTGTAGTCGATTTCGGTATTGTCGCCGAGATTGAGGCTGTGATTCAAGCCTCGGAACGACGCATCGGAGCCCACAATACAGTCGTGCATCACGGCTGAGCTAAGCTCGCTGTACGAGCCGATGATGCTGTCGCTGACGATAGTATTACGGATGATAGTGCCCTCGCCGATGGCAACATTGGGGCCGATGATGGAGTGCGTGATGCGACAACCAGCGCCGATACTGACGGGCGGAATGATGACGGTATCGGTGAAATCGGGGTAATCGTGGGCAGCGTAAAACTCGGGCTGGTCGAGCAGACGGGCGTTGGCTTCGAGCAGGGTTTCCTTGCGGCCACAGTCAAACCAATTGTCAACGGCGGCGGGATACATGGGCTCACCCTCCTCGATGAGGTGCATGAGGGCATCGGTGAGTTGAAACTCCTCGTGGGTACGCTGGTCGGTGGCGATGAGCCATTCCAGCGCCCCAGCCAGCTTTTCGGCGTTGGCGATTTTGTAGAGACCCACTAGGGCGTAGTTTGACTTTGGGATGCGGGGCTTCTCGACCACGCGGTTCACGCGGCCATCGGAGCCGGTTTCGACGATGCCGAACAAGCTGGGCGTTTTCACTTCCTTCACCGCCAGGATGGTGCCGGGCTGGGCCAGCAGCGCGGGCAGGTCGACATCGACGATGGTATCGCCGAGCAGGATGAGCACACCGTCGGGGTCATGGCGAAAGGTTTCGCGGGCCATATAGAGAGCATGGCCCAGGCCCTCGCGGGGGGCCTGCACCACAAAGGTCGACTTGAGCTCGGGGTAGTGCTCGCGCACGTATTGCTCAATCTTTTCGCCCAGGTAACCGATAATAAACACGTACTCGGTGAGGCCAGCGGCCTTCAGCCGGTCGATGATGTGGCCCAGAATGGTATTACCGGCCACTGGCACCAGGCTTTTGGGCTGCGTGTGGGTGTGGGGGCGCAGGCGCGAGCCGATGCCGGCAACAGGAATAATGGCTTTCATATAACTAAAGGTAGTGTCAATAGCAATGGTGTAATGGGAATGGCGAGGAGGCGATACAACCGTGGCGGGGCGCGTGCGTATTTTGCCCGGCCGGGCCACTAACCGCTAACTAGCAGCTGTGGTTATGGGCACCCGCATCCTACCTCTCACCGCTGGACCTCAAAACTAACGGCCAGCCCTTAGAAAACCCGAACCCTTATGAAACGCCTTCTCCTTTACTTCGCCGCGGTGGTTACGCTGCTCTCGCAATCGTCGTGCGGCTACAATGGCATGGTGCAGCGCGACCAGGCCGTGAAAGCTCAAACCGGCAATGTGCAGAGCGCCTATCAGCGCCGTGCCGACCTTATTCCGAACCTGGTAAATACCGTGAAGGGTGCTGCCAATTTCGAAAAATCGACCTTGGAAGGCGTAATCGAGGCCCGCGCTAAAGCCACTAGTGTTCAGCTCAATGCCAATGACCTGACTCCTGAGAATATTCAGAAATTTCAGGCTGCCCAAAGCCAATTGTCGGCCGGACTGGGCCGGTTGCTGGCAGTGTCGGAAAACTACCCCGAGCTGAAAGCTAACGCCAACTTTCAGGAGCTACAAGCCCAGATTGAAGGCACCGAAAACCGGATTAACGTGGAGCGTAACAAGTTTAATACCGTCACCAACGACTACAACGGCTTCATAAAATCCTTCCCTAACAACTTATTTGCGGGCATGTTCGGCTTCAAGGAAGCGGCCTATTTCACAGCCGACCCAGCTTCCACCAAAGCACCTACTGTCCAGTTTTAGCGTAATTATGAGTTAGCAATTATGAGGTGTGAAGGGTGGTGTAAATCCGCCACTCATACCTTATAATTAATAATTTACAATTCATAATTAACCAGAATGACCTCCCCCCTCACCCCGGCTCAGGAAGAAGCGCTGGTGGCCGCTATTAAGCAGGCCGAGCTGCGCACGTCGGGCGAAATCCGCTTGCACATCGAAACTAAATGTGCCACGCCCGAGCCGCTCGACCGGGCCGCGCAGGTATTTGCGGAGTTGAAAATGCACCAAACCAAGCTGCGCAACGGCGTACTATTTTACCTGGCCTGGCAGAGCCGGCAGTTTGCCGTGATTGGCGACGCGGGCATCAACTCGGCGGTGCCGGATGAGTTCTGGGAGTCGGTGAAGGAAGCTGTGATTGAGCACTTTCGGCAAGAGCACTACGTGCAGGGGCTGGAGCGCGGCATTCGGCTGGTAGGCGAGCAGCTGCGCCAGTTTTTCCCCTACGATGCGGCCACCGACGTAAACGAGCTGGACGATACCATTTCTTACGGGGACGATGCCCCCACCGCGCCCCGCCGATGAACGTTCTATTTCTTATTCGGCCCGCCGCTACCCGCATTCAGCCCCACAAGCCATTGTGGACCCTGTTAACCCTGGTATGGCTAAGCCTGACGCTAACGGCCCACGCCCAGGATATACCGCCTCGCCCTAGTCCGCAACGCTTGGTCAACGACCTAGCTCATGTAATGCAGCCGCAAGAGGCCGATGCCCTGGAGCAAAAGCTGGTGGCCTACGACGACAGCACCTCCTCGCAGATAGCCATAGTGACAGTGCCCACCATCGGCGACAACGACCTGTTTGACTACGCCCAGAAGCTCTACCAGGCTTGGGGCATTGGCCGCAAAGGCAAGGACAATGGCCTGCTGATACTAGTGGCCGTGAAGGAACACCAAGTACGCGTTCACACCGGCTACGGCCTCGAAGGGGCCGTGCCCGATGCCTTGGCCAAGCGAATCGGCGACAACACATTCGCCCCCGCTTTCAAGCAAAACCAATACTACGCGGGCCTCGACCGGGGCACCGACCAACTCATTGCTCTGGCCAAAGGTGAGTATAAAGCCGACCCAGCCGATGCTCAGCGCCGGGGCCGCCGCAGCCGCGATGGCTCGGGCTCAGGCATTGGCTTCTGGATAATTATTGGCGTGCTGGTGCTCATCTTTCTGCTCCGCTCGCGGGGCGGCGGGGGTCGGGGCGGGCGTGGCGGACTAGGGGGTGGCTTTATACCACCCATCATCTTCGGCGACTTCTGGGGAGGCCGCGGCGTATCCGGTGGCGGCGGAGGAGGCTTCGGCGGGGGGGGCGGTGGTGGTTTTGGCGGCTTCGGCGGCGGCAGCAGCGGCGGCGGCGGCGCTAGCAGCAGCTGGTAGCGGTGAAATAGTGCGGTGGTGAACTAGTGAGTTCTCTACCGGAGAAAAGCTCACTAGTTCATCGCCGCACTATTTCAACATCTGATAAGCTGGGTGCTCGTAAAACGGCCGTAGCAAGCGTACCACCTCCAGCGCATCAGCTAGGGCCTCGTGGGCTACGTGAGGCTCGGGGGTGCCCGAGCGGGCTTGGCAGATGAGCATGCTGGGCAGGCGCGAGTCTTTGTGCCAATTGAGGTAAAAAGCGGCCGGGTCGAGCACGGCGGGCTCAGCCTTTACGAGCGTGCCCCAGCCAGGCAGTTGCCGCAAAAATGGGATGTCGAACACGCCTACATTCTTGCCAGCGATGGTGAAGCTTACTCGGTCTTTCTTATCGGGCTTGAAGCCGTTGGCCAGCAGAAATTCGCGCAACAGCGGCAGCACCTCTTCGGGCTGGCAGATGTCGGGCGCATCGGCTTTGGTTTTATCGGCTAGCTCTTCGAGCAGGCGGGCATTGAGGGCCAGCGCGCCGGCCGTGCCGCATATTTCGGAGTAGCGCAGGGCACGGCGGAAGCTCGGTAATTCGGCCAGCGGCGTGGTGGCCGAGCGGCGGGTATCTTCGACCACGGCCGCCAGCTCCAGCACTTGGTGGCGGAGCGGGTCGGAGCCGCTGGTTTCGAGGTCCAGGGAAACGTAACGCATGCAGTGAAATGGTGAACTAGTGAGATGGTGAGTTGGGCAGTACTACGTAATTGCTCATTTCCTAACTCACCATCTCACTAATTCACCTTTACTCCCACCGCAAGTCGAGCAACCGCAACTGTAAAGTGCGCTGCCCTCTGAACTCATTCATTTCCAAGATATAGCAAGCCTGTACCAACACCTCAGGCTGTTCGAGCAGTCGGGGCAGATAGTGCCCCAGGCCGAAGCCGATAGCATCGAGTACCACGCCCGGCGAATGGCCCGGCTGCGTGAGGCGCAGCTTGAGATGGCCAGCCTGGCCCACTGGGCGCACCGAGCCGGGTATGGCCATCAGGCCTGTGCTGGCAAACACTGGGGCCGGGTTGCCGGGGCCGTAGGGCTCCATGCGCTGGAGCTCAGTGAGGAAATCGGCGGTGAGCTGGGTGAAATCGAGCCAGGTGTCGATATCAACCGGGCGCACGGGCTGCTGGCCTTTAGGCACGCGGGCCGCCACCTCACGCATAAACTGCTCTTTGAAAGCCGGCAGGTTTTCGACAGGCAGCGTGAGGCCGGCCGCCGCCCGGTGCCCACCAAATTGGCTGAGCAGCGGCGCGCAGGCCTCTAGTACCTCGTGCACATCGAAGCCTGCGATGGAGCGCGATGAGCCGGTGGCCATGCCCTCGCGCTCGGTCAGGATAACGGTGGGGCGGTAGTACTGGTCGAGGCAGCGCGAGGCCACAATGCCCAGTACGCCCTGCGGCCAGTGCGACTGAAAGAGCACGGTGGCCGGCGAAGTGGCCCCGTCGGGGTCTTCGGCTATCATAGCCAGCGCCTCTTGGGTGGTGCGCGCGTCGGAGAGGCGGCGCTCCTGGTTCATGTGGTCAACTACTTCGGCCGTGTAGCGAGCTTCCTGTTGGGTCGAGGCTAGCAGCATGTTCACGGCGCGGTGGGCATCGCCCATACGGCCAGCGGCATTGATGCGGGGCGCGAAGCCAAATACCAGCGAACTGAGGCTCAACGGCCCTTGGCGCGGGGCGGCCAACTCGTGCAGCGCGGCCAGGCCGGGGCGCAGGCCATCGGTAGGGAAGTGCGCCAGCGTCACGGGCTGGAACGGGCGTGGGGCAGGACCATCAAGGGTATCGGCGGCGGTCTGCTCTACGGCAGGGGCTACGGCCTGGGCAGCGGCAGCCTGAGTCACGTTGAAGCGACGCAGGCCGTGGGCGGCTAGCACACGATTTTCGCCGGTCACGGGCACTACATCGGCGGCGATGCTCACTGTCACCAAGTCGAGCTGTGCGTAGAGCGGAGCCATAGGCAGCTGTAGCCGCTCCGTAATGCCTTGCAGCAGCTTGTAGCCCACTCCGCAGCCCGACAGGTCAGGGTAAGGGTAGCTGCAATCCAAGCGCTTAGGGTCGAGCACGGCCACGGCGGCGGGCAACTCCTCGCCGGGCAAGTGGTGGTCGCAGATGATGAAATCTAGACCCAGCTCGTTGGCGTGGGCTATCTGCTCCACGGCCTTCACGCCGCAGTCGAGCGCAACTACCAGCCCAAAGCCGTGAGACTTGGCAAAGTCCACGGCTTGTATCGAAATACCGTAGCCTTCGCGGTGCCGGTCGGGGATGTACGGCTGGAGGCGGCTTTGCTCATCGGGCGTATCGGGGGCATCGACCATCGGCCGCAAATAGCTCACAACCAGTGCCACCGAAGTTATACCGTCCACGTCGTAATCGCCCAGCACCAGGATTTTCTCGCCGCCGTGCATGGCTTTGATAACCCGCGCCACGGCTTTGTCCATATCGCACATCAGCCAGGGGGCGGGCAAGTCGGCTAGCTGGGGTTCAAAAAAAGCGCGGGCTGCCGCCGGCGTGGTAATGTTGCGTTGCGCCAGCAGGCGTGCCAGCACCGGGCTGATAGCCAGTGCTTCCCCCAAGCCAGCCACCGTCGCCGGGTCGGGGTCGGGGGCAAAAATCCAGCGTTTGAGGGGAATAACGGCCATTAATAATCAGAACAAGAATAGCCTCAAAAGTACGAAAAAATAGCCGTCGTACCTTTGCAGGCCTTTTTGCCCTGCCTATGAGCCGCTTCCGCGAGTTTTTCCAGCAATACCGCCAGTACATTTTGTCCGATGGGCTGATGTACGTGGTATTTATCGTGGTGCTGGGGTTGATGTTTCTCTTTTTTGGGTAGCAGTTTCGCTGGTGGCTGACTTCTGCCTGCAACCGTCAACCAGTCAAGCGCTCATTTCTTCCACTTGTGGGCGATGCTGAGGGCTGTTTCCAGCATGTGTGGTGCCCAGCGCTCTATTTCCCAGTCAGTATTGGCCAGGGTAGACGTGTGTAGCCGCTGCTGTGCTTCTTCGAAGGAGTGGGCCGTTTCTAGAATACCCGATAGTTGCTGCTGCTGCTCGTGCAGGCGAGCGTCTTCGGCGGCATCGCCCAGCTTGCGGGGCCACTGCGGCAAGAACGACCGCTCGGGCCGGCCAAGCAGCGCGCGAGGCTGCTTTATCAGCATTTCCATGCGCTCAAAATCGCGACCAAACTGCGCCCGGCTTTCTTCCGTTTTCAGGGCATTGCCGATTTGCTCCAGTACTACATACTTGAGATTTGGGCACTTGGGTATCGTTAGCGCTAGCAGGTCGAACACCTCGTCGGGTACGGCTTCGTCGTGGGTGTCGCGCCTGATTTTGCGGGTAGGCTCCAGGGCCGAGTTTTCCCAGCTGCCGCCCGAAATATGGATTTCGCGCACCCGGTCGAGCGGGTAGAGGTCGATTAGCTCGTTGTAGTCGGCCTCGAAGTTATGCAGTTGGCAATACAGGTTGTGGAGGTCCAGAATGATAAAGCCATTTACCGGCTCCACCAGCCGGTTCAGAAACTCGCCATGTCGCTTTACCTCATCAAGCGAGTAGGCGAAAGCCAGGTTTTCGAGGCCCACCGGGCAGCGACAGGCTTCGGCAATGCGCCCCAGGCGGTCTTGCCCCAGGCGCAGTGTGCTGGCCGAATATGGGATGGGCAGCGGCGCGCCGTGATGAAAATTTTGCCCCGTAAAAAACCCAAAGTGCTCGGTGATATGGGCAAACGAAAACCGCGCCGCTAGCTGCCGCAAATGCCCTAGCCACTGCTGCTGCTCGCTCGTCCAGCGGCCCGAGAGTAGTGAAAAATACACGCCGTGCCCCAGCAGCCGCTGCTGGCTGCCGTAGGCATGGAGCAGGCCCAGAAACCAGTCGGGCATCTGCTCGGCCCAGTACAGAGTATCAAACGACCACTCTATGGCCTCGACCCGGCCGGCTTCGAGCAGAGGCAGAGCGGCCGCTAGCACGTCCGCATCGAGGTTACAGGCCAATGCAGCCAGTACTTGCGGCTTACTGCTCACGGGTTAGCTTGCTTGTTTTGAAAGGGTATTGCGCGACGTAGCGCGAACCTTTCAGTTCGCGCTACTAGCTTTTAGCCCAAGCCGCAGGCGGGGCAGTTGATGGGTTCTTTGCCGCTTTGCTGGGTCCCCTTGGCGGCTTGCTCCTCTTTGGGAGTGGGGTCACTTTTCTTGCTGCCGCAGCTGGTGGTGGCTTGCACGGCCACGCCCACCGCGATGGCGCCGAGTAGTGCTTTGGGTAGCTTCATGGGAGGGAAACAAGTAAAAGGTTGGGAATAGGCAATCAGTACTTTACAAAAACATAGAGCTGCTCAAACACGGGCAGGGTTGCATTGCCAGCCGGCAGCGTGAGTTTTTTCTGAATTTATTTTTGCACGGCCGCGATTATCACCTGCCAGCGAAAAGCCCAGCACCAGCGCAGCGAGTAGTGCACAATGCCCGCCTGCGCCAGCAGCCGCTGCCAGTCGGCCCGCGAAAAGGCCCGCGCCACCGAAAGCGGCGCATCGTGCTGCACTAGCCGCGAGCCGCCCAACGCCCGCGTCAGGTACTTGATGCTGTAGTAAGCCAGCGGGTGGCGGTGCAGGTCGTTGATGACCACGGCCACACTGGCCTGCTGCTGCCAACGGCGCAGTAGCGCTATCAGCTCATTATCAGTGAAGTGATGGCAGAACAAACTAGCCGTGAGCACGTCGTAGGGCTGAGCAGCAAACTCGGGCGAGAAAATATCGAGCTGCTCGTAGCTGATTTCCGGGTAGGCCCGGCTTTTGGTGGCTGCGTAGTCGAGCATGAAGGCATTGGCATCGATGCCGACCAGCTCCACTGCCACTTGCCGCCGTCGCGCCCAGGCCGCAATGCGGCGCAGGGTGTCGCCGCCGCCACTTCCCAGGTCGGCCAGACGTAGCGGGCGGCTTGGCGGGAACTGCGGCCGCAGTCGGGCCAGGGCGGCCAGCACTGGCCGGTAGCCACCGAGCCACGTGTTGATGGTTTCCAGCTCGTCGAGATTTTGGCGCAACTCCTCGGTGGCGAGGTCGAGGTCGTCCATCAGCTCGGGGGTGGTAGCGCGGGCGGTCAGGTCCATAGCTACAAAGGTGCACAAATACAGGCGCTAAGCCGAAAATGAGCTTATTGCAGTAATCCGGCAATTAATGTGAAACAAAGAAGGGCTAATACCAGTACCTTTGAAGGCCTGCCCTTTGCCCGGCCCTAGACTTTGTATGCGAACACTGCTACTGTCACTTTCCACCCCCTTACTGTTGAGCCTAGTAGCTCCGGTTGGTCAGCTGGCAAAGCCGAGCTTTGGTTGGGAAGTGGCCGCAGGGCAACGTGTAGCGGTGCAAGACTCGGCCCGGCCAGCCAGCACTTTCAGCTACCCGGCCGGCGTGGCCGTGGGGGCCGATGGCAGCCTCTACGTGGTAGATACTGACAACCTGGAGGTTAAAAAAATCAGCGTTACCGGCGAGGTTTCGACCCTTGCCAGCCAAGGTTTTACGTACCCAACGGGCGTAGCCGTCGATGCCACAGGCACCGTGTATGTGGCTGATGCTGGCAGTCGCAGCATCAAGAAAATAACGCCCGCTGGCGAGGTTTCGACCTTAGCCGCGCAAGGCTTGGCCTATCCGGCCGGCGTGGCTGTAGCGGCCGATGGAACCGTGTACGTGGCCGATGCCGGCCGCGAGCCCAATGCTGGAGCCATTCGTAAAATCACCCCAAACGGACACGTCTCGACGCTGGCCACGGGCTTCAATAAGCCTAATGGCGTGGCCGTGGCCGCCGACGGCACTGTATACGTGGCCGACACCGACAACAATTGCGTCAAGAGAATCAACCCCAGCGGCGAGGTTTCGGCGCTGGTGGGCGTCAGCCTCAACCGCCCGCACGGCGTAGCCATCGCGGCCAATGGGGCTATCTACGTGGCTGACACGTACGACAATAGCGTGCAGAAGATTGGGGCCGATGGAGCCGCCGCGTCTTTAGCCAGCGGCTTCACGTACCCAGCCGGCGTGGCGGTCGATGCAGCCGGCATGGTCTACGTGACGGACACCGGCCACAGCGTTCTTAAGAAAATCGGCCTCACTGGCGAGGTTTCGACCCTGGCCGAAAGTGCAACCGGCAGCACTACCAGCTTGTCAGTCAACAAAAACTAGACTGTTACGCCCGCATAGTCGGCCAAGTACTCGTAGCGCGGCCGCAGCTGCCCGCCTGCCGCAATAGTGGCCCGCGCCACCACACCCGCCGCATCGCCACCCAGCAAGTGCGGAAAAACCTGGTCGAGCAACTGGCGGCCAAAGTCGCGGCTGGCATTGCGCGGCAGCTCGCAGGGCAGATTATCGACGGCCATCAGGGTAATATTTTCGGGACGCGAATAAGGCGCTTCCAGCTCGCCAGTGGCAGGGTTATAGTCGAAAGCGGGCTCGGCGATGGTGCTGGCGCGCTTGGTGAGCGGAATGGAGCCATCGACATCGCAGGTCACATCGGCGATGGTATTCAGCTTAAAATCAGGCTTGCGCGTGTCGGCTTCCGAAAATAAGATTGGCGCAGCCGGGTGCCAGTATGCGCAGGCAATGAGCAAATCGGTGAGGGGCAGAAAGCGCGCAAAATCGGAGCCATACGCCTCGGGGTATTGGTGAAAATGAGCGGTATCCCAGGCGCGGCCATCGCGGCGGCAGTGGTAGTCAGGCGAGCGCAGCTGCGCATACACCGGGGTGCGAAAATCGCGGTGCAGGTAGTCGTGCACGCTCACCTGGCGCAAACCCATTTTGTCGAGCACTTCGAGCGCGCCACCCGCCACGCGGCCCGAGCCAGTTACGGCTATCTTAATGGGTGACAGGGCTTTTATCTTGAAAAACTCTTCCTGCATGTCGTCCATATCCACGCACAAGTGGGCGGGCTTCAGGTCGAACAGGCCATGCTTGCGGCCGTAGGTGAGCAGGCCATTATACGCCCCCACTATGCCGGCGTAGCGCCCAAAGGCCACGATGCGCTCGCCGGCCGCATTGGTCAGCAACTCATAGTCTATCAGGGTGATGTTCTCGCGTAGCACGGCTTGCAGCAGCTGGCAGTTGTGGGGCTGCTTTTTAACAGTGTGCGAGAAGAAGAGGTAGGTCTTGCCAGACAATAGCTGGGCGATTGGCACCTCCTTTACCCCGAGCAGAATGTCGCAGGACGTAAGGTCTTCAGCTACCTCGATGCCCAGGTCGCGGTACTCCTGGTCGGCGTAGGCGCGGTGGGGGCTGGGCTGCACGCGCACCCGCAGACCAGGGTAGGTGGTTTGGAGTTCAACGCACTTCTTGGGTGTGAGGGCCACGCGGCGGTCGGGCGGGGTGCGGCCTTCGCGCAACAGGCCAACGAGGTAGGGGGTGGGCATAGAGGAGTAAGGGCAATAAAGCGCGCAAAGTACCACCTCGCCCGCGTTACCTTGGCAGCGTGAATACTCCGGTTGTTTCGTGGGCGCTGCTGCGCCGGGTGGGCCGCCTGCCCTCCATTGTTCGCCTGCTGCTAGCGCTAACTGTGGCTGTGGCCTCCTGGCTATGGCTACCTACCGGGCTTGGGCCAGCCAGCAGCACCATCAGCCGCCTGGTAGCGGCCTGGGATTCGTTTGGTGTGGTAACACTGGTGCTGCTGTGGTCCGCTATCATCACGGCCGATACCGACCGCATCCGGGCCGTGGCCGCTACCGAGGACTTGAGCCGCACCTTAAGCTCCATTTTCGTGGTGGTAGCAGCCGGGGCCAGCCTGCTAGGCGTGGTAGCGTTGCTGGGCACTATTCACAGCCTCGGAAAAATCGCGCTGGCGCAGCACGTAGCGCTTAGCGTGGTAGCCGTGGGGTCGGCGTGGCTGCTGGTGCACACGGTATTTACATTGCGCTACGCCCACATCTACTACGATGCCAACCCCGATGGCTCCGATGTGGGCGGCCTCGATTTTCCGGGCAGCGACCCCGAGCCCGACTACCTCGACATGGCCTATTTTTCTTTTGTCATTGGCATGACGGCTCAGACGGCCGACGTTACTATCAGCGGCCGCACGTTGCGCCGGGTAGCGCTGCTACACGGGCTTATCTCGTTTGTGTTTAATACCTCGCTGGTGGCGCTGGTAGTCAGCGGTGTGGCGGGAATACTGTAAAACGCACGTCATGCTGAGCGCAGCGCAGCAGAGTCGAAGCATCTTGGCCGCTTCGTTGCTACCGCCAAGAGTTAGTACACCTGCCAAGATGCTTCGACTCCGCTACGCTGCGCTCAGCATGACGGAAGTCTAAAACAGCCCGGCCGCCACGCGGCGGATAGCCTCCGACTTGCCCATCGAGTAGTAGTGCAGGCAGGGCACGCCATGGGCCATTAGCTCACGGCTTTGGTTAAGGCACCACTCGATGCCGACCTCGCGGGCGGCGGCGTTGTCCTTGGCGGCGTGGATGGCCTCGGCCAGCGCCTCGGGGATGCTGAGAAAGAAAGCGCGGGGCAGACCTATAAGCTGAGCCTTGGTAGTCAATGGCTTGAGGCCAGGAATGATAGGCACGGTGATACCTGCATCGCGGCAGCGCTTCTCAAATTTGAAAAACTCCTCGTTGTCGAAAAACATCTGGGTCACGATGTAGTCGGCTCCCCGGTCGATTTTCCCCTTTAGGAAGCGGATATCCGAGCCGTGGTTGGGAGCTTCGAAGTGCTTTTCGGGGTAGCCGGCAGTGCCGATGCAGAAATCGGTGCTCAGTACGGGTTCGGCCCCAACGGGCTGGTACTGCTCGTCGTGGTCGTGGTAGCGGCCGTGGTTAAGCTCACTAATCTGGCCGATGAGGTCGCAGGCGTAGGTGTGGCCATCGGGGTGCGGCTGGAAGTGGCCCTCGCTCTTGATGGGGTCGCCGCGCAAAGCCAGCACGTTGTCGATGCCCAGGAAGTGCAAGTCAATCAGCGCGTTCTCGGTTTCTTCCTTGGCAAAGCCGCCGCAGATGAGGTGCGGCACAGTATCGACATCGAAGCGGTTTTTGATGGCCGCGCAAATGCCTACCGTGCCCGGCCGCTTGCGCACGGCCTTGCGCTGCAAGAGCCCGCCTGGCCGCTCGCGCAGCACAAACTCCTCGCGATGGTAGGTCACGTCGATAAACGGGGGCTTGAACTCCATCAACGGCTCGATATTGGAAAAGAGCGTCTTGATGTTTTCGCCCTTGCGCGGGGGCAGCACCTCGAAGGAGAAAAGGGTTTTGCCGTCGGCGCGGCGCAGGTGTTCAGTTACTTTCATACGATTCGCCTCACCCCCCGGCCCCCTCTCCGAAAAGGAGAGGGGGAGCCAGACGACTTTAGGCGTGGTTTAGCTCTTTGTTAAATACATCAGTCTCCCCCTCTCCTTTTCGAAGAGGGGGCCGGGGGGTGAGGCGACTACTGCGGGTCGTAATTTAAATTTGGCATCAGCCAGCGCTCCAACTCGGGCAATGGCATGTGCTTGCGCTCGGCCATATCCACCACCTGGTCGCGCCCGATTTTGCCCAGCCCGAAGTAGCTGGCCGCCGGGTGCGCGTAGTACATGCCGCTCACGGCCGCCGTGGGGTACATGGCCAGGTTTTCGGTGAGGATGATACCCGTCTGACGCTCCGCATCGAGCAGCTTGAAAAGCGTAATTTTTTCGGTGTGGTCGGGGCAGCCGGGGTAGCCCGGCGCGGGCCGGATGCCCCGGTACGTTTCCTTGATAAGCTCCTCACCCGTCAGGCTTTCCTCGGGGTCGTAGCCCCAGAACTCGCGGCGCACGCGCTCGTGCAGGCGTTCGGCGAAGGCCTCGGCCAGGCGGTCGGCGATAGCTTTTATCATGATGCTGGAATAGTCGTCGTGGTCGGCCTCGTATTTCTCGGTGAGCGCTTCGATGCCCAGGCCGGCCGTCACGGCGAAGCCGCCGAGGTAATCGGCGCGGCCGGTTTCCTTGGGCGCGAGGTAGTCGGAGAAGGCCACATTGGGCAGGCCGGGAGCTTTCTCGCTCTGCTGGCGCAGGGTGAAAAACGCGTCGCGAACCTGCTGGCGCGAGTCGTCCTCATAGATTTCGATGGTGTCGTGCCCTACGGTATTGGCCGGCCAGAAGCCCAGCACGGCGCGGGCTGTCAGGCTCTTGTTTTCAATGACTTCAGCCAGCATTTTTTGGGCATCCTCAAAAAGCTTGCGGGCGGCTTCGCCCAAGTTTTCGTCTTCCAGAATGCGCGGGTAGCGGCCTTTCAGCTCCCAGGTGTGGAAGAAGGGTGTCCAGTCGATGTAGCGGGCCAGCTCGTCGAGCGGGTAATTATCCAGCACCTGCGTGCCCAGGAAAGTGGGCTTAGTGATGGGCGTGGTTTCCCAATCGGCCTTAAAGCCGTTTTCGCGGGCAGCATTGATGCTCAAGTAATTTTTGTCGCGCTGGCGGCCAGCGTGGTCTTCACGTAGCGCCGCGTACTCGTCCTTAATAGTGCGCGTGTAGGCATCTTTGCCCGAGCCAAGCAGACTGGCCGCCACGCCCACCGAGCGCGAAGCGTCATTGACATAAACCGCTGACCCACTGTAGGCGGGCGCGATTTTCACGGCCGTGTGCAGGCGCGACGTGGTGGCCCCACCAATAAGCAGCGGCACTTGAAACTTGCGCTTTTCCATCTCGCGGGCCACGTACACCATCTCATCGAGCGAGGGCGTGATGAGACCGCTCAGGCCAATAATGTCGACCGCCTGCTTCTGGGCTTCGTCCAGAATACGCTCCAGCGGCACCATCACGCCGAGGTCTACAATCTCGAAGTTGTTGCAGGCCAGTACCACGCCCACGATGTTCTTGCCAATGTCGTGCACGTCGCCTTTCACGGTGGCCATCAGTATTTTACCAGCCGTTTGGCGGGCGCTGCCTTCTTTCTCAGCTTCCAGGTAGGGCTGTAAGTAGGCTACTGCCTTCTTCATCACGCGGGCCGATTTCACTACCTGCGGCAAAAACATCTTGCCTGCACCAAACAGGTCGCCCACGATATTCATGCCGGCCATTAGCGGGCCTTCGATTACGTCGAGCGGGCGGCCTACCTGCTGGCGCACTTCCTCGGTATCCTGGTCGATAAATTCGGTGATGCCACGCACCAGGGCATGTTGCAGGCGCTCGGCCACGGGCAGGCTGCGCCAGGCATCGGCCACTACTTCGACCTTGCCTTTCTGCTTCACCGTTTCGGCAAAGTCTACGAGGCGCTCGGTCGAGTCGGGGCGGCGGTCGAGCAGTACGTCTTCTACCAGTTCCAGCAGGTCTTTGGGCACGTCGTCGTACACGGCCAGCTGGCCGGCGTTCACGATGCCCATGTCCAGCCCCGCCCGGATGGCGTGGTAGAGGAAGGCCGCGTGCATTGCCTCGCGCACTACATCGTTGCCCCGGAAAGCGAAGCTGATATTCGACACGCCGCCGCTGGTGCGGGCACCGGGTAGGTTCTCCTTTATCCACTTCACGGCCCGGATAAAATCAAGCGCGTAGCCGCGATGCTCCTCAATGCCGGTGCCGACCGTCAGGATGTTGGGGTCGAAGATGATGTCCTCGGCCGGAAAGCCAGCTTCCTTGGTCAGAATATCATACGAGCGCTGGCAGATGGCAATACGACGCTCGAAATTGTCGGCCTGGCCGTTTTCGTCGAAGGCCATTATCACCACGGCCGCGCCGTACTGGCGCACCAGCCGGGCATGGTGCCGGAAGCGCTCCTCCCCTTCTTTCAGCGAAATCGAGTTAACGATGCTCTTGCCCTGCACGCACTTGAGGCCGGCTTCGATGACGCTCCACTTTGAGGAGTCTATCATCAAAGGCAGGCGGGCAATGTCGGGCTCCGAGGCGATGAGGTGCAGGAACGTGGTCATGGCCGCCTCCGAGTCGAGCATGCCCTCGTCCATGTTCACGTCGAGCACCTGCGCGCCGCCTTCTACCTGGGCGCGAGCTACGGCCAGGGCCGCCTCGTAGTCGCCCGAGCGAATGAGGCGGGCGAAAGCCCGCGAGCCCGTCACGTTGCAGCGCTCGCCGATGTTGACGAACAAGCTGCTGGGCGTGATATTAAACGGCTCTAGGCCTGCCAAGCCTAGGGAAGACTGCGCCGTGAGCAGCGCCGGATTGGCCAGCGCGCCATCGACGGCCAGCTCTGGCTCGCTTTCTACCGCTGGCTTTTCCAGGGCCCGTGGCCCGTACTTAGTCGCCAGCCGGCGCAGCTCGGCAATGTGCTGGGGCGTGGTGCCGCAGCAGCCGCCCACCACGTTGAGCAAGCCTTCTTTCAGATAGTCTTCGACCAAGGCCGCAAACTCTTGGGCCGACTCATCATAGCCACCGAAGGCGTTGGGCAGGCCGGCGTTGGGGTAAGCTGACACGGACACGTTGGCCAGGCGGGCTAGCTCGCGCACGTATATGCGGAGCTGGTCGGCACCGAGGGCGCAGTTGAGGCCCACGCTTAACAGCGGCAGGTGCCGAATGCTGTTCCAGAAGGCCTCCACCGTCTGGCCGCTCAGGGTGCGGCCCGAGGCGTCGGTAATAGTGCCCGAAATCATGATGGGCAC
>CAXUKA010000051.1:0-24214 GCA_964251335.1 uncultured Hymenobacter sp.
GTGCCCGTAACTGGGTCTTTTACCACCTTGCGCTCGGAGGGAAAGCGGCGGCCAATTTGGGCCTGGGTGGCGCTAGTGAGGAACATTCCCCCAGCCAGAGCCGCGAGCGTGAGTAGGGTTTTCATGGGTGGGAAAGGGAAAGTAGCAGTCATTAAAACCGACCGTCATGCTAAGCGGAGCGGAAGCATCTTGGCTGGTGAACTAACTTTTTGGGCTAGCAATGAAGCGGTAGAGATGCTTCGACTCCGCTGCGCTGCGCTCAGCATGACGGTTAGTTTTAGCGCACTAAACGTGAGTTAATTAATCGGCTGGCCCGCCTTCATTTTCATGCCCTCGCCCAAGTAATAACCCGTGTGCGGTGGCTGGTTGTAGCCCACGTTTTCGCGGGCTACGCCGAGGCGGTAGGTAGGGTCGTGCATAAGGGTGGGCAGGCGGTAAGCGGTCGGAATGGTGGTTGTGAAAAGCAGCAGCGCCTGATTGTCGGCCGTGCGCCAGACTATTTCCTCGCGCCAGTCGCCGAGCAGGTCGGCCGAGAGGCAGGGCGTGGCCTTGGTGCCGTTGTTGGAGGCCGCGCCGAAGGGCTGGCCTTCGAGCAGGCGGGTGGTGGTGGCCGTTTTATACTGCCACTTATCGACGTGGGTACCGTCGAGCAGCTCGCGTAGCAAGTCGCCATCCCACCACACCGCAAAGTTGACCGAGCGGGGCGCGTCGCCGATGCGCTCACCTTTTATCGAGCGTAGGCCCACTTCTGAGGAGCCGCCCCACAGCTCGGCCCCGAGGTAGCGCGGGTCGATATCGGCGGCCAGGGCGCGGCCGGCGTCGCGGCCCTGGTCGCCGCTCCACAGCACCTGTCCGTTGGTGGCCGAGTAGAGCGCCACGCCTGGCCCGGCCGGGTGGCCAGGCACGGGCTCCTCGTTTTCGTGCGCGCCCCAGGCTTCGAGGCCGGGCGTGGTGGGGTCGAAGTTGCTGACGTGCAAGGCATCGCCGTGGCGCAGGCCGGTCGTGAATAAACCCTGGCCGTTGTCATCGACCACCATCGAGCCGTACACGATTTCATCGCGGCCGTCCTGGTCTACATCGTTGACGCTCAGGTTGTGGTTGCCCATGCCGGAGTAGGGGTTTTGGGCATCTTTCGAGTCGAACACCCAGCGCTGGGTGAGCTTGCCCCCGCGCCAGTCCCAGGCCGCCAGCACGGTGCGGCCGTAGTAGCCGCGGCACATCACGGCGCTGGGCAGGTGGCCGTCGAGGTAGGCCACGGCGGCCACAAAGCGGTCGCAGCGGTTGCCGTAGTGGTCGTTGCCCCCGTTGCCCCCGATGCCGCCCCAGCCATCAATCGGGTCGCGGCCAGGCACGTAGGGCGCGGAGGCCAGCGCTGCGCCGGTGTGCCCATCGAACACCGTAAAGTACTCGGGACCAGCTAAAATGCGGCCGTAGCGCGCATCGCGGTTGCTGGACACGGCCGGCGCGTCGGTGGGCGTGGTGAGCGAGCGGTAATCTTTGTTGGCGTCGCCGATGGGTTTGCCCGCGCCATCGACGGTGCCATCGGCGGTTTTGCAGGCTATTTCAGCGCGGCCGTTGCCATCGAAATCATAAGCCAAAAACTGCGTGTAGTGCGCCCCGGCCCGGATGTTTTTGCCCAGGTCAATGCGCCAAAGCCGCGTGCCATCGAGGCGGTAGGCATCGAGCAGCACAGGGCCCGTCACGCCCGCCGAGCCGTTGTCGCGGCTGTTGGTGGGGTCCCATTTCAGAATTAATTCGTACTGCCCGTCGCCGTCGAGGTCGGCGGCCGAGGCATCGTTGGCGGTGTAGGTGTAAGCTCCGCCATCAATGGTAGTGCCGCCGATGGGCTGCTGGAGCGGAATGCGCAGGTAGGGCTGCTCCCAGGCTTGGGCGCTGGCTGAGGCGGACTGCTCCGCATTGCTCAGCACGGGCTTTACCGAGTAAGCTTCGGTGGTAGCTGCCTTATCAGTGAAGTTGGTAGCGCCGGTGAGGGGAGCGGCATTGAGCTTGGTGGTGCCACGATACACGTTGAAAGCCAGGCCACTCGGGTCTGTCCCCAGCAATCGCCAGCTGATAAAAACCTCGTGCTTGCCAATGCGCACGGCCACCATGCCCCGGTCGAGTTTTTCAAGTTGGCGTGGAGGCTGGGCCGGCTGGCTGGCGAGCAAACTCGCGAGCGACAGGCCCACCGCTACCGCCCCTAAGACAGTGGCCAGACGCCGGTCTTGCTGGCCATGCGAAGCGCTGGGCGGGCGAAAAAATGAATTCACAGGCGGGTGGGAAAAGGAGTGTGATTGAGGCCACCAAGTAAGGTTGACGGGCTTTGGTAGCCTTCCTGTACACTACCGCTGGCGTGGGTTACCTCACCCCCCAGCCCCCTCTCCTTGGGGAGAGGGAGCCTGACGGCTTCCTAGCGACAGCTTACGTCCGCTAACGGTCGGCTCCCCCTCTCCCCAAGGAGAGGGGGCTGGGGGGTGAGGTAATCCGCCAGGTAAGCGCACCTATTGTTTTTGCATTTGCACTGCCTTAATCGTTTGGCTTTTCAGCGGCTGGCTGTCAAGAATCGTCAGGTCCTGAACGTCTTGCAGCACTAGCCGGGGTGCAGTACCGGCCTGCTGCGCTACCACATGCCGCAGGCCAGCCCCCTGCACGTCTTGCAAATACATCGCCGGGCGCGTTTCCGGTCCTAATAAGTGCAGGTTGATGTCGTGCAGCTCCAAACCCTTCACATGCCGCACGAACAACCCGTAGGCCGGCAATACCCCAAATTTCTGCGGCTCGGGGTAGCCATTCTCGTACTCGGGCACTACTGGCTGCACAGCCGCCATATCAGCCGCCGCCAGCGGCTTGTACCAGATGCTGATGTTGCTCAGGCGCACATCCTCAATGGCGTGGTCCGGCATCCCGACAATAAGCGTAGCAAACCGGGAATCGGCATTGTACACGTTCACATTGCTGATACTAATGCGCCGCAACGCGCCTACCGGCGTGCCGGCCGGGGCGCGCATGCGGGCTCCCAGCCGCAGAAAAATCGGCGAATTGATGATGTCGCGCATTGTGATGTTACTGATAACCACGTCTTCCAGCAAGCCGCCATCCACAGTTTCCAGGGCCAGGCCCCGGCAATACTCAAACACGCAGTTGCTGATGGCGATGTTCTTAAAGCCGCCATTCGACTCGGTGCCGCACTTGATGCGACCGGTGGGGCCTTCGTGGTCGGGCACCAGGTCGGCCTCGCGGCGCTGGTAGGTGCCATTGAGCAGCGTGCCCCGGTCATAGCCCGTGACCTGGCAGTTGGTGATGGTGACGTTTTCGGTGGCGCGGGCGTAGCCCAGCGCGTAGGAGCTTTTCAGGCAAATAGCATCGTCCCAGGGCGAGTTGACGGTGCAATTCGACACGCGCACGTTGCGGCAGCAGTCGATGTCGAGGCCATCGCGGTTGGTGTCGAGCTTGAGGTTGTCAATAGTCAGGTTATCGACCCCCGTGGCCAGCACCGCAAAGTGCCCGCCCTGCCGAATGGTAAAATCGCGCAAAATGACGTTGCGGCACAATTTCAGCGCAATAGCCTTATTACCGACGGGCGCCTGGTGCGGCCCTTCCCGCGTCAGACCTTGCCCGTAAATGGTGCCGGGGCCGAGAATGGAAATATCCACTAGGTTCTCTCCCCAAATCAGACTGTTGTGCCAGTGACTGTGCCCAAAATCCTGGTACTTATCGTTATCCGCTGGCTCGGGCGCGTCGTAGCCGATGTTGCCTACCGGCGCGGCGGCCAAGATGGTCGCGCCCTGGTCGAGGTACAGCGCCACATGGCTGCGCAGCCGAATGGAGTAGCTGCGGTAGCGGCCAGCCGGCAGCAGCACCGTGCCGCCGCCCGCACTCGCTGCCGCGCTGATAGCGCGGTTGATGGCGTCGGTGTCGAGCGTGACGCTGTCGCCTTTGGCTCCGTAGGCACGCACGTTGTAGGTATCAGGCGGCGCGGCGTGGGCGGCGAAGTTAAGGAGGATGAAAGCTAGGAGCAGGGCGGAGCGGAACATGGAGTAGCGCGGGCTTTTAGTCCGCGAATGGGTGCGTGAATACTCGCGAACTAAAAGTTCGTGCTACACTTATTGCATTACCTGCACCGAAGCATCAGTATTAGCTCTTTTTCCTTGGAAGCTGATTATCAGTAAAATTGCCGTAGCAATTTGAATAATCCACTGTATTAGGTTGTGTGTAATATAAGCGGTGTCAGTAGGTGGGAGCTGTCCTGTGCTGGCAGCGTAAAATGAGTATCCTGCACCGCCTATGATGAAGAATAGCATAAGTAATTTGGCCCATACCCTTCCTTTCCACACGAAGAAAGTATGGGCTAATAACAACCCAATTACTGCTGTAATCTGACCAGGTGTTCCAGGCTTCTCTCTATGCTGGTCAAATAGCCCGGTGTGTGTAATGTAGCCAAATATATTGTTAAGGATTATGCTAAATGCAGTTGTATATGCAGCCCATATCTCTAATCTGCGTTTGTTAGAAGGTTTCATCATAAGATACCAAAGTACGAGCTCTAGCTATTCCTGCATTTCTATTGCTTACTTCAGCATCTGCACCGAACTGTCATTGATGCCATACGGGTGCTGCTTAAGCAATTGTATAACTTCCGCGCCAGCCAGCAGCACCGGGCCGTAGCCGTGGGCGGCGTACACATTCACGGGGCGGTAGTAGTAAAATGCCGGGTCGAAGCCCATGCCGGTGCCCACGCACACGCCCTCAACCTGGCCCTGGGCGTTGACCTTGGTGCTCACGGCATTCCAGGCCAGCAGAGTCATGGGGCCGTATACTTTGGCATCGAGCCAGCCCTGGTTGATGGCGTGGGCGATGGCGTAGCAGTAGATGGCCGTGGCCGAGGTTTCGAGGTACGAGTCGGGCCGGTCGAGCAGTTGGTGCCAGAAGCCGCTGCCGGCCTGGCGGTCGGCGAGGCCGCGGGCGTGGGCGCGCAGTAGTTTCAGCACGGCCGGGCGGCCGGGGTGGTCGGCGGGCAACACGTCGAGTAATTCTACTTTGGTGAGAATGGCCCAGCCATTGGCCCGCGCCCAGTGAAATTCGGGGTGCTCGGCCATGTCCTGCACCCAGCCGTGGCGGTAAAGGCCCTTGCTTTCGTCAAACATGCGGGGCGCAAACTGCGACACCTGCTTCACGGCCTCGTCGTAGTAACGGCGCTCGCCGGTGAGCTTGCCCATCTGCGTCAGGGCCGGCACGCTCATGTATAAGTCATCGAGCCACAGCGTATTGGGCTGCGGGCGGTTGCGGGCCAGGGTGCCGTCGGGCAGGCGGTACTCCTTGGTTAGGATGAAGTCCATGAAGTTGTTTATCATGGGCCGTAGGTCGGCGGGCGCGCCGGCGCGCTGGGCCTTAATCATGGCCGCGCAAATGGCCCCCGCATCGTCCAAGGCGTGCGGCTGGAGTACCGAGCGCACGGGCGTAGCCGCCTCGGGGTGCGCCGTTTGGTAGGCGCGGAAATACGGCACCAGCTCGGCCAGAAACTTGGTCCGGCTGAACGTGTAGGCGGCGTATTTGGGGTCGCCCGTCACTTCGCTGGCCCGCAGCATACCGGCGTAGGTCACGCCCCATTCGTAGCTGGTCAGCCGAAAATCGCCCGGCTTGATAATGGCATCGGGGTTGAATTGGCGGCGGTCAGTAATGGCCGTATTCGTCTTTTTATCGACCAGCTCGGCGGGCGTGGCGGCATCCAGATAAGTATACACTCGGTCGATAATCTGCCGCACATTCTCGGCCGTGGCCTGGCCGTAGGGCACCGGGTAGTCGGGCTTGAGCAGGTGCAGTGGGGTAGTGGTATCGTTGGTTTTGGGTGGGGCCGACTGCGCCCGCAACGAACTAGCTGACAAGAGTAGCAGCGACCAAGGCAGCAGCTTTTTACCCAAAAAAAAGACGGAGTACATGGGGTGGGAAAAAGGTCAGAGATATAATTGCCCTATCATACCTCGGTGAACAATAGGACGGGAGCCGGCCAAAGGTAGTGTAAGTGCCAAACCAGCCCCAGCCCAGCGTAACTGCCTGGTCCGTTGTAGCAGTGGCTTATGGCCGGCCAGGATAACGAACGCCAGCCCAGCCAGCAGCGTCAGGTCATTACTTTAAGTAAATAGGAAGGTGATTCGGTATGACGAAAACGATGTTTTTAGCGGTTTCCGAACAGGCCCTATGTGCTATAGCGCAAGCTGATTCCAGAAGAGGACTTGCCCCGCCCGCTGGCGCACGAGCCGAATGCCCCCATCCTGCGAAATGACGATGGCCAAGCACCCAGCTTCGGCCTGGCAAAGGCGGTAGGCCGCCCGGTGGCGGGTGCCGCCGCTATCGGCGGCTTCGGGTTGGAGCTGCGTGCCCTCGGCATCGAGGGCGCGGTATACGAAGGGCTTAGCCGGAGCAGGAGCCGCGATTTCCACCCCAAAACCGAGTAGGCCGAACTGCTTATCGAGCGCCAGCGCGCCATCGACGGCCATGAGGTCGGCGAGTAGGTCGGCAAATTGTTCCAGCTCCGTGTGCAGCTGCTGGAGCTCGCCATCCGTGGCGAGGCGGTAGGCGGCCCAGCTGCTGATGCCCAGCGCCGTGCTGCGGCCCAGCAGGCGAACCAGCAGCGCCCGGTAGCGGTCGCCAAAGTCGTTGTGCCGCACGCCGTACTTGGGGCGCAGTAGCCCGGCTGGGTCTACCAGCCGCGGCGCGGCGGCGCTAGGCACCAGCAATAGCATGCCGCCGTGGCCCTGGCCGCGCACCCGGGCCAGGCAGCGATGTAGGCTATAGCTGCCCAGCTGGCGGGCCAGCTCCAGGCTGGCAGCACTCAGGGCGGGCTGCGTGGCGTTACTCTCAGGCTCCGCAAAGCCATCTAGCCAGCCAATGGGGAACTCCCGCCCGCCGTAGCTGCCCAGCTGCCCCTGTTGCAACACCAGGAGCGGCTGCGACCCGCAGAAGAACGCCAGCCGCCCCGGCCCCGCCACCTGCATAAATAAAACCAGTGGGAGCAGGGCGGTATCGTGCGGCGTGTCGATGTGGTCCCAGGGGCGGTTGGCGAACACGAGCCCATGAATGGCTAATTCGCCCGTGGGCTCAATCCCGACGGAGAGCAGTGTGCCGGGGCGTTGCGTGGTCGGGCTGAGGCGGCGCAGCTCCTGGGCACTGTAGGCGCGCGCCTCGCTAAAGGCC
Organism: uncultured Hymenobacter sp.; assembly: GCA_964251335.1. Classification (GTDB taxonomy): domain Bacteria; phylum Bacteroidota; class Bacteroidia; order Cytophagales; family Hymenobacteraceae; genus Hymenobacter. The sequence goes on from CAXUKA010000051.1 coordinate 7,192, forward strand.
AGTAGCTGATAGGCGGCCACGGCCTCGGGCGGGGGCGCCAGGTTGTAGTCGGGCCGCAGCAAAAGGTGGCACTGCACGGGGCGGTCTTCCTCGCGCAGCAGGCTGGCCTGGTAGCCCCCCGCAACGAAGCTGGTCAGCACATCTGGCTCCGGCAGTGGTAGGGCGTGGGCAGGCCACTGCTGGCGCAGCGCGGCGGCTACATCGGGCGGGTAGGCATACGTTTCGGTCATCGTAGGGAGGTAGTCTTACTATAAAGGTGGTAATAGTCTATCCCGAACGTCCTATGGTCGTCATGCTGAACGCAGGGAAGCATAAGCTATTTTTTAGGGTATCAGCTTTTCGGATAGGTTATAAGCCCCTAAAACCAAGTGTTTAGCTGCTCAAATCTTTTTCCAATACCAGCCTCAGCTTCGCACCGAACCAGCGTATTGGTAGGTGTTGATGAGCACGCCTATAGACGTAGCCCGCGAGCTGACGAACACGAGTGCGCACGGGGCCCCATGCGAGGCTGGCTGGCCGGTGGGTCGCGACGTATTCCGTCGCCGCATTCATGTTATTAGCCATCGGATTATCGCCGCCGGCTGCTGCTAACCCAACTGGCATGCGATAAGGAGTCGTCTAATCGCCATGTGCGAAGCCTTCACTGGTTTCGTGTTGAATCACGCCGTCCAGGGAAATATGCTCCATGATTCTAATCTTTCTCATGTTGATTGCTACTGGTTTATTTTTTGCACAAAGTAGCCACACCTCAACTTTCGCGCTGGTCAAAGAAATCTTTTGCTTTCCATCCTTCACAAGTTTCACCACCTCTCACCTCATCAACAACCCTGTTTCACCACTTTTCCTGTATGCTACGCTCTTCTTTCTGCCTGCTAAGCAGCTGCTTGCTGCTAGCTTGCTCTCCCGAAAAATCTGCTGATACGACCAGTATCCCTGCTGCCGAGCCGGCCACCCCGCCTGCGGCTGCTGAGGCCACCGCCGCTACGCCCGCGCCGACTAGCGGGCCGGCCGTGAGCTGGCCAGCACCGTTCATGCCCGCTGCCAACCGGCAATGCGTGCGAACTGCCACGCGCTCAGCTATTATTTACCATATACCTGTCGCGGTTACATCACAGTTTGGGCAGCTCACGGTAGGCGAGAAAGTGACGCTGGCCGCCCGCACGGCCGACGGCTGGGTAGGGTTCGACCCCGGCACGGCGCAGGCGGCCAATGTGGGTGTTTTCCGCTTGCGCTGGGTGCGGGAAGCCGAGGCATTCGGTGGTGATAGTGCTGGCTGCGCGCAGTTGCCCACGGTGCAAGCCCCACCCGCCGGGTGCTTGGTAATGGCTGCCCATCCGATACCCGTGCGGGCTCAGCCAGCAACTGGTGCCGCGCTGCTCAGCACTATCCCCACGGGTAGCTACGCCCAAGTTCATTCTCCGGCTGACGCGGCAACGAAAGGCTGGACCAAAATCGACCTGCCCGGCCGGTCCGCCTCAGGCTACGTGGCGGAAGCCGATATTAACCTGACTGGCCCCTGCCGCTGATACTAGCGAAAATACTAATGGCTTAAACCTCGTTGGCAGGACCGGCTACTTGCGAGTGGCTGGTCCTGCCGACCCTCAGCCAGGGGCCGGGTAGGTAGTCTTCGGGTGGAAGGTTGACTCTGGGCTACTCGCTCAATTTTAAAGGTTTCCAGCTATTATTTGCCCGGTTGACATCGGGTAAAATGTGAGTGGGGTCGACTACCACGGCCACCACGGGCGCGGTAGAGGGGTGGCGAAAAGTCCAAGTGCCGCCGCGCTGCCAGATTTCGACGGGCAGGTGCACCCGGCTCGTGCGGCCAGTGGCATCGGTCACGTCTACCGTGATGGGTAGGGCGGCTTGGCCCCGGTTTTCGAGGGTGATGAGCGCGCCTTTGGTGGGGTCTTGGTTGACGTAGGCCACGCTGACCACGGCTTGGTCGAGCAGCCAGTTTTCGCTAAACCACTCGCGCCAGAACCACGTCAGGTCTTCGCCGCTCACGTCCTGCATCGTGCGAAAAAAATCCTGCGGGCCGGGGTGCTTGTAGGCCCAGCGCCGGATGTAGGTGCGAAAAGCGTAGTCGAAGCGTGCCGGCCCCAGAATTTCCTGTCGCAGCAAAAGCAAGCCGTAGGCGGGCTTGCTCTTGGAGGCAAAATACCGATTGTATGCCCGGTCGGGCTCCACGGCCGGCGGGTCCACGGCCGGGTCCAGCAGCTTGCTTACCACGGAGTTGACCAGGTAGGTTGTGTCATTCAGTATCTTGTACTCGCCTTGGTTGAACTGCTGGGTCGAGAGTAGATTGATAAACGTGTTTAAGCCCTCGTCCAGCCACGGGTACTTGCGCTCGTTCGAGCCCACTACCATTGGAAACCATGTGTGGCCAAACTCGTGGTCGAGGTAGCTGTACAGCTCGCTCCCGCCGTACTCCGCCCCGCAAAACACCAGGCCCGGATACTCCACGGCCGCCACGCCGCCCGCCACACTAGTCGCCACCGGGTAAGGGTATTCCAGCCACTGGCGCGAATTGTACTCGATACTCTTTTTGGCGTATTCCGTAGCCCGGCCCCAGGCCGAATCCGCCGCCGCTTCGGTAGGGTAAAGCGACATGGCCAGGGCTGGCCGCTGACTGGGTAAATCCAGCCGAGCTGCATCCCAGACGAAAGCAGCCGAGGCTCCCCAGGCTACATCGCGGGCGTGCTGGCAGCGAAAGTGCCAGGTGAGGCGGCCCTGCTTCCTGGCTGGCCGCGAGGCGGCTTGCATCATCTCGGCGGGCGTGCGCACCAGCACCGTTTTGTCGGAGTGGGCCGCCTGCGCCAGGCGCTGCCGCTGGGTGGCTGTGAGCACCTCGGTCGCGTTGACCAGCTCGCCCGAGCCGCCCACCAGGTAGCTGGCCGGCACGTCCAGGGTATAGTCGTAGTTGCCATAGTCGAGGTAAAATTCCCCGAGCCGGTAGGGCAAGGTGTTCCAGCCCTCCAGGTCATCGTAAACGGCCATGCGCGGGTACCATTGGGCCAGCTCGAAGATTTCGCCGTGTGGGGTAGCCCGGTGGCCCATGCGCTGCACCCCATCAGTCGGGATAGTAAAGCTGTAGGCAATGGTGATGAGCAGCTTATCGCCGTGCGGCCGCAGTGCCTCGGGCAGCCGGATTTGCAGCCGGGTATCGTTCACCAAGTAGTCGGCCTTGACGCGCCGGCCGTGCAGCGTCACGGTCACCGCTTGCAGCGAATCGCCGCCCTGCTGCCCAGGGCCGAAAGTACCCGGGCGCTTGTTTTGGGCGGCCGTCGTGAGCGCCCCCCGCGAGTCGGCTCGAAACAGGTTCTGGTCGAGCTGTAGCCACACAAAGGGTAGCGCGTCGGGGCTGTTATTGGTGTAGGTAATGTTCGCGGTAGCTGTCAGGCGGGCCGCTTGCTCATCGAGGCGGGCCGCCAGCTGATAATCGGCGGTGTTCTGCCAGTAAGTGGCTCCCGGCTGGCCGCTGGCCGTGCGCGTAGCGGGCGGTGGGGCCAGGTAGCCGGGCGCGAAGAGGATGCGGGCATTATAGGGAGGCAGGCTAGCTGGCGGGGTGGCAGGCTGCGCCCGCAACATCAATGGGCTTAGCAAAACAGCCCAGGCCCAAAGCCAGGCCGCAATAACTTCTCTCATGAAGGGTAACAGGTCCGTTTATTTTAACTCCACGGTACTGCACAACGGCGGGCAGACTTTCGGTATTGTAGAAACCTTGGCGCTACCATGTGCATTGTCAATGGGTCACAGCTGCTCCGTGGCCCAACGGGACCGCTGCCCGGCCGGGTGCCCGGCCCCTGAATCGACTTTACCTTTGGCCTCACTTTCGTAAAGCCTGCTTCCCCTGTACGAACGCAAGCTAGCGAGCCTGCCCCTGCGGCGTCGGCGTAACGATGGGAATCTTAGGAGGAATAGGTTAGTAGCACAATGTCTTACGTTCAGGCGGTATGATAGTCTAGCGAGGAGTATAGCTATGAAGTCCGCCGCTGTACCAAATTATCCACTTTCGCCCCTGGCCCGGGCGGGCGTGCTGGTGCGCCTTTTTGCAGATAGGCCGCGACTTAGAGAACTGGTTGCCAGGCTTATTGATTGCCCGCGAGGCGGGCGTAGATGTGCTGACGGCCGCCGGCCAGCCCTGGCACTGGGCGGCCGATAGCCTGCTCGTCACGGCCCCGGGCCTGGGGGCCGGCTTTCCTCACTTAGCAAAAGCCGCCTAGTCGGCTCTCATTATCTCATGCACATTACCATCATCGGCGCATCCTCCGGCGTGGGGCTGCTGGCCGTGCAGCAGGCGCTCGCCCAGGGCCATCATGTTACAACTCTCTCGCGCACCGTGGCCACGCTGCCCGAGCACCCGCAGCTAACCATCGATACGGCCCGCGCCCTGCTCGAAGCCACGGCTGGCGCGCCGCTGGCGGCCCCCGTGCTGGTGCTGACGGGCTTCGGAGCCGGGGCCAGCGCCCCCTACCTGAGCTGGTGGATGCGCCTGGCCATCCGCTGGTTTATGCAGCCCGAATACGATAACAAAACGCAGCTGGAAGAACTGCTGGCTGCCAGCACCCTGCGCTGGGAAATCGTGCGGCCCGGCATGCTCACCAATGGCCCGCTGGCGCCATACCAAGTGCTATCTGCCCTAATGCCTGGCATGCAGGTAGGTCGTATCAGCCGGGCCAGCGTGGCCGATTTTTTGCTGCGCCAGGCTCAGCAGCCCACCCTGCTTTATCACTACCCGGCCCTCACCAGCTAAGCTGGGAGGTGCCAGGCGCACCAGCAGGGAGCTTAACGGCGACAGACAATAGCTTTGCTGCTAAAACAGTATTTATGTATACGCCGTCTGCCTTCCGCTTCGCTGACCAGCCCGAACAGGTGGCTTTCATGCAGCGCTACAACTTTGCTACCCTTGTTACTGCTGGCGGCGGCCGGCCTAGCGCTACGCATTTACCCTTTGTGGTGTCGGTGCAGGGCGATGAGGTGCGCTTGCTTTCGCACCTGGCCAAAGCCAATCCGCAATGGCGGGACCTGGCCGACCAGCAGGCGCTGGTCATTTTCAGCGAGCCGCACGCTTATATCTCGCCCAGCCACTACGACCAGGAACGCAGCGTGCCGACCTGGAACTACCTGGCCGTGCATGCCTACGGCCACGCTCAGGTGGTGACGGACGAGGCCCGCACCTTCGAGATTCTGGAAGCGACCATCGCCTACTTTGAGGCAGACTACCAGCTACAATGGGAGCGCCTACCGGCCGACTACAAAGCCAAGATGGCAGCGGGCATTGTCGCCTTTGAGCTGGTGGTGACTGACCTGCAAGCCCAAAAGAAACTGAGCCAGAACAAAACAGCAGCAGAACGGCAGCGCATTCAAGCCGCGCTCATGGGGAGCGCGCAGGCCACAGAGCGGGACCTCGCGGCCTATATGAGCTCATTGCCCGGTACCGAACAACCACGCTGAGTAACGAAAATTGCGGGGATATTCGGTATCGAGTCCCTATTCAGTGGCTGACAAATGTGACTTTTAAATTATCCTTCTAACCAAGGTCATTTATCAGAAAAAGAGAAAGCTGAATAGGCAGTTTAGAAGAAGAAGCCTAAGCGAATAAGCGGCAAACGGCCTTCGTCCGAGATGCCGTACATAGCGGCTAGTACTACCTGTGGCGTGGGGGCCAGCCACAGGCCAGGGCCGTAGCCGCGGTGCCAAGTGCGAGACGTTTCGCCCGGTACCCACACCCGGCCCACATCGTGGAAGGCCAGCAGGCCGAAAGTGGCCGGCAGCAGGTAGCTGCGAAAACGGGCGAGTTGCAGCCGTACTTCCGTGTTGTTGTAAGCACTTTGGCGGCCGGCAAAGCGGGTGCGGCCGAAGCCGCGCAAATTAGAAAGCCCGCCGAGCGTAGCGGCCTGAAAAAACTCGTAGTCATCGCTAAAATTGACCGTGCCCCCGAAGCGCGTTGCCAGTGTCAGGCGCAGCGGAAAGCGGAAACTACGGTACATAGCCAGCGACGCGCTGAGCTGGCTCAGCGGCCGGGCGCTGGCCGTGAGCGGGCGCTGAGCCAGTAGCTCGGCTTGGCCAGCTACACCCTGCGGCAGCTCGGCGCGCGCGTGCAGGCTGGTGAGCTCATAGCCCAGCCGGACCCCTAAATACTGCTTGGCCTCGAATAGTTTATCGGGGTGTAGGCGTTGGTCGGGGTTCTGGTCCAGAATGCGGCCGGGCTGGTCTTCTACATCCACACCCTGATAAACCGGCCCACCAAACACGGTGCTGCGCGCACTGAACTGGCGGCGTAGCAGCGCGGCCAGGGCCAGGTTGCGGAAGCGCACCCGGTAGTAAGCCGCGCTGGTGGGCTCGTTGGGCGCGAGTTCGGTATTATTGCCCAGGCCATAGAAATTGCGCACGTAGTTGGGCGCTTGCACGGCGGCGCGCAGCTGCAAGTCGAACGGCCCCACTACCTGCGCAAAATTGCCCTCGTAGCCAAAGCTGAAGGCCCCAGTGCGCAGGGCCACATTGGCCGTGAGCTGGTGGGTGGCCGCCCAGGGCAGCTTGCGAAAGCCCGGCCGCTTGAGCAGCAGCCCCAGGCCCACAAACAGGCCGTCGTCCACGTTGTAGCTCCAGGGGTAGAGTGGCCCGGCGAAGGGATATTGAAACGCCTGCCGGTTATATTGATTGACCTCTGGCCGGACGCTGAGGCGGGTTTTTGTGTCGGGTCCGCGGGCCACCACCGCCAGGCCGGTAGGCGCGTCGTAAGCCGTGACGCGGCGGCGACCACTCCGCACGCGGGAATCGTCGCGTAGCGTATCAGTTCCTTCGCCACCTACTACGCGCACCACTGGCCCGTGCTGCACCGCGCCGCGCAATACGAATACGTCGGCCCCGCCTTGTCCATAGAGGCGAATTTCCTGCGTTTCGGCTGTTTGAAACATACGCTGGTAGCGCATGGCCCGGCGCTTCCCCGTTTTAGAAAGCTCATATACTGTTACTTGTGTGCGAGCGTCATCCTGGCGCAGTACCTCAAATTCTTCGGCCCCATCACTGCCCACCACCTCCACGTCCTGGGCCAGGAAGCGGTAATACTGGTCGGCCCACTCGGGCAAATGCGCCCGATGGGCTTGTAGCTTGGCCAGAATGGTCGGCCCAGAAAGGCGGTAAATGGAGTCGGGCCACTGGCGCAGGCCTGCTGCGAGCACGCTATCCGTCAGGCTGGCCTGCACCGAGTCGGCCAGGGCGCGCCTATCGGCGCGGCTAAGCTGGGTCAGAACCGGGCGGTCAAAATAACGAGGGATGTAATTGAAGCTGTTGACGTTTTGAAAATCATAGTCAAAGCCCTGAATGCGCGGCAGTAGGTATTCCACCCGGGCGCGGTGCGGCAAAAAGCCTTCATTGACGAACAGCGCCTGGTCGCGGTCGCGGGGCACAGCCCGAAATAGCTTGCCGCCGCCTCGTTGAGGGTAAGCCAGCCAGCGCCACTGGTCGTCGTGGCGGTCCCAGTCGGCCAGCACGATGTCGAGCAGGCGGGCACGCAGCACGGCGCGCTGGTCTACGCGATTGCGCGGGTCGGCTTGCAGCTGGGCGAGCACCTCGGCGGTGCCGTATTTCCGGCGCTCGGGCTGGCCCGAAAAGCTCTTCGGCGGGGCCGGGTCGCGGGCTTCGAGCAGCGCGAGCGAGCCGGCAAACTCGCGGCGGTAGATGCCCAGGCGTGGGTCGTCGGGCACCAGCACCACCTGCGGGCTCGTGTGCCCGACCCCCGCCGCCTCGGCCAGGGGTGGCACTAGCAGCGCGGCATAGGGGTGCGCGGCCGAAATCTGGTCCTGCACCAGGGCCGCCGCCAGCGTATGGTGCAAAAAATCGGGCACCGAGCCGTTGGTATTCTTCTCAATCGAGCGCAGCACAAACTCCTGCCCACTGGCCGCCCGCAGGCGTAGCGATTGGGTTTGCAGGCCCCCGCCGCGCTTGAGCGGAGTCAACCCGCCCAGGGCAGTGCTCAAGTCCAGCACCGGCACGAGCACAGGCTGCTGCCATTCGCGGCGATAATTGGCCCCTTGTAGCCAGCGGCGAAACCGGCCTGCCTGGTAGTGGGTGCTGGCCGGCACCACCGCCGTGGTAAGGTGGACCGGGCGCGGCCGCACCACGGCAAAGGTGTCGGTGGCGGGCGCGGGTGCCAGGTCGGGCGTACGCCAGTGCCGCTCGGCTACCACCGACTGGCCGTCGGGGTGCTCGGCATCGGGCACCCAATAGGTGGCCCGCACCTGGCCATCGGCCGCGTAGTCGAGGCGCGTAAACCCGTGGTAGGCCGCCTTGGCGGGCGTGGCCAGTACATCGGTAGGCGGGGCGTGCGGGGCGGCCGGGCCACTGCGGAGGTAATGCAGCGCGTGCTCTTCGTCGTAGCGGGCATGGCGGCTGCCCTGGGCGCTCACGTAGGTCAGGCCAGGGTATTTTTCGAGAATGCTGCGCAGGGAGGTGCGCAGCAACTCGTAGCGCGGGTTGGGTAGCAGCGGCACTCGCCGGTGAGCTAGGGCCAGCGCCTGCTGGCCCACCAGCAGCACCTGGCGGCCTTGGTTGCGGCGCAGAATATCATCGAGCAGCGTTAGTACGGCGGCCGGGTCCTGGGTGGTGCAGGGGCCGGGTTGGTCGGGCGGGGCAGGGGCGCGCAGCCACCAGGCGGTGTTGAGCACCACCAGCGTGTGCTGGGCATCGAGCCGCAGCTCTACGGGGTCGGGGCAGCGACTATCGGGCACTAGTACATCGGGGCGACCGGCCGGGGTAGCCAGCAGCCGGGCCGCCTGGGCATCAGCCGCACCATCGGCCCCACTGGGCACAATGACGAGCCGGCCAGAGAAGGCGTGCAGTTGCGCCAGCAGCACCGCCGAAGCTTCTCCCTTGCCCTCATCAGTCAGCAAGCGAGCGCCCAGGCGGTCATCGAGCAGCACCAGTGTGCTGTGCTCACGTAGCCGGTCGGCCTGCGCCGCCACGGCGTGCAGGGTTTGCGTAAGCTCGGCTGCCCCCCGGCTACGCCCACCAACTATGAATACCGTGCTGGCAGGTGCCGGCTGGGCCACTACGGGCCACCCGGCGAGTAGCCCGGCTACCAACAGCAGCGCCCGCCACAAGTAGGCGTATCTCATGGTCTAGGGAAGTAGTATTTTAATTTAATGATAAGTATATACTAGCCATTAATCCTGGTCCGCCTGTTCGCTTTCCGGTATCAAGGCATTTTTTTGACAAATGTCAATGGGCAGGATGGGATGGGGCAGAACCTTTGTGCCGTCAGAGTGGCCCGCTGAAAGCACTGACCAAGCTATATCCCTAAAAGTAAATTTCCTTTTCAACTATGACCACAGAAGAAATAGCGCTGCTTCTGACGCGCCACGTCGGCATCCTCAACGACCTGGACCTGGCCTCGCGCACCCCAGCCATTGCCGGGGTCTATGCCGAAAATCTCACTTTTGTTGACCCGCACCAGGAGTTCATGGGCCGCGAGCACTTCGACGGCTATTTGGAGGGCCTTCACCAGAAGTTTCCGGGCGCAGTTTTTCAGTTAGCGCAGCCCATTGATACTCACCACCAAATTGCCCGCATCAACTGGTAGTTTGGCCCGCCCGCCAACCCAACCGCCGTGACGGGGCAGGATACAATAGTACTGGCCGATGGGAGGATTCAAGCGCTTTATGTCTTCCTCAATAAGGCAGGGCAGTAGCGCGAGCGTTTAGTCTGCCGCTGTAGCTGCAACGGGTGCGCCGCGGATTGAAAGTCCGCGTGACATGCGTAAAAAAGCTTTCCTTTGCACGGTATTGCTATCCAGTCACCGTGCGGCATGTTTGAGCTATTTGAGAAATACTTACAAAGCAAAGCAGCCTTCACGGATAGCGAAATGCAGCAAATTGAGGCCGTGAGCGTAGTGAAGAAGTTGCGCAAGCGCCAGTACCTGCTGCAGGAAGGCGATGTGTGGGTATACAACGCTTTCGTGGTCAGCGGCTGCCTGCGCACCTACACCATCGATGCCAAAGGTGCCGAGCACATCTTGAATTTCGCCATCGAAAACTGGTGGATTGGCGACCGCCAAAGCCTCACCTCCGGCCAACCTTCGCGCTTCAACATCGACGCCATCGAAGATTCCACGGTCGTGCTCGTTAAAAACGAGGAGTTTGAGCGCCTGCGCCAAGCCATTCCGGCGCTGCACGAGTTGGTCAACGACATCCTGCACCGCAGCTTTTTGGCTTCGCAAACCCGCATTCACGCGGCCATCAGCTACTCGGCCGAGGAAAAATACCGGGCCTTTCTGGCGCAGTTTCCGGCCTTTGCCCTGCGCATTCCTCAGCACATGGTGGCCTCCTACCTGGGCATGACCACCGAAACCCTGAGCCGCATCCGGCGCCACCTCGTGTAGCCCTGGCTGGCTGCGATAGCCCGCGCCATCCTATAAACTGGAAACTAGCTCAGGGAATTAATTATTTATAAAATATTTATTATCAACACTATAATTGTATAGTGTTGACATTTCTCAACGCGCTTTTTTGATAAATGTCAATGGAGCCAGGTGAGGCGGTGCGGGACCTTTGTACTATCAACTGAGGCTCGCCAGGCGGCAGCCTCTTCACCCCCAGGCCCGGCGAAAATCGCCCCGCTACTCACTCAACCATAGGTCGTTTTTAGTATGAGCACCTCCCAAAAATTAGCTGGTAAAGTAGCCCTTATCACGGGTGGCACCACGGGCATCGGCCTGGGTGCAGCCCTGCGCTTCGTAGCCGAAGGGGCCTACGTGTACATCACCGGCCGCCGCCAGGCCGAGCTCGATGCCGCCGTGCAGCAGCTCGGTGCCAATGCCAAAGGCATCCGTAGCGACGTAACCAGCCAGGCCGACCTCGACCAGCTTTTTGCCACCATTCAGGCCGAAAAAGGCCAGCTCGACGTGCTGTTCACCAACGCGGGTGGCGGCGAGTTTGCCGCGTTGGGCGGCATCACCGAAGCGCACTTCGACAACACGTTCAATCTGAATGTAAAGGCCACGCTCTTTACAGTGCAAAAGGCCTTGCCCGTGCTGCGCGATGGGGCTTCGATTATCCTGATGTCATCCACGGCCGGCTCACAGGGTGGGGCCAACTTCAGCGTGTATAGCGCCTCTAAGGCCGCCGTGCGCTCGTTTGCCCGCACCTGGACGGCCGACCTCAAAGACCGCAAAATCCGGGTCAACGCCATCAGTCCCGGTCCCATCGACACCCCCGGTCTCAGCGGCCTGGCCGCCGATGAGGCGCAGGCCGAGCAAATCAAAAGCTACCTGGCCAGCACCGTGCCGCTGGGCCGCCTGGGCTCGCCCGATGAAGTCGGCAAGGCCCTCGTATTTCTGGCTTCCGACGATAGTAGCTTCGTAACGGGCGCTGAGTTGTTTGTAGACGGCGGCGCAGCGCAGGTGTAATTGGTCTGCTGTTAAGAAGTTATGATATAAAAGAAGCCGGTTCGGATGAGCCGGCTTCTTTTTTGTAAAAACACAGCAGCTACGAGTGCCCGCGATGGAAATTACGGCGTTGCCCCAGTCGAGTGCAACGTATCACACTTGTTTCATAAGGTAGAGAATGCGCTAGCGACTGGATATTTGGTGCGTAGTTTTTTAGATTTTGGATAAGACAACAAAGGGCAGCCGCAAAACAGCCGACCTTTGCGGCCATGCTCCCAGGCACCAACTACCAAGCACCAGGTACCAAACACCAGGCACTAACCTGGCTGCTGCTGCCGCTGTCGTGGCTCTACGCAGCCGTGCTCGCGGTGCGCAACTGGCTCTACGACCACGGCTGGAAAAAATCGGCTCCCGGCTGGGTGCCGCTCATCGGGGTGGGCAATCTGCGGGTGGGCGGCACCGGCAAAACGCCCCACGTAGCCTGGCTTATCGAAGAGCTAGTACGCCAGGGCCAGCGCCCGGCCATCCTGAGCCGGGGCTACGGCCGCCAGACCAAAGGGCCGCGCCTGGCCGCGCCCACCGACTCGGCCGCTACCGTGGGCGACGAGCCGTGGCAGTACTACCAGCAGTTTAGCCCGCAGGGCGTGCCGGTGGCCGTGGCCGAAAATCGCCAGCTTGGCCTCGACCTCTTGCGCCAGCAACACCCCGCGCTGACCGTGGTAGTGCTCGACGATGCCTACCAGCACCGCCGCGTGCAGCCCACAGTCAATATTCTGCTCACCGAGCTGGCGCGGCCATTCTACCACGATTTTGTGCTGCCCGCGGGCCGCTTGCGCGAAACGCGCGCCGGAGCCGCCCGCGCCGATGTTGTTATCGTCACGAAGTGTCCGCCTAGCTTCAGCGCAACCCAACAAGCCGCTGTCACCGGGCAAGTACAGCGCTATGCCCGGCCCAAGGTGCCGGTGCTATTTTCGGCCTACGACTATGCTGCGCCGCGCCCGCTCACCGCCGCGGCGCAGGCGCTGGGTGCGCCTTTGCCCGCCAGCTCGGCGCTGCTGCTCACGGGCATTGCGCAGCCGGGACCATTGCGCGAGCACCTGCTGGCGGCCGGTTTTCAGCTAGCCGATGAATTTATTTTTCCCGACCACCACACGTTTAGTCCGGCCGACTTAGCGGTGGTGCGGGCGCGCTGGCAGGCGGGACAGGCTATTTTTACCACCGAAAAAGACGCTACTCGGCTGCTGGCACCCGCGCTGGCCGAGGTGCTGGCGGGGTTGCCGGTATACACGATTCCGGTGCGGGTGGCGTTGCTGGGCACCGGGGCAGCGCGGCTGCGGCAGTTGTTGCCGGGGCCGGGCACTAGCCTGGCGGTACCTTTATGAGTTCAGGCGGGGGCACATGGCCCGTACTTGCCTAAAATTTGAGTGTTGCTAAACCGCATGGTTTTTACGAAAAACGTCGCCCTTCGCTGGCTCTTTTTACTGGGGGTACTGCTAGTGGGCGCGGCCCGGCCGGGGCAGGCCCAGATTGTTGACGACTCGACCAAGGTGCTTTACGGCCCCAAAACGACCCGCGTCATCTACGAAGACGAGCTGCGGCGCGACTCTACGCACGGCACCGTGCTCGATACCTCGCTGGTGCGGTGGTCGCAGCAGCGCTTCTGGTTTCACGACAGCACGTTTCAGCAAGATTTGGGTACGGTGGGCTCGGCCTCGCGGCCGCTGCTGTACCGGCCCAAGCTAGAGTTGGGTGCCCGCCTAGGCCGCAACGTGTTCGACCGCTTTGCCCGCGAGGGTAGCCAGGTGCCATTTTACGACAGCCGCTCGCCGTACTCGTTTTTTCGCTATGTCCAAAGCTCGCAGGGCGAGCAGGTGTTTGAAATCAGCTACAGTCGCTCGCTCAAGAAAAACTTTAGCATCGGGGCGGCCTACGAGCGCATTGCATCCAACAAAATACTTGGTACTAACAATGGCGAGGGCTTGGTCGAGCATAATGCTGCGACCTTCTTTGCTCGCTACCAGACCGACGATGAGCGCTACCACCTGCTGGTGAGCATTGTGGATACGCGCCACCGGGCGGCCGAGCCGGGCGGCATTCTGCCCTTGGCCACCGAGCGCTACCCCAGCGACTTATTCAACTACGACCGCGAGCAGGTGCGCCTGAGCTACGCCTTTAACACCGACGACCGCGACGAGCTGCGGCTCTTTCACTCGTACCGGCTGCTGGGGCGCGGCGTCACGGCCTACCACATTCTGGATGCGCGGCGGCAATACAACGGCTACACCGACAACGACCTGACGACCACCAATGCCGCTGGCACTAACGATGGGGCGTTTTACCCAGTTATTTCGGGTACGGGGGGGCTGACTGCCCGGCGCAACGCGCAGCTGACGGCCGACCGCGTGACCTACCGCCAGGTCGAGAATACGCTGGGTTTGCTTGGGCGCACCGACCGCGTCGAGTACAACGTTTATGCGCGCTACCGGGCCGCGTCGCTGCGCGAATCGCCCACAACCCCGCCGCTGGCTGGCGCGCCCACTACCGGGCTTATTAACTCGCTGGGAGAGTATTATAATCAGGTATTTTTGGGAGGTACTGCGTCCTTTAACTACCGCACTATTTATGCCGTGGAGGTGTCCGGTGAATACAAGCCAGGCGGCTATAACCCCTTGGGTGAATACTGGTTGCGCGGGCGCATTCGCACGGGACCGCTGTCGGCCGAGGTGCTGACATCGTCGGTAGCCCCCGACCTTACCCAGCAGCACTTCGTGGGCAACCATTACCAGTGGGATTATCTGGGGACGAAGGACGATAAACTATCTAACTCCAAATTCTCCAACACCCTCACCAACCAGCTCACCGTGCGCCTTCAGCAGCGTCTGCCCTTCCTGCACGACCATACCCTGGAAGCCAGCGCGACGGTAGTAATCCTGAACAACCTGGTGTACTACGGATACGACCCCTTATTTATCCCGAGCTCGACCCAGCTAAGCCCACTGGGTGGGCCGATGCAGGCCTCCAGCAGCCAGCAGCTGCTAATTGGGTTTGTGCGCCACCGATTTCGGGTGGGCAAGGTGTTTTTTGATAACCAGGCAACCTACACCGCCGGGGCCGATAGCTCCAATGTAGGCTTGCGCATCCCCAAATTGGTTACCGAGTCGCGGGTGTATTACCAAACCAACGTGTTTAAGAAAGCCCTGCTGGCGCAAGTAGGGGCCGAGCTGTACTACCAGTCGCGCTTCAAGGGCTACGGCTACAGCCCGAGCACCCAGCAGTTTTACGTGCAGAACTTCTTCACCATTCGCGACTATGCGGTGGCCAACGTGTTCCTGACCGCCGATATCAAATCCGCAACTATCTTCCTGAAAGTAGCTTACCTCAACCAAGGGCTCGACGCGGGCGGCTATTTTACCACGCCGTATTACACGGGCTACCCGCGGCGCTTCCAGTTTGGGGTGCGGTGGCGGTTCTTCACTTAAGCGCACTAGCCTGATATGAAAGAGAAAACGATTCTTAAGCTCAAGCTCAACTCCGACCCGCGCTGGGTAGACCTGGCCAGCAAAAACCTCGAAGAAATCCTCGTCGACCACGCCTACTGCGAGCAAAAGGCCGCCAGCACCGGCATTTCGCTCATCGTGCACTATCCCGAAAAGGAGCGCTTAGTAGACGAGTTAACTGCGCTGGTAGCTGAGGAATGGGAGCATTTCGACCGCGTAGTGAAGGAGTTGCGCAAGCGCAACCTGCCGCTGGGCCGCCCCCGGCGCGACGAGTACGTGGTGCAGCTGATGGCCCACGTGCGCAAAGGCGGTCCTCGCGAGCGCCAGCTCATGGACCAGCTGCTGGTGTCGTCGCTCATCGAGGCGCGCTCCTGCGAGCGCTTCAAGCTGCTTTGGCTGCACCTGCAAGACCGTGACCCCGAACTCAGCCAGTTTTATTACGAATTGATGGCCAGCGAGGCTGGCCATTTTGTGAGCTACGTGGACTTGGCCAAGGAATATTGCAACCCGGTGGAAGTGGATGCCCGCCTCCAGGAATTACTCAAAATTGAGGGCGAAATTGTGGTGAACTTACCCGTGCGCAACGACCGAATGCACTAGTGTAATGATACTGCGTTTGTCATGCTCATCTGCCGTCCGCTTATCAAAGCATCTCGCGTGGCGCAGTAATCAACTACGATTAGCAACGAGGCGAGCAAGATGCTTCGACAAGCGGACGCCAGATGAGCATGACGGAATAATTTTGGACAGCTATCAGAAATAAAATGCCCATTGTTACCATCGATATTCCCAACCTTACCGCGCTGCCTACCGCGGCGCAGCAGCTTGCCACCGCCATTGCTGAGAGCGGCCACTCGGTAGTGGCCTTCGAAGGCGAGATGGGCGCGGGCAAAACCACTCTCATTCGGGCACTAGGGGCCGAGCTGGGTGTGGCCGACGATGTCAGCAGCCCCACCTTCGCGCTGGTCAATGAGTACCGCGATGGGCGGGGCCAGCCCATCTATCATTTTGACTTTTACCGGGTTGACTCGGAGGAAGAAGCTGCACGGCTGGGCGCGGCCGAGTACTTCGATTCGGGGTATCTTTGCCTAGTGGAATGGCCCGCCCGCGTGGCGGGCTTATTGCCGCTCGCTTACTTACAGGTCGAGCTGACCGTAACCGGCCCAGAATCAAGACAATTAGTAATTAACAATGAGCAATGAGCAAGTAACAATGACCTTGAGCGCCTCTAATCTGCTCATTGCTCATTGCTAATTGTTCATTAATGATTTATGGCCGAACAGCTACCCCCCGGCTTTGGTGCGCTGGCTACCAGCCGCGCTTATTTCACCCAGGAGTCGATGCTGGCCGTGGAAACGCGCAAGCGCAAGCTCTTCATCGGGCTACCCAAAGAGACTTCTTTGCAGGAAAACCGCTTGGGCCTCACGCCCGAGGCCGTGCTGCACCTCGTGAATGAGGGCCACGAAGTGATGCTGGAAAGCGGGGCCGGCGAGCCCAGCAAGTACTCCGACCACGACTACTCTGAGGCGGGGGCCACCATTGCCTATTCCACGGAGGAGGTTTACAAAGCCGACATCATCCTGAAAGTAGCCCCGCCCACGCTGGAAGAAATCGAGCTGATGCGCCCCGGCCAAACGCTGATTTCGGCCCTCCAAATGGGCACTATGACGCCTGAGTTCATCAATGCCCTGGCCCGCAAGAAGGTGAATGCCATTGGCTTCGAGCTGATAAAAGACCCTAGTGGCGCTCGCCCTGTGGTGCGCGCCATGAGCGAAATTGCTGGCTCGACGGTGATGCTGGTGGCCGCCGAGTACCTGGCCCGCTCCAACGAGGGTAAGGGCATTATTCTGGGTGGCATCACGGGCGTGCCGCCGTCGCAGGTGGTGATATTGGGCGCGGGCACGGTGGCCGAGTACGCCGCCCGCGCCGCCATTGGGCTGGGCGCGGAGGTGAAAGTATTTGACAATCATCTCTATAAATTGCGCCGCCTTAAGCACAATTTGGGCACCCAGCTCTACACCAGCACCCTCGATACCTTCGCCCTGAGCCAGCAGATTCGGCGGGCCGACGTGGTTATTGGGGCGCTGGCGGTGGAGGAGGGGCGCATCCCCTTCATGGTGCCCGAGCAGATGGTGGCCAGCAT
>CAXUKA010000052.1:0-23889 GCA_964251335.1 uncultured Hymenobacter sp.
CCTGTGCTTATTCATTATTATTCAAGCTGCTACCATGCTCGTTACCGACGTGCTTAGTCTGCAAATCGGACTAAACCTATTTGTATTCGGCTACGGCTTTTTGGTGGTGGCTGGCGAGCGGCGGCAAAGCGTGCAGCCGCTGAAAACCACTTCAACACTCAGCACCTAAGAGACTTATTCCTGAATTGAAAGCCTTGTAAAAAAAGAAACAAGTCATACTTCCTTGCGTTCAGCATGACTTGCTTCTGCATTGTTCTTACACTTAGGAATAAGCCTAAGTTGTAGCTATGCAAGGAGTTACTTTGCTTTAGCTACTCAGGGGTATTCCTTAGCGTTTGCCAAAACGGTAGCGCGCTCCCAACATCAGGGTGCCCGTTAGCTGGTCGTAGACTGAGTTATAGGCTCTACCAAGGAGATAATTGAAGGCTACGTCGCCCGTCAGGTCGAAGTGCGAGCCCAGGCGATAGTGCACGCTAGGACCCAAGGTTAGAAAACCGTCTGTGTTCGCATCATCGGTGGCAAAGGTGCCCGGCACAGTTTGCTGGGACTGGTCGTAGGTGAAATCCTCCCGGTACCGATACGAGGAATACCGCGCCGTGAACCCGCCCAGCATATCCACGCCAAAGCGGCGGTCAAGGCGCGTAAGTGTGTAGCGCGCCAGCACCGGAATGGTCAGGTAGCGGTTGGTGCTCGTGCTGCTCCAGTACCCCGGCTGTAGCTGGCTGGTACCACCGCCGTACTGCCCGGCAAAGGTGCTGTTGCGCGTACTTGGGCGGTAGCCCACCCCTATCTGCACTGCCAGGCGCGGCTGAAGCTGCATCCCCAACGTGAGAGTAGGAGCCAGACTATTACCATTTAAGCCACCGACCCGCGAGTTGGTATTAACTGACCCGCCGAGTCCCACATAAAACCGCGATGCTTCGGGGCTAGGGGCGATGGTTTGGGCTGTGCTCAACAGGGGCAATACCCCGGCTAACAGGCCAACCAGGCAAGTAATGCGCGTATGCATAAAACAGGAAAGAAAGTGTAAAGTGCGCCAGCAAGATACTGCCAAGCCACTATATGGCTGCTTTCTACTGCTGCTTTGCGTACTGCCGGCCGGCCAATTCCTTACTAGGTTTTGGTACCTCAGCGCGTTGGCTGAATAGCTCACGCAGCTGCTCGGGCGTTAGCTCCGTAAAGTCTTTGATAAAAGCCAATGGGTTTTGAAAATCCTTGATTTTCAAAAAAGTGCCCACCGCCACGCACTGCATACCCGCCCGGTAAGCGGCCTGCTCGCCCAAAATGGCATCTTCAAACACCACGCAGTTTTCGGGTTTTAAACCCAGCTTTTGGGCCACCACAGCGTAAGTGTCGGCGTGGGGCTTACCCTTCTGCACATCGTCGGCCCCAATGACTACATCGAAGTGGCGGCGCAGGTCGAGGTGGTCGATGATGTAGGCGAGCGTGACGCTGACCGAGCCGGTGCCGAGGCCGATTTTGAAGCCCGCCGCCCGCGCCGCTTCCAGAAAATGCACCAAGCCCGCCAGCGGCTTGCGGTGGCTGCGGTACAGCGTTCGAAATAAAAACTCGCGCTGGCTGGCGTATTCTTTTAGCTCCTTTTCGGGTACGTCGTGGCGAAAAACCGACTGTAGAATGGCCGTAGCGGGCATGCCATTGAGGCGGCGCAGCAGGCGGCGGGCATTAGTGGTGAGGCCTAGGTCTTGAAACAAGGCCTGAAAGGCGCGCGCCTGGTAGGGAGTATTATCAATGAGGACACCGTCCATGTCGAAAATAAGGGCTTTGAGCTCGGGCATGGAGTAGGGGAAAGCGCGTTTTTGGAGGAAACCTAAAGGGAATATGCAGCCCCCAAGGGCGCACGGTATCTTTGTGAGCTCCCGTTTACCGGCTTTTCAATGAAAAAGATATTGCTATTGTCGCTGCTGGCGCTGCCGGCGCTGGCGCAGAAAAAAGGTGCCGCCCTGGAGCGTCCCAAGCTCGTAGTGGGCATCGTGGTCGACCAGATGCGCTACGACTACCTCTACCGCTACTGGAGTAAATTCGGCGAGGGCGGCTTCAAACGGCTTTTGGGTGAGGGCTTTAGCTATGAGAGCTGCCACTACAACTACGTGCCCACCTACACCGGGCCGGGCCACACCAGCATTTACACCGGCACCACGCCCGCGCACCACGGTATAGTGGGCAACAACTGGTACGAGCGCGAAACCGGCCACGGCACCTACGTCACCGACGATAAAACGGTGCAGGCGGTGGGCGGCTCGGCGGCGGCCGGCCAGATGTCGCCGGCCCACATCCTCACCACCACCATCACCGACGAGCTGCGGCTGGCCACCAACTTTCAGAGCAAGGTAATCGGGCTGAGTATGAAGGACCGGGGCAGCATCTGCCCAGCCGGTCACGCCGCTAATGCCGCTTACTGGTACGATGGTACTAATGGGGCTTTTATTAGTAGCACGTTCTATACCAAGGCGTTGCCTGATTGGGTGAATAAATTCAACGCGTCTGGCCACGCCGCACAGTATCTGGCCCAGCCCTGGAATACGCTGCTACCCATCGCCGAGTACACCGAAAGCACGCCCGACGACGTGGCCTGGGAGGCAGCATTCAAAGGCGAAGACAAGCCCGTTTTCCCGCACGACCTGCCCCGCCTGAGCGCCACGCCGCCCGCCGCCGTGCGCGCCACCGAGCAAGCCGCTGGCGAGAAGCCCCCCAAAGCCACGCCCCAAAACCTCGACCTCATCCGCTCGACGCCCTTCGGCAACTCGCTCACCGCCGATTTTGCCCTCGAAACCCTGCGCGCCGAGCAAATGGGCCAAGGCAGCCAGACTGATTTTCTGGCCATCAGCTTCAGCAGCACTGACTACGTGGGCCACCAGTTCGGCACCACCGCCATCGAAACCGAAGACACGTACCTGCGCCTCGACCGCGACCTGGCCCGCCTGCTCGATGGCATTGATAAACAAGTAGGCAAAGGCCAGGCGCTGGTATTTCTCACCGCCGACCACGCCGCCGACCAGGCGGCGGGCTTCCTGCAAGCGCACCAGCTGCCGGGCGGCGGCGTAGGTCCGGCCGTGGTGAAGGACACCATCCAGAAAGTGATGGCCCGCCTGCACGGCCCCGGCCAGTGGCTGCTCACCTACGAAAACCAGCAGGCCTACCTCAACCGCCCGCTCATTGCCCAGAAAAAGCTCGACCTAGCCAAAGTGCAGGAGGAAGTAGCTGATATTCTGCGCGCTCAGCCGCACATCACGGAGGCCATCACGGCTACCGACCTCATGCACGGGCACTGGAGCGAGGGCCTGGGCATGTACCAGGAAAACGGTTTTTACCCGCCCCGCTCGGGCGATGTGCTGGCCGTGCTTGCCCCCGGCTGGCTCGAAGCCTACGGCTACCCCGTGGTGAAGGGCACCACGCACGGCTCGTCGTGGGCGTATGACACGCACGTGCCGCTGCTATTCTGGGGCTGGCACGTGCGCCACGGCGAGTCGATACAAGACGTTAAGATTGTGGATATTGCGCCTACGGTGGCGCGGTACTTGCATATTCAGGAGCCCAGCGGTTGCACGGGTGTACCGCTCACAGAGGTGATGAAGTAGCGTATGTTGACTAACCAACTGTCATGCTGAGCTTGTCGAAGCATCTTGGCTGCCTCGTTGCTTACGCTGAGAGATAGCAGACCAGTCAAGATGCTTCGACAAGCTCAGCATGACAACAATAAGGTTGGTGGAGTACACACCAGAAAAAGCTAGCTGCTCAGCTAAATACCAATGGCGCTAGCTTTTTTCGGTTGGCAGCCGTATCCGTAGTTACTTTGTCGCGTAATTGCCAGCCAATTTACCCGCCTTCCCCACTCACACTCCCCATATTTTTTAACGTGGCCCATTTTAACCCCTGGCACGACGTATCGCGCGGCGATAACCTCCCCGAAAACGTAACCGGCATCATCGAAATCCCGAAAGGCAGCAAAGGCAAGTACGAGCTTGACAAAGACAGCGGCCTGCTGAAGCTCGACCGCGTGTTGTTCTCGGCCGTGCACTACCCCGCCGCCTACGGCTTCATCCCGCGCACCTACTGCGATGACAAAGACCCGCTCGACATTCTCGTATTGTGTTCGGTTGACATCCCGCACATGTGCGTAGTCGAGGCCAAAGTAATCGGCGTAATGCAGATGCTCGACCAAGACGAGGAAGATGATAAAATCATTGCCGTAGCTGCCCACGACGTATCGGTAAACCACTACAACGAGCTGGCCGACCTGCCGCCCTACCTGATGCTCGAAATGCAGCGCTTTTTCGAGGACTACAAAGCCTTGGAAAAGAAGCACGTAGAAGTAAAGCAGTTTCTGGGCCGTGAAGATGCCTACCGCATCATCAACGAGAGCGTGAAGCTGTACGAAGAAACCTTCGGTGCTGACCACCCCCTGGTGTAAGGTTTTCTGAAAGCAAAGAGAACGCTAACTAAAAGAACGTCAGGTAGCCCGGCTTTGGCCCGCGCTGCCTGGCGTTTTTTAGTTAGTCACCAGTTGCAACGCAAAGCCAGAGCTTTGCGCTACTGATATAGTATGCCCTTTCGCCGTGCCCTGCCCCTGCGCCTGCTCGATGCGCTGCTTTACAGTAGCACGTGGCTAGCCGCCGCCGCTGCCGCCCAAACGGCGGCTGTATTGCACCTGCTGCCGGGCGGCTTCAGCCCGGCCGGGTGGCAGGCGATAGCGCTGGTGTTTGCCGTGACGCTGCTCACCTATAACCTCGACGCGGCCCTGCCCTTCAAGCACGGCCAGCCAGTGGGCACCTCGGGGCGCAAGGCCTGGCAGCATCGCCACCGCTGGGCGCTGGCGATGCTGGCGGGTGCGGCGGCGCTGGGCGGCGCGGTGCTGCTACTGGTAGGCGGCTGGCTGCACTACCTGCCGCTGCTGCTGCCGCTAGCGGCCGTGGCGCTGGGCTACTCGCTGCCGCTGCTGCGTTGGCGTGGCCGCTGGCGGGCCGTGCGCGAGGTGCCGCTGCTGAAGGTGTTCCTCATTGGCGGGGTGTGGTCGGCCGTGACGGTGGGCTTGCCGGTGCTGGCGCTGCACCAGCCGCCGGCCCCGCTGGCGGGGCTGTTGGCGCAGCGATTTTGCCTAGTGTCGGCGCTGGCCATTGTGTTTGATATTCGGGATTTTAGCCGCGACCAGCTCACCAACTTGCGCACCATGCCCGTGGTCCTGGGCCTGCGCGGGGCTAAAACTGTGGCGCTGGCGCTGCTGGGTATTTCAGTAGCGATAGGGCTGGGGCGCGGCGCGCCGCCGCTGGTGGTGCTGGCCCCCGCCGCCTTTGCTGCCTGGGTTATCACCGTGGCCCGCGATACGCGCAGCGACTATTTTTTCGCCCTCGTGGCCGATGGCGCGCTGCTGGTGCAGGCGGCGGTGGCGCTATTCTTATAGAGAATATTGGGGTAAATTGCTGGGCTTGTTTGACTTGAGTAATTGCTATTCGTAGCCTCGATTATCCTTAAACGCCTTATTGTATTCCAACTGCTTTTGGTGGGCTTTCTCGCGGGCATCCTTCGCCTTTAGTTGTTGCACCTTGCGGCGCTCTTTGCCGGCTCGCGACAGCTTCTCATAGGCCCAGCTAGCCGGTGAGGCGAGGGTTGGTTTTGGAAGTGATGGCGGAGTTGAATCCACTGCAAACAGCGGCTTGGGGGCGGGCGGCCGCTTGGCACCGTGCACCACGGGAGCTGGCGGGTGCTTCATGTTGCGCAGGGCGCGGTCGATGCTGCTGCGGTCAGCGCGGTCGCCCGTCACGCGCACCTCGCCGAGGCGCACCGAGTCGCGCACCAAGTGTACCTGCACTACCAGCTGCGCCAGGGTGGTGCCGCGCAGTGGTAAGCGTTGTGGCTTATAGCCAAGGGCTTGGAAAAGGAGCGTATCGGTAGGGTTGGCGGGCAGTATAAAGTCGCCCTCGGCATTGGCCACCACGCCGCGCTGCGTGTGTAGGCGGCGCACGGCGGTTCTTGGCAGCGGCCGCCCGGTGCGGGCATCGCTCACTGTGCCGCTCACCCGCATTTGTGGCCCCGGCTGGCTGGCCTGTGCCCAGGCTTGTGGCGGGCCGCCTAGCCACCCGCTTAGCAGCCCCCCGAGCAGTAGTGTCCGGCACGCGGCAGGAAGCAGGCGCAACAGGCTTCCGCGCTCGCCAGTCGGCTGATAGTCAATCAACAACCAGCTCTTAAAACTCCTCATGCAATGCGTATACAACTAGAAAAACAAGGTCAGGGCAACTGCCCGCAGTAGCGGAACGGCTCCTAAGATAAGTGGTTGTAGTAGGCCGCTGCCCGTGCCATTCACCAGGAGAGACGTGCTCCAAGCTAATGGTTGCGTCGGTAACTGGTGCCGGCCACTGTGGAGCTAGTATTATGGCGCGCATCCTCGGCTGTGGCGGTCGCTGCCGTAGATTGCCATGCCCTGGCCGAGCCACACACGCTGGTTAGAGCTTCTTTATTACCAATGTGCGGTGCGAGGCGGCGAAGGCAGGCTAAGCCATTTATCTACTTTTTGATGCGCAAACGCCTTGGCCAGCTGCTCGATACGGCGGCCGTTTTTCGCTACCACCGGCAGCAAATTCGTGAGTACGGCACTGGTAGCCCCGGTGCCCTGGGCTGGCACCCCGAGGGCCAGCAAATTCGCTTCAAAATCCTGGCTCAGATTGGCGACTTGGCTCATCGCTCGGTGCTCGATGTAGGCTGTGGCTACGCCGACCTGTATCCCTTTCTAAAGCAGCGCTTTGCTGATGTGGCATATAGTGGCATCGAGCAAATGCCGGAGCTGCTCGAGGTGGCCCAGGCGCGCTACAGCCACGCCACGGATATTACCCTTGGAGTTGGTGACTTTTTGAGCATGTCGCTGCCTGTCAGCGACTATGTGCTGGCCAGCGGCTCGCTCAATTATCGGCATCGGCACCCCCAATTCATTTACCAGGCTATTGAGAAGCTGTTTGCTGGCTGCCGGCTCGGCTTGGGCTTCAACTTGCTCAGCTGGGAGCCAGCAGACGGCGGACCACTGGCTGCCTACGACCCGGCCAACATAGTTGCCTTTTGTAAAAAGCTGTCCCCCAACGTAGTGCTGGTGGAAAATTACCGGGATGGCGACTTTACAGTGTTCGTGTATCGCTGAACACAAACGCGCTGGAGTTGTCTGCTATAATACTTTGACAATGAGTGAGTGATAATTCATTATTTTCGCGAAGAACAGTGGCCCATTGCCTCTAACGGATGACCTACAACACTTTTGGCTAACCAAGAACCTGCCACCTATGAAACCTTACTCTTATTTGCGGTTCTTGCTTAGCGCTGGTGTTTTGCTGGGGTTGTTGACGGGTAAAGTGCAGGCGCAGAAAGTCGGCGAACTGCCTCAGCCCAAGCAAGTGGCGCTCGATAGCGTGCAGGTAGCGCCGCCCACCGTGGATATTTCGGGCTGGCTGCTGCTCGATAAGGACATTCAGCTAGAGCTGGGCGGGGCCGTGCAAAACCTCTACAACTTCAAGTTTGCCAAGGCCGACAAGCAGTTTTATTCGCTGCGGCGACGGTATCCGCAGCACCCGATGGCATACTTCCTGCTGGGCCTGAGCACGTGGTGGAAAATGATGCCAAACAGCGTAACAGATACGCGCTACGACAAGACGTTTTTGGCCTACCTCGACACGGCCCAGACCAAGGCCGAAGCGCTTTACCAGGCCGATAACCACAACTACGAGGCGTGCTTTTTTCTGGCCGGGGCCTACGGCTTTGAGGCCCGGCTGCACTCGGAGCGGCACAGCTGGCGCAAGGCCACCACTGCCAGCCGCAAAGCCCTCATCTACCTGGAAAAGAGCCGCGAAGCCAATGGCCTTAGCGCGGAGTTTCTGTTTGGCGAGGGCTTGTTTAACTACTACGCCGTGTGGATAGGGGAGGAGTATCCGTGGCTGCGGCCGGTGCTATTTTTCTTCCCGAAAGGCAACCGCGAGCTGGGTCTGGCCCAATTGCGCCAGGCCGGCCAAAATGCGTTTTACACCGGCACCGAAGCCAAGTTTTTCCTGACCACCATTCTCGACAGCGACCGCGAAAAGCAGCCCGAATCGCGGGAGGCGTCTTACCAATTGGCCCGGCAGCTCACCACGCAGTTTCCCGACAATTCGCGCTTTCAGCTCGACTATGCTAAGCTGTGCTTCAGCCTCGGCAAGTTTGCCGAAAGCGAAACGGCCTGCCGGTCGGTATTGGAGAAATACGCCATCGGCCAGGTAGGCTATGAGGCCTACAATGGCCGGGCGGCCGCCTACATCATGGGCTACCTCATGCAGTTCAAATACAAGGACTTGACCCAGGCCAAAGACTATTACCAGCGCTGCATCGTGTATTCTGAGCAGTCGGGCATGGCCAAGAAGAGCTACTATATTTTTGCCGAGGCTGGGCTGGCCCGCCTCGCCGTGCAAAGCAAGGATGTACCCACGGCGCGCCACTACTACCAGGCCGTAGTGGAAGATGGCGACAATGGCCAGGCAGTGTATCAGGAGGCGCGCAAGTGGCTACGAACGCATCGGCAGTAGTGCTTCACTATGGATGGCGGTAATAGCCACGCGGTCTAAGCCAATAAGCAGCAGTGGGGCAGCAGTTTTTACGAGTTGCGAGCAACTCGTAAAACGCTCTTTGATAGGGTGCTATTCCAGCGCTTCTTTGCTTTTGCCTTGCTGATACCAGCTTATTACTTGGTGGTGCACTGTCTGCTCAGAAGAGGTATCTGCTAGTAATTGCTGATACGTTATTCTCTTGACATCCAAGCAGTAGGTGGTAAGAATAAGGTAGTTAGCGTATTCGCGGCTGGCGGTAGTGCTGTCGGAAAGCGTGATGCCCCAGGCGTTTGGCGTTGCGCGCGCTGCTTGCTGTAATTGCTGTATCTGTTGGCGTAGGGAGAGATAGTTGGCACCTCGACGAGCGACATACTCCGCGTAGCCTTCCGTTTTCCATGCCGGGTACTGGCGCAGTAGGGGGTTCATCCGCCACATGCCCAACCGCTGCAGTTGGTAACAGTGGGTAGCTTCATGCGCAAGTAGTTGGACAAGATTCCACTTGTACCCATTCAAGTACACGTAATTGGCTTGGGGATTGGCTTTTCCGCTTAGCACGACGTTCCGATAAACGCTCCACCCAAACGCGGGCCCTAACAGCTTTTCCACCAGGCTAGGATATGGAGAACCATCGTTCAGGCAGATAGCCAGGCCGAGGGCCGGGTCGAACCAGCTGCTTTGTTGAACAATGGCCCGCGCTTGCGCCAAACGGGGTAGCAGAGCAGGGTCTAATGGCTGGTTGTGGTAGATGATATAGTGAGGTGTCGCGGTTCGATGCGCATACAGCAGAGTAGGATTCAATAGGAGAGTCGCCAGTACTATGCCGGCCAGCAAGCCGGAGGTGAATAAGGAAAAGGCTACTTTCTTGAATGTGCTAGCCATTGAAATTTACTTGATTATGTGCTACTTATGGATTGATAAAAATACTTCCATAAGGTTGTGAGAATATTTGCTCTAACACCTTTTCGCTCGGCTCGGGCCGCACGTCTACCGCTACCATTTCTAGCTGCACGCGACTAGCATCAATGTTGTGATAATTTAACCGCACGAACCCATAGGCAGGATGAAAATAAGCTTCTAAGCCCGTCTTACCCAGTTTACTGGTGCCCGTAGCTTGCACGCGATAGCACAGAAGGTTACCTAAGGGGCTGGTAAGCTGCCTAGTGCCGCCCAGCGTGTAGCGAAACTTCACGTGCAAAATGCCTTTCCAGCTAGCCCACGCCGAGTCGGCATACATTTCCGGGGGATAGACTGTCCATTCCCATATTCGGCCGCTTACCGCCGGCAGTTTAATGTGGGGAAAGGGGTTGAGCTCCAGAATACGGTAGCGACCATAGCGCGGCGGATGAATCCAAAATTCGTCCTTGCTTTCAATAGCCCCCACACTCCCTCGGAAACCCGAAGTCCAAATAGTATCCGGTCGAAATAGCCATTCAAAACACGTCTGTGTGGCCTCAAACGTGCAGGGTGCGCCCGAGGCAGTCATCGTCACGGTATCCAGGATGGCGGTTGTTGCGGCCGGTGCATACCACCGCACGGCATAGATAAACCGGCGGTTTTTGGAGAGGATTTTTGCGCCAGCCGGCAGCAGAGTTGGGCGTGAAACGGCTGCTGGAGCAATAGGGCGTTGTTTTTCAGGCTGACACGATACCACGAGCACTACCAAAAGGCCTGCGAGAAAATAGACATAAGGTTCAGTACACGTTAAGTGACGCATAGTTTCAGGCCGTGAGCGCCTGCAAGGCCGGCCCGATGTGCGTCACTAAATCACCAGCTATTAGCCCGGCTTCGCCGGTTTCGGCGGCGGCCAGGTCACCAGCGTGGCCGTGGGCCAGCACGGCGAGGCGCGTGGCTAGCAGCGGGTCGAGGCGTTGGTCGGCGCGCAAAGCCAGCACGATGCCGGTGAGTGCGTCGCCGCTGCCGCCGGTGCCCATGCCGGGGTTGCCGGTGCCGTTGAAATACAACTGGCCATCGGGTGCGGCGGTGGCGGTGTAGGCCCCTTTCAACACGACAATGCACTTGTGCTTTTGGGCAAACCCACGCAACAAATCGAGGCGGTGGTAGTCGTCCTTCGTCTTTTCGGTGAGGCGCGCAAACTCGCCGATGTGCGGCGTGAGCACCGTGTTTTCGGGTAATAAATCCAGTAACTCGCGGTGCTCGCCCAGCATATTCAGCGCGTCGGCATCGATGACGAGCGGTACGTTGGCTTCGCGTAGCAGCTTTTCGAGCACGGCACGGCTGGCAGTATCCTGCCCCAAGCCGGGGCCGATGCCAATGGCCTGATACGGTTTCAACTCCGGCAATTCACTGATGAAATCCAGCTCTTTATCAAGCAGACACATAGCTTCGGGGCGCGTACCCTGGATGATGTCGTAGCCGCAGCCGGGCACGTGCACCGTGAGCAGGCCCACGCCGCTGCGCAGGCAGCTGCCACTGGCCAGCACGGCCGCGCCCATTTTGCCCCGGCTGCCCGCCAGCAGCAGCGCGTGGCCGAAGGTGTTTTTATAAGCAAACTTGCTGCGCTTGGGCAGCTGAATATCGGGCCTGGCGGTTGGCTCGGGTGGCCAAGTGGCTGGTTGCGGCTTCGGAAACTCGGTGAAGTGCCACGGCGTTTCGGCTTGGTCGATGAATGCCTGACTTAGGCGAATATCCTTCAGGTGCCACTCGCCCACGTACTCGGCGTTTTGCGGCAGCAAAAAAGCCAGCTTGGGCAGGCCAAAGCTCACGGTGTGGGTGGCCCGTACCACAGGCGCGGCGGGGTCGGGCTGAGGCGCATCGGCCAGCAGGCCGCTGGGCAGGTCGATGGCCACCACGCGGGCGTGGCTGTCGTTAAGGTGCTGCACCACGGCGGCGGCCAGCCCCGCGAGCGGGCGCGTGAGGCCAGTGCCAAAGAGGGCATCTACGACCAGCGTTTCGGGGCGAATGTCGGGTAGCGCCTCGGGGCTAAGTTCTTGTATCGGAATGACTTTGGGCAGCACGTGGTGGTTGTACTGGTAGTCGTCGGAATATTTGTCGGCGGGCAGCAGGCCCAGACGTACCGGGTAGCCGGCTTGGTAAAGCATGCGGGCCAGGGCCAAGCCATCGCCGCCATTGTTACCAGGGCCGCAGAGCAGCAGCACGTCATTGGCCTCGTGCGGGTTGTAGGTCCGAAAAAACCACTCGGCCACGGCGTGCGCCGCACGTTCCATTAGCTCGGTAGAAGTGGTTTGCTGCTCGCGGATGGTAGCTTGGTCGAGCTCGCGAATTTGGGCGGCGGTGAGGAGCTTCATGTGAAAGAAGAACGGCAAATAGCTGAAGTTTTGCTACGACAAACTTCCGAACGAGAGCGGAGGTTGTGCCTCGCTTGTACGATGAGAATACAAAAAAAGCCCCGCTGGCACTGCCAGCGGGGCTTTTTACAACTGCCAAGGGCCAGTTATTCGCGTACCAAGCGGCGGGTTTCTACGCCGTCAGCATTGGTGAGGCGCAACATATACACGCCCGACGCCATGTGCGAGAGGTCGAGTGCGTGCGTGACCGTGCCAGCCGTGGCGGGCAGGGTTTCAGCGCGCACCACGCGGCCCAGCGCGTCGATAACGGCCAGCTGGGTGGTCGAGCGGAAGCCGCTCAGTTCCAGCGTGACTTGGCCGGTCGGCGTCGGGTTGGGGTATACCAGTAGGCTAGCCCCGGCGATGCTGCCTTTCGTCGTCGTGACTACCTGTATTACCGAAGCTTGCGACGAGCAGCCGAAGCTGTTGGTTGCCACGACGGTGTAGGAGCCATAGGTCGAAGCCGAGCCGTTCACCACGTAGGTCTGGCCGGTAGCACCCGGAATGGCCGTGCCATTGAAGTAGAACTGGTTGCCGGTGGCTGCGCTCGAGGTGAGCGTGGTCACGGTGCCGTTGTAGGTAGCCGTCAGTGTCGGGCGAGCGGGCGTCGGGTTCACCGTGATGGTGGCCGTGGCCGTTACCACGCCGCAGTTACCGCTGGCGGGCAGGGTATTGGTCACGGTGTAGGTGCCAGCCGTCGAAGTAGCCAGGTTCACCGCGCCGGTAGTGGCGTTGATAGTCAGGCCAGTGGTCGAGGTGAACGTACCCGCCGTGGAGCCAGAAGCCAGCGTAGCTGCTATCGTGCCGGTGCTGCCCGCGCAGTTGCTGCCCGTAGCCGGGTAGCTGAAGGTAGCTGTGGCCGGCTGCGACACATTCACCTGAATCGGCGTACGAGTAGCGCCTACGCAGATGGTGGATACCTGCCAGTTGTAGAAGAAGTAGTATGTCGTGGAGGTACCCGAAATGTAGCCGCTGGTGATGCTAACATTGCCACTCGGCGAGGTGTAGGGGAAGCCACCTACCGAGCTTTCGCGCACCAAAGACGGGCTGCTGATAGCCATCAGACGCATGCCGGTGCCGGCCGGAATGTTGAAGTTCAGCGGTACCGTGAAGGCGGTAGTACCCGTGCCGGCCGGAATGGCCACCGTGGCCGTGAGGCCCGGAATGAGGGTTCCCGTGTTGTCTTGCACCTGCACCACGAGGTTGCCCGCCGTGCTGGTTGGGTACACATCCACCGAAGTCAGGGTGAAGGAAGAGGCAGCAGTGAATACCAAACCATAAGTGAAAGCCGTCGTGTTGGTAGTAGCGGCCGGGGCCGGGCGGCCAACGCTCTCTGTGCTACCGCTAGCTGCTTCCACAAAATACTGCTTAGAAGCCGTGAGGGCAGGCGTCGTGAAGGTAGTGCCTGTAGCCAGGGCCGTGCCGCCCGTAGCCACATCAAAGAAGCGAAGCGTAGTGCCTGTGCTGCCCGTAGCCGTGAGCGTGGCAGTGCTGCCAGCACAAATGGCTACCGGCGAGTTGGTAGTCGCCACCTGCGGGTTGTTCACCGTGATGGTGCTCACGTTGGAAGTCACGGTACCCGTGTTGCAACGCACCTGGGCGCGGTAGTAGGTAGTGGCCGTGAGCACCGGCGTGGTAAAGGTGGTGCCCGTGGCCCCCGTAATATCTGTGAACGTCACATTGTCGGGGCTGCTTTGCAGCTGAATGCCCCCGTTGGCCGCGCCCGTCAGGGTGAGCGTAGCCGTGCCGCTGATGCAGAGCGAAGTATTGCTGACGGCCAGCGTGCCGGCTACCGGGGCCGCTACGATGCGCGTTTGCGGGGTCAGTGCGTCGTTGGCAGTGTTACCGTCGCCGGGCACCGTGGCCGTCGCGGCAAACGTGTAAGTGCCCAACGCGGTCATGTTCAGCGTGGTGGGCAGGGTGATGTTGACGGTAGAGCCGCTAGCCAGCGGGTTGCCGCCGTTAGCTGCGTTCGTATTGATGGTCGTGGTGAGCGTCTGCGTCACGGCTCCGGTTACGTTCACGGTCACGGTGAGGGGCGTAGTTGTGAAGTTCAGGGCAGAGGTACCCAGGTTGCGCACCGTTACGGTTACGGCTTCGGTGCTGGAATAGCACGACGTGCTGGTGCCAGCGGCCGGGGCCACTAGGGCTGCGGCCTGCACATCGATAGGCGAAGGAGCCACAATGGTTACTACATAGTCCTGCGTTTCGCCCGAGCCAAAGGTGGTGCAGGCATCGGACGGGCCATTGGCGCTGCCCGAAGAGCGGGTACGTATCCGCAGCCCCGTAGCCCCCAAGGCAGCCGTAGTGGGCACCGTGAAGCTGGCCGTGCCTGTGGTAGCGCCGGCAATCGGAATCACCTGTACACCTTCACCGGTATCGAACACATTGTTGCGGTCGTAGTCAATCCACAGCGTCGTGCTGTAAGTACCGCTCAGGTTTACCGTAAACGAATACGTGCTGCCTTGCTGGAGCGTGGTAGTCACCACGCTAGCCGGGTAGGCAGTGTAGTACGTGCCGCTCGGCGGGGTGCTGAACGTAGCGTTGCTAAACGAGGTGCTCGCGATGCTGATGTTGGTGATGCTGCCCGTGTTGCCGCTGCTGTGAGGAGGGTTGCAGTAGGGCGTCACCAGGAACGGGGCCGAGGTCGTGGCGGCCGTGCTACCGTTGGCGCACAGCGCGGCCGCCGTCACCGTGTACGTAGTATTCAGCGTCAGGCCAGTGAGGGTGGCCGTGGCCGTGCCCGTGGCTGACTGCGCCACCGTGTAGGTGGTGGTGGCCGGCGTAGTGGTTACGGTGTAGCCATTGGCAGCGGTGGGGCTGTAGAAAGTGGCCGTAGTAGTAGTGCCCGTCGTGGTGACAACCACACTGTTGGGCGAGGCGCAGGCAGGCGTCAGGTTAACGCTCACGTTGTCGAGGCCGATGTCAGTAGCACCGAAGTCGCTGGTAGCCTGAAAGCGCAGGATGCTGGTGGCCGAGGTAGCCGCAAAGTCTACTGTCACGCTGGTCCAGGTGGCAGCCGTGGTCTGCGTGGTCAGGGCCGTGGCCCCGAAAGTGGCCCCGCCATCGGTCGAGAGCAGCACAACGAGCTTATCGGTACCGCTGGTGTTGATGTAGTCGAACGTCAGGCGCTTGGAACCGGCCGGGCTCAGGTTCACGTAGTAATCGAAGTTACCGGTCGTGCCGCTGGTAGCATTGTAGCTGTGGAAACGGGCTGAGAAAGTAGAGGAAGCGCCGTTGGCAGTGCTGCCGCCGGGGGTATAGGCCCCGTTGGTGCTGCCCCAGCCGCCGCTGGTGCCATCATCGTTGCGGCGCCACGAGTTATTACCCGTCACTGGCGTGTTGGCCCAGTTGTTATCGGGCACGTCGTTGGTGCCGCAGCGGCTCAGCCAAGCGCTTTCAAAGCCCTGGGTGTAGGGTATGGTAGCGTAAGTGGCTGGAATGCAAGGAGTGGTAAAGGTATAGGTAGCTGCCTGCGCCGTTGTGCTGCCGCAGTTGGTCGTCAGCGTCACGGTGTAGGTGGTGCTGTAGGCCAGGCCGGTCAGGCTGATGGGCGAGGCAGTTACCGAGGTAGGTGCCCCCGTCACCGCCGGGCTGATGCCGAAGGTGTAGGTAGTAGCTCCCGTGACGGGCGTAAACGTGATGCTGGCCGAAGCTGTGGCACCCGCCGCCGTAGTGGTGGCGGCCAGGCCGGTAGCCGCTGCGCAGGCGATGTAGCTCACGCTCACGTTGTCGATGCCGGTGTCGTTGAAGCCGAAATTACTCGTGTCCTTGAAGCGAATAACTGTGGTGGCCGTAACGGTGGAGGGCAGGCTCACGGTGTAGCTAGTCCACGCAGCTTGGGTGCCCAGTGTTTGCAGCGTGGTCGGGAACGTCGCGCCGCCATCGGTGCTCAACTGCACTACTACAGCGTTAGAATCCGAGTTGCGGTAATCGAATTTCAGGGTAGGGGTGCCCGTGCCACCGGTCACGTTCACGTACAGGTCAAGGGTGCCAATGGTACCGTTAGAGGCCGAGTAGTTGTGGAAGCGGGCCGAGTGTGAGGAACTGGCCCCACCGGCATTAGAGCCGGTTGGGGTATAGGCCCCGTTGGTAATCGATGTCCAGCCAGCGCTGGCGCCGTCGTCTTCGCGCCGCCATGAGGCATTGCCCGTTGCCGGAGTATTGACCCAGCTTGCGTCAGGCGCTTCGTCGGTGTCGCAACGGCTGAGCCAGGTATTCTCGAAGCCCTGGGTGTAAGGCACCGTAGCGTAGGTGGGGCCTTGAACCGTCACGGTAGCAACCGCGGAGTTAGCCGACTGCCCCGAGCAGGTTACTACTGCCCGGTAATACGTGGTTTGCGTTAGGGCTGGCGTGGTGTAGGTGCTGCTGGTAGCGCCCGTGATGTTGGCAAAGCCCGCCGTGGCGCTGGTAGTCGACGACTGCCACTGGTAGGTGAGGCCTGCAGCGGCATTAATACCAGTGAGCGAGAGTGTAGTGGTGCCACCTGCGCACAGGCTGGTGGCCGATGCCGTAGCCGTACCCGCCGTGGGCGGAGCCGTGCAGGCCGGGTACGTACCGATGCTCACAGCCATTACCTGTAGGTAGCCGGCAGTCGAGGTCTTGGCAAAAGAGATACCCGTAATGGTCGTGGTTGATTTATTCCCCGGAATCGTCAGCTTTATCTGGTCGAAAAAAGGTGCTGTGCCCGGCGTGGGAGCCGTGTAAGGCGTCGATACGGGTGTGGTAGTGCTAGCGCGGCCTGTCATGCCAAACACATTCAGCGTAGTCGAAGCCGTGAACCAATCGGGCACCGACTGGGCCGAGAATACCGTCGTGGTCCCGTCCGAGTAGTTCACCGTCATATCCACGGTCGAGATACCGCTACCGCTGCTGGCCAGCACATACACCTCCGAGGCGGCTGTGGGCGTGGCAAACGTGATGCTGCCCGTGCCTATGGCCCCGCCCGCAATGCGCAGCGAGTTGTTAGCGCTGAGCGAAGCAAGCTGGTAAGTCAGCGCCGAATAGCCACTGATAGAGTTGGGAATCAGGCCGCTATTCGGAATGCCCGAGGTATGGGCAGTGGTGGCCGTGTAATAGTCCTGCGACATGAAGTAGTAGCCACCGCCGTCCACATCAGCAGTGGTGGAGCTGGCTGGGGGCGCGGCGGCCGTGCCGTTGGCCACCACATCGGCATTGAAGCTACTGGCCGTGAGCGGCACTTGGCTGTATGTGACCTGCGCCCGGGCGGTGTAGCCCATGCCCAGCGTCAGGGCTAGCAGCAGCGGTCGAAAGAACGCAGTAAGAGGTTTTCTCATAAAGAAGAATTGGATTGGGACGGCTAAAAGTACGAGGCATATTCAATATTTCGATACGTCATTTGCTAGGTAAGCTGGTAGAAAGCGTGCTGATGATACTTAGAGAGTTACCCTCATATTATGCTCTTTCCGATTCATGTAAAAATCATTGTTTGCAGCCTGGCTGGAACTATAAAAGCAAAAAGCCCCGCTGGCACGGCCAGCGGGGCTTTAAAAGCTAATTCGATTCTGGGAGCGCTATTCGCGCACCAGGCGGCGGGTTTCTACGCCGTCAGCATTGGTGAGGCGCAACATGTACACGCCCGACGCCATGTGCGAGAGGTCGAGTGCGTGCGTGACCGTGCCAGCCGTGGCGGGCAGGGTTTCAGCGCGCACCACGCGGCCCAGCGCGTCGATAACGGCCAGCTGGGTGGTCGAGCGGAAGCCGCTCAGTTCCAGCGTGACTTGGCCGGTCGGCGTCGGGTTGGGGTATACCAGTAGGCTAGCCCCGGCG
Organism: uncultured Hymenobacter sp.; assembly: GCA_964251335.1. Taxonomy (GTDB): domain Bacteria; phylum Bacteroidota; class Bacteroidia; order Cytophagales; family Hymenobacteraceae; genus Hymenobacter. The sequence continues at coordinate 17,666 of CAXUKA010000052.1, forward strand.
ATGCTGCCTTTCGTCGTCGTGACTACCTGTATTACCGAAGCTTGCGACGAGCAGCCGAAGCTGTTGGTTGCCACGACGGTGTAGGAGCCATAGGTCGAAGCCGAGCCGTTCACCACGTAGGTCTGGCCGGTAGCACCCGGAATGGCCGTGCCATTGAAGTAGAACTGGTTGCCGGTGGCTGCGCTCGAGGTGAGCGTGGTCACGGTGCCGTTGTAGGTAGCCGTCAGTGTCGGGCGAGCAGGAGTTGGGTTCACCGTAATGGTGGCCGTGGCCGTGGCGGCGGCGCAGCCGCCAGCAGCGGCTACCGTATTGGTCACGGTGTAAGTGCCAGCCGTCGAAGTAGCTAGGTTCACCGCACCAGTAGTGGCGTTGATAGTCAGACCAGTAGTCGAGGTGAAGGTGCCAGCCGTGGAGCCAGTAGCCAGCGTGGCGGCTACCGTGCCGGTGCTGCCCGCGCAGTTGCCGCCCGTAGTCGGGTAGCTAAACGTGGCCACCTGGCCAGCCGTGATGGTAACCGAAGCGGTAGCCGAGCTGCCGCAGGCACCAGCCACCGTGTAGGTAACCGTGTAAGTGCCAGGAGTAGAGGTGCTGAGCGTAATCAAGCCAGTGGTAGCGTTGATGCTAAGACCTGTAGTTGAGCTGAACGTGCCACCAGCAGTACCCGTCACGGTCGGCGTAGGGTTGGTGCCGGTCTGGCAGAACGAAGCGGCAGCATAGCTGAAAGCAGCCGAAGCCGCTGGCGTCACAGTTACCGTGGCGGTAGCCGTAACCGCCGCGCAGGCGCCGCTGGCAGCCACCGTGTTAGTCACGGTGTAGGTACCAGCCGTCGAGGTGCTAAGCGTGATAACGCCGGTAGTAGCGTTAATGGTCAGGCCCGTAGTTGAGGTAAATGTGCCGGCTGTAGCACCCGTGCCCAGTGTGGGCGTTACAGTGCCAGCCGAGCCAGCGCAGTAAGTCGTAGCAGCCGGGTAGCTAAACGTAGCCACTGCCGGAGTGTTGATGCTCAGCGCCAGCGTGGCCGTAGTAGTAGCCGTGCAAGGAGCCGTTGCGGCCGAAGTCAGCGTGATGGTCACCGAGCCAGCCGTGATGTCAGCAGCCGAAGGCGTGTAGGTGGCATTCAGCGTGGTGGCATTGGGCGAGAAGGTGCCCGTGCCGCTGGTGGTGTAGGTGCCCGTAGTAGCCGTGCCAGTCACGGTGCCCGCCAGTTGATAGGGCGAGGTGCTGCAAGTGCTGGCCGTAGCCGCCGGGAAGCTAGCCGTGGCCGGCTGCGTCACATTCACCTGAATCGGGGTGCGAGTAGCGCCCACGCACTCGCCGTTGAATGTCAGATTGAAGAAGCTGTTGTAGGTCGTGTTCGCGTACGAAGTCGAGGTATAGAACGTGTACGAGCCCTTCACAGTAAGCGTGCCATCGGCCGAGGTCAGCGGATAAGTGCCTGTGTAGGTGCTGTAGCGGCCCAGGCCACCCGCAAAGTTCGAAAGCTTGTAGTCACCGGCCGTCAGAGCGTAGTTGAGTGGCACGGTCACCTTGGTGCCTACTTGCGCTGCTGTTACCGTGATGGTGACATCGCTGCCAGCTACGGCCGTAGCAGTACCAGCGGGCTGGGTGCCGCTTACGCTATAAAGACGGATGGTCAGCGTGCCGGCAGCCGTGGGGTACACATCGACCGAAGCCAGAGTACCTGCCTGCGACACGGCAAAACCCAGCGGGTAGTCCGTGGCAGTCGATTGAGCAAACGTGCCGTTGGCCGCGCTGTTATCGGCTAGGCCAGCTACGCTGGTCGAGGGCGTAAACGCTTCCACATAATACGTGGTGTTGGCCGTGAGGGCCGGCGTGGTGTAGGTGCCAGCAGTAGCCAGCGCCGTGCCGCCCGTAGCCGCGCTGAAGAACCGTACCGAGCTACCCGCCGAGGCCGTAGCCGTGAGCGTAGCCGTGCTGCCCGAGCAGATAGTCAGCGGCGTGTTGGTAGTAGCCACCAGCGGGTTATTCACCGTGATGGTGCTCACGTTCGACGTAACCGTGCCCGTGGTGCAGCGCACCTGCGCCCGGAAGTACGTGGTGCTGGTAAGCACCGGCGTGGTATACGTAGCGCCGTTTGCACCGACGATGTCCGTAAACGTCACGTTATCGGGGCTGCTCTGGAACTGGGTGATGCCATTGGCCGCGCCCGACAGAGTGAGCGTAACCGTGCCGCTTACGCAGATAGACGTAGCAGCTGGCGACAAGGTGCCCACTACCGGGGCGGCTACCGTGCGGGTGGGGTCAGGCGTCAGCACATCGTTGCTGGTGTTGCCATCGCCGGCCACCGTGGCCGTTATCCGGAAGGTGTAGGTGCCTACCGTGCCCATGTTCAGCGTAGTAGGCAGGGTCACGGTCTGGGTGGCACCGCTAGCCAGCGTGCCCGTAGTTAGGGTAGTCGTGAAGGCCGGCAGTGCGGTACCGCTGGGCGGCGTTACAACCACCGTAATGGTAGCGGCATTGCTGGCAAAATTGAGGGCGTTGAGCCCCGTGTTGCGAATGCTCACGCTCACTGGCTCGGCCGAGCCATAGCAGGCGCTGGTGGCAGTCGGGGCTACCAAGGCTACCGGCGACAGGTCGATAGCGGGCGGCGAGAATTCGAAGGCTCCGATATCGGGCAGTGCGCCGCGCGTGGCTCCCGTGTAGTCCGTCGTGATGCCCGCGATGGGCGTGCCGACATTGTTCAGGTCTACGTTGGTAGGTGCCAGGTTGTAAGGCGCGGTGGTGGTTTGCACAAACAGCGGGTTCACGCTTTTCGAGTTGGCCTCCTGGCTGGTAGCCGTTTGCCAAAGCGCCAGCGTAGCATAGTCGCCCGTGGGCGAAGTGCTCGTGCCCAGGTGCCCGATTACGGCCAGCCCGGTTGCGCCCGCAGTAGCATACAGGTCGTTGTAGTCGAGCGTGCTGCCCGTGTAAGTGGTGCCGTAGGTGTAGTGGGCATACAGCGGTGTGCTGGTAGTGCCACCCGTGCCCCCAATGATGCTGAAAATGTTGTTCCGCACATCAATGTTGGTCGATGCCGTCGTCACGCTGGGGTTGCCGTTGGCAAAAGCCGCCGAGCCAGCCGTGCCGCTGGCGGCGCTCAGCTGGCCGCTCAGGTACACCGTGTTGTAGTAGTACTGGTCGCCGTAGCCACCGCCGCAGTTGATGCCGACGGTATTCCAGGTCGAGCTGGTGGCCGTCGAGTTGAGGCCGTACACCAGGTTGTTGTCGAAGCGGTTGGCGCTGGCGTTGGCCGCCGTGTTGAAGGTGGTCGTGCTCGAATTGATACCCCACACTTTAGTCGTGCTGGTGCCCGTGTAGCTGATGCCGTGCACCGAGTTGCGGCTGGCTACTACGCCTTTGCTATCGGCCAGGAAAATGCCGTAGACGTTAGCAGTAGTAGTGCCGTTGGTAATGTTCTGGATTTCGTTGCTTACCAGCGAGAGGCCTTGCTGATACACGGCACGAATGCCTTCCTGCCCAAAGCCATTGCCCGTGCCGCTACCCAGCTGGTTGCCGCTAACGACATTGCTCTGGTCGAGGCTGGTAGCCGACACACCAAATACGAAAACCCCGTAGAAACCACGGCTGATGACGTTGTTGGTAATGGCGTTGTTGGAGTTCGGTGCGGGTGTGCTGGTAGTGGGCGAAGTAGCCGTGGCACCGCCGCCACCCAAAAACACTACAAACTGCGGGAAGCCGGCCGCCGAGTTGCCCGTAAGGAGCGTGTTTTTCACCGTGTTGAAAGTAGCGCCATCGGTGGCCGAAGCCGCCGCCAGCCACAGCACCGCGTTGCCCGAGCCGGTAGCGCTGGTGTTGGTGATGGTCAGGTTCTGGCTGGTGCCGCCCGTGTTCGAGCCGTCGATGGTGATGTAGTCGGCCCCGTTCAGCTTCAGCACTGCCCCGGTAACTACGCTGCCCGTGATGGTCGCCGTCACACCCGTATTCGGCCGGATGGTCAGGGTGTTCGTAGCGCTGGCATCCGCGTTGGCGTTGAACACAATCGGGAATGTCTCCGCCGTGCCGTAGCTGTTATCCAGCAGCAGGAAGGTCACCGCGCCGGTCAGGTTGCTGCCGTTGTAAGCAGCGGCGGCAGCCGTCAGCGTCGTGAAGGTGCGGGCCGCGTTGGGCGAGGTGCCGCTGCCTACGTAATAGATGCCGTTGAGCGGCGCGAAGATGTTGTACGAGTTGGGCGTGGCCGGAGCCGTGGTGTACGTGCCGCCCAGCGGGTTGGTGCCCGAGTTGGCAGGCGTAGCCAGGTCCTGTGCCGCTACATAGTACTGTATCACGTCGCCGCCCGTAGCACCGCCCAGCAGCGCATAGTCGAGCGTGAAGGTGTAGGTGTTACCGCTAACGGTAGTGGCCAGCACCGAGGTATAGGCGCCCGTGGTGCCTTTGCGGAAAAACAAGCGCGGTGCTAATGCGCCGGTAGCTACCCCGCTGGCATCGCTGACGGTCACCACGAGGGTGCGGTTGGCGGTGCTGTTGCTGCTAACCAGCGGCGTGTAGGCAATGGTCGGCGGGGTAACATCCTGCGGGATGAAGGTGCCTTCGTCAGCCCCGAGGTCGGGAGCCGTCGTGCTGCGCGTATCCCCGTCAAAGTCCGTGGTCACGCTAGCGATGGGCGTGGCATTGCCCTCTACCTGCGTAGCCACGGCCGGGTTGATGTGCAGGAACGTAGCAGCAGTACCCGTCGTGCTCAAGAAGGGCACATCTTCGGTCACCGAGTTGCTTTCGCGGGCGGCAACGAAGATTTTGTAGGCGGCCACGGTTTGCTGGGCATTAGTAGCCGTAGTCGTGCCTTCTACATAAATCAGGTTGGTAGCCGACGGCGTGCCGGCGTAGTACAGGTTGTTGTTGGTGGTGGCAGCCAGGTTGCTGGGTACCGTGCCGGCCGTGCCGCTCACGCGGCGCAGGGCGGCCGTGTAGCCGCCCGTGCCCACGGCCGTGCTTTTGTTCACGACAATGTTGTTGCGCAGGTCGAGCATAGCGCTGGTCGAGTTCAGGTAAATGCCCGACGTACCAAACGTAGCCCCAGTGCTGGTTGCAGCCAGGTTCACCGTGTTGTAGTACACGTTGTTGGTAGTGCCGCCTGCTACCAAGATACCCGACACAGCCGCCAGGCTAGTCGAGGTAGCCGCCCGCAGGTCGCCAATCAGGTTGTTGGTAACCGTATTGAGCGTGCCGCCCGTCAGCCAGATGCCGTTGGCGAGCGTGGCCACGGTGCCACTGGCGGCGCTGCCCGCTGCCAGATTGTAGATTTTGTTGCGGTTAATAGTAGGTGAGCCCGTCGAGGATAAAATACCCGCTACGTTCACGGCCACCGCAGCAGCCCCCAGCCCCGTGATGTTGCTGATTGTGTTGCCCGTAATGCTGATAGCGCCTGACGAAGCCGTCGAAATGCCAAACACATAGCCCGCGCTGGTGGTCGAAGACACGGTGATAGGTGCCGCTGCCCCACCCACGATATTGCCCGTGGTAGTACCCACATTCACGTCGCCGGAGCTTATATAAATGCCTGACAGAATACCGTAGGTGGTGGTCGCGCCGCTGCTGCTCACCCAAGCAATGTTGCCCACGGTGTTGCCCTGCACGTTTGAAGCCGTGCCAGTGGTAGTGGCCAAGTAAATACCCACGAAACGATACGCCGCCGCCGCATTGGCGCTGGTCAGGGTCACGGTGAGAGGCGTGCCGCCCAGGCTCGGGGCCGAGCCGCCCACAAAGTTGCTCGACACAGTGTGGTTATTGTTGGCATTGATGAAAATGCCATACATCGTGCCACTCACGTTCACGCGATTAGCCGTCTGGTAGAAGCTGTTGCCACTAATGTTCCAGCCCGCACCCGATTGGTTGAGGTAGATGCCATAGGTGCTGCCCGTGCCGTAGTTGTTGAACAGGTTGTTGTTCAGCAAACTGTTGCGACTGTTCAGCGTGTTGCCGCCATATACCAGCGTCACGGGCGTAGTAGCCCCGTCGCCGATGTTGCAATATTGGATGGTGTTGTCGCTGTTGCCGGTGGTTGCTGTGCCGGTAAAGTTCACGTCGGGCGAGCCCGAGTCGCTGGTACCCACGCCCTTAACCTGGCAGTGCTGCACCAGGTTGAAGGTAGCATCGCTGGTGAATTGCAGCGGAATACCGCTGGTGTTGGTGCTGGCAATAGTGAGGTCGGTGGCCTGGGCCGCGCCGCTCACGGTGCTGCCCGAGCTACCGGGGCGGCCATCCAGAAT
>CAXUKA010000053.1:0-23443 GCA_964251335.1 uncultured Hymenobacter sp.
TGTTCCTACCGAACAGACTTTTTTTCTGCCTTGTCTATACCCTGCAACTTGGGTTAGCTTGGGAAGATGTAATGCACGAGAAATTCGCTACCGAAACCGGCTGGGAGCAGATGTGCGCGAACTACGCCTACTTCTACACGCACAACCTGTCCGATATCAAGTACGACATTAAGTAGGCGAGCGAAAAGAGCTTTTAAAGCCGTAGGCTACCTTTGAGGCTACTCATGCCCAATGCTACGCCTGCCACCCTACTCATCCAAACCGCTTTTATTGGCGATGTAATCCTCGCCACGGCGCTGGTCGAGTACTTAGCGCTGAACGAGCCAGCTACACCTATTGATGTATTGGTGCGACGCGGCAATGAAGGGCTGCTCGCTGGAAATCCACGCGTGCGGCAGGTGCTTATCTGGGATAAGAAGACCAAGAAATATCCCAATTTGCTGCGGCTGTTGCAACAGATACGGCAGACGAATTATAGCCGCGTCGTGACGATGCAGCGCTTTGCCAGCACGGGCTTTTTAACGGCTTTTTCAGGTGCGCCCGAGCGGATAGGCTTCACCCAAAATCCGTTTAGCCGGTTTTTTACGCGGCGCGTACCGCACCTCATCGGCGATGGCACGCACGAGGTGCAGCGGAATGCTAGTTTATTGACCAACAATAGTTTCAACCTCAAGCCTAAGCTTTACCCTACGGCAGCCGATGAAGCCGCTGCTGCACCTTATGCGGCGGTGGGCACTTACGTATGCCTGGCCCCCACTTCAGTGTGGTTTACCAAGCAGTACCCCGAAGAAAAATGGCTGGAACTGCTGGCCGCTTTACCACCCGGGCTGCCCGTGTACCTACTGGGCGGGCCACCCGACACGGCCGCCTGCGAGCAGTTGGCCCAGGCCGCTAACCGGCCGGGGCTGGTGAATTTGTCGGGTAAATTATCGCTGTTGGCCTCGGCGGCGCTTATGCGCGGCGCGGTGCTGAATTACGTAAACGATTCGGCCCCCATGCACTTGTGCTCGGCGGTAGATGCGCCGGTGTGCGCCATTTTCTGCTCGACGGTGCCGGCGTTTGGGTTCGGGCCGCTGAGCACGTTTTCGCGTATTGTCGAGCATCCGGGGCCGCTGGCTTGCCGGCCGTGCGGGCTACATGGGCACGCCCGCTGCCCGTTGGGGCATTTCCGCTGCGCCCGCGAGATTGAAACCGGGCAACTGCTGGGCGTGCTGGCCGAGGCGCAAGCTTGGCAAACCCAGCGGGCAAATGCCTAGCAGGTCGCTGGTTGTTTTTGATAGTATCTTTTGCGACTGATGACTCTTTACCGTACTTCCGGCTGGCTGGTGGGTGGGCTCCTTACGTTGCTCGCGGCGGCTTGCCAGCGCCATACTGTGCCCACTGCTACTGCCCCTACTCTACCCGTCGAAACGGGTGTTTCGCAAATGCTGGCCGAGGCGCGGCGGCAACTCCTTAGCCACCTCGCCTACTCGCTCGACCTGAGTATTCCTAGCCAGAAAACCCAGCCCATTAGCGCAAATGAGGTTATTACGTTCACGCTGCGCGACAACCGCCAGCCGCTCCAGCTTGATTTCAAAGCCTCGGCCGACCACTTGCACGGCGTAGAGGTCAACGGCCGGCCGGTGCCTATCGACTATCGCAACGAGCATTTAGTGCTGCCGGCCAGCGTGCTGCGAATAGGCCGTAATGAGGTAAAAATCAATTTTACGGCCGGCGACCAGTCCCTGAACCGCAATGACGACTACCTCTACACGCTGCTGGTGCCCGACCGGGCACGCACGGTATTTCCGGTGTTCGACCAGCCCGATTTGAAGGCCGTTTTTGCTTTGTCGCTCACGGTGCCCCTTGGCTGGCAGGCCGTGGCCAACGGCGCGGTGGTCGATTCGTCGCGCAGCATATCAGCTGGCCGGGCGGTTGGCAGCAGAACCTACCGCTTTGCCCCGTCCGATACCATAAGCACCTACCTGTTTTCGTTTGTGACGGGCAGGTTTCAGCGACTGACGCAGCAGGTGAATGGCCGCCCCATGAGCTTTTTGCACCGCGAAACGGACTCGACCAAGCTGCGGCTTAGCGTGCCGGCCATTTTTGCGCAGCACGGGCGGGCGCTCAGCTTTTTGGAAGACTACACGGGCATTCCGTATCCGTTTCAGAAATTCGATTTCACGGCCATTCCCGACTTTCAGTACGGGGGTATGGAGCACGTGGGGGCCATTGACTATAAGGCGGCTACGCTGTTTCTGGACCAGGGCGCGACCCGCGACCAAGAGCTGGCCCGGCGCAACCTCATCAACCACGAAACGGCCCACATGTGGTTTGGCGACCTCGTGACCATGCGCTGGTTCAACGATGTGTGGATGAAGGAGGTATTTGCCAATTTCATGGCCGATAAAATGAGCGGCGGCGATGAAAAAGGCGACGACCAGTTGCTAAAGTTCATCACCGACCACTTCCCTGCCGCCTACGCCGTCGACCGCACCCAAGGGGCCAACGCCATCCGGCAGCCGCTGGCCAATTTGCAGGATGCGGGCTCGCTCTACGGCAACATTATTTACCACAAAGCGCCCATTATGATGCGGCAGCTCGAAGGGCTGATGGGCGAGGCAGCGTTTCAGGCCGGCGTGCGCGAATACCTCAAAAAGTACGCCCACGGCAACGCTACCTGGCCCGACCTCATCGCCATTCTGGACGCCCACACGTCCGCCGACCTCGCCGCCTGGAACCAGGTGTGGGTGAATGAGCCGGGTCGGCCGGTGTTTAGTTACAACCTGACCCTTCCTGATACAACTGGCTGCGCCCTTACTATCCGGCAGCAGGCCGAAGATGGGTCGGCCCGCTTGTGGCCGCAGACCTTTGAGATACTACTGGCTTATGCCAACGGCCGCTCAGAACGCAGGCTCGTTACGATGACGCACGCTACGGAGCGGCTAGCGCTACCCGAAACCCCTCAACATATCCTGTTCAATGCAAATGGGTTAGGCTATGGGGTGTTTCCTATCAACGAGCGCGCAGCTAGCCAGCTTGGCAACTTACCAGACCCCGTGGCCCGTGCCAGCACCTATATCAACCTCTTCGAAAATATGCTGCGTGGCGGGGGCATCACGCCTCGCCAATTGCTAGCAACCTACCAGACGCAACTGCTTTTTGAAAGCAAAGACCTTACTATCAAGCTCCTCACGGGGCAGATGGGTGATATTTTCTGGAAGTTTCTACCGCCTGCCGAGCGCATGACATTGGCTCCAGCGTTGGAGAACGCGCTTTGGCAAGCCATGCTGCAACAGCCACGTCCTGGCGAACAAAAGCTTTATTTTCAAGCCTACCAGCGCATTGCCCTCACCCCAACGGCCCAGGCGCGGCTCTACAAAATCTGGCAAAATCAGCAGCCGCCCGCCCTGGTAAAGCTAACCGAAGACGACTACACCAGCTTGGCGCTGGCGCTGGCCGTGCGCAACTACCCGGCTCCGCAACCAATTCTGCCCCAAGAGCTAGCTCGCATTAAGAATATAGACCGCCGCCAACGGCTGGAGTTTCTCATGCCTGCCCTCTCGCCCGAAGTGGCGGTGCGCGACCAGTTTTTCGCTTCGCTCAAAGACGAGAAAAGCCGCGAAAAAGAAGCATGGGTAGCGACGGCACTGGGCTACCTGCACCACCCGCTGCGGCAGGCTACGTCGGAGAAATACTTGCCTGAAAGCCTGGAGCTGTTGAAGGAGATTCAGGCGACGGGCGACATCTTTTTTCCGGCGGCTTGGTTGCAGGGCACGCTGGGTGCGTATCAGTCGGCCACGGCGGCACGCACGGTGCAGGCGTTTTTGGCGGCGCACCCAGCCAGCAGCTACAATCCGCAACTGCGCCTGAAATTGCTGCAAGCGGCCGACGACCTGTTTCGGGCGCAGAAATTGTAGGCTAGACTCTGCGAGTGCGGCCGCGAGCGTAGCGAGCATCAGCGTAAGCGAACGTATGCTAACGTGGTTGCTCGCTACGCTCGCGGCCGGACTCGCAGAGTCCAGCCTACAGGCCCGAACTTTGCTGCTTTATTTTGCTTATAGCATTAATGTTAGACTACGAAATTCACGAATACCCCAATGGTATTCGCTTGCTGCATAAGCAAGTACTTCATACCAAAATCGCGCATTGCGGCTTTCTGCTCGATATCGGCTCACGCGATGAGAAGGCGCATCAGCAGGGCCTGGCGCACTTTTGGGAGCACATGGCCTTCAAAGGCACGCACAAACGCAAATCGTTTCACATTCTGAACCGGCTGGAGAGCGTGGGCGGCGAGCTGAATGCCTACACCACGAAGGAAAAAATCTGCTTTTACGCCACGCTGCTGAGCACGCACTTCGAGCGGGCGTTTGAGCTGCTTACCGACTTGACGTTCAACTCGATATTTCCCGAGCGCGAAGTCGAGAAGGAGCGCGGCGTGATTCTGGAAGAAATGAGCATGTACCAGGATGCGCCCGAGGATGCCATTATCGACGACTTCGACACGGTGATATTTGGCCAACACCCGCTGGGCGTCAACATTCTGGGCACCCGCGAAAGCGTGAGCGGCTTCCAAAGCGCTGACTTCCATACCTTCTACGACGAGAACGTGCGCACCGACCGGCTGATTTTCAGCTCGGTGAGCAACCTGCCCTTCAAAGAAGTGAAACGCCTGGCCGATAAGCTATTGGCACCGATACCAGCCCGCCTGGGCGAGCGGCCGCGCCTGCCTTTCAGCGGCTACGAGCGCCAGAGCCAGACCGAGTCGCGGCCTATCACGCAGGCGCACTGCCTGTTGGGCGGCCCGGCCTATCCGCTTACCGACCGGCGGCGCATCCCGTTTTTTATGCTCAACAACATCCTGGGCGGGCCGGGTATGAACTCGCGCCTCAACCTGGCGGTGCGCGAAAAATACGGCCTTGTGTATACCATCGACAGCAGCTATTCGGCTTACACCGATACGGGATTGTTTGGGGTATACTTCGGCACCGAGGGCAAGCAGCTGAGCCGCACGCTCGGACTGGTGCACAAGGAGCTGAAGCTGCTGCGCGAGAAAGAACTGACCACCAGCCAGCTGCACGTAGCCAAAAATCAGCTCATGGGCCAACTAGCCATGAGCGAGGAAAGCAACTCGGGCCTAATGCAGCTGCTTGGCAAAAGCACGCTGGACTTGGGCCGCATCGAGCCGTTGAGCGAGATTTTCGGCCGCATCGAAGCCGTTACGGCGAGCGAATTGCGTGATTTGGCTAATGAGATTCTGGCCGAAGACAACCTGAGCTTGCTGCAATACGTGCCGGAAGGCAAGTAGCGATGGCTGGGTCACCGGTGTTTGGTCATGTGGGGTCGGCGCGGCCGGGCGACTTGTTTGCGTCGCGGGCCGAGCTGGCGCAGCGTGGGCAGCACCGGCCGTTGCAGGCGGGTATTTGTGCTACGCAAGAGCAGGGCGCTGAGAGCATTGTGCTGTCGGACAAGTACGAGGACGACGAGGTACACGACGACTTTATTCTCTACACTGGCCACGGCGGGCGCAGCGACGAGAGCGGCCAGCAAGTAGCCGACCAGACGCTAACCAAAGCCAATAAAGGCTTGGCTCGCAGCCAGGTTACGGGCCTGCCGGTGCGCGTACTTCGCAAGGTGACAAATGCCGACGGCGCGCAGGCATTTCGCTACGAGGGCCTGTTTCGGGTGGTGAGCCGCGACTATCGGCGGGGCCGGTCGGGCTTTATGGTGTTCCTATTTCGGCTAGAGCCGCTGGTGGCCGAAATAGTCGCGCCGCCCACTCTCACTAAGCCTTACGCGCAGGCCGAGCTATTCGACCAGCCTGGGGCAGCCGAGCCCGCGCCGCGCTACGAGGCCACCGTTTCGCGGCTGATTCGGGATACTGCTATTACGCGACAGGTGAAGGCGTTGCACGGCAGCCGCTGCCAGGTTTGTGGCGAGCGCCTAGCTACCCCAGCTGGTTATTATGCCGAGGCGGCGCACATTCGGCCGCTGGGTGCGCCGCACCACGGCCCCGATGCGTTGAGCAATGTGCTGTGCTTGTGTCCCAATCACCACGCTTTATTTGATTTTGGCAGCTTTAGCATAGCTGATGACTACTCGCTGCTGGGACTGCCCGGCAAGCTGCGGCTCCACGCTTCTCATCAGCTGGACCTGACTCACTTCGCTTATCATCGGCAGCATATTTACCGGGCGCTCGTTGCGCCGGTGCAGTGAGTTTCTGCTTATGCCTCCTCCCACTTTCGGCCACATTGGTATGGCCCAGCCGGGCGACCTGTTTCACTCGCGCCTCGAACTGTCGCTACTCGGCCAGCACCGGCCGCGCCGGGCGGGCGTGTGCGCCACGGCGGCCCACGGCGCGGAAAGTATTATCCTGGCCGACCAGTACGAGGACGACGAAATCCACGACGACTATTTCTGGTACGCGGGCCACGGCGGGCGCGACGCCGAAACCGGCCGCCAAGTAGCCAACCAAGACTTTAACCACCGCAACCGCGCCCTAGCCCGCAGCCAAGAAACCGGCCGGCCCGTGCGCGTTTTTCGTCGCATCGACGTAGCGCCCGCGCCGTGGCAGTTTCGCTACGAGGGGCTGTGGCGGGTGGTGGCGCACACGTATGGGCCGGGCAAATCGGGCTTTCAAGTCTATCGGTTTCGGCTGGAGCCGTATCACCCCACCCCCGGCCCCTCCCCTCCAGGAGAGGGAAACCAAACGGTTGCTAACGTCTACTGACGAAAGGCTCCCCTCTCCCGGAGGGGAGGGGCCGGGGGTGGGGTAAACGCGCCCGGACAGCGCAAAACCTTCTATTCTATATCAATGACTGACGACCAAATACAACTTTACGCCGACCAGCACTCCGAGCCCGAGCCACCCCTACTCTATCAATTGTGGCGCGAAACACACTTGCAGCTACTCATGCCGCGCATGGCGACCGGGCACTGGCAGGGACGGCTGTTGAGCATGCTTTCGCACCTGATAAAGCCCCAACGGGTGCTCGAAATCGGCACGTTTACGGGCTATGCTACGCTGTGTTTGGCCGAAGGGCTGGCCGAGGGTGGGCACATTCACACCATCGAAATCAACCCCGAGCGGGAAAGCCGAATTCGGCGCTACGTGGCTCAGGCGGGACTTTCGGCGGCGGTGACGCTGCACATCGGCGACGCGCGCGACGTTTTGGGCGGGTTAGTCGGCGAAGTGTGGGACTTGGTCTTTATTGACGCTGACAAGATTAATAACGGCCGGTACTTTGAGCTAGTAATCAAGCAGGTGAGGCCGGGTGGGCTGCTCATTGTCGATAATGTACTTTGGGGTGGTAAAGCCCTGCCCAATTATCCCTTGAAAGCTAATGACCACGACACCAGGGCCGTGCGGGCCTTCAACGACCAAGTGCAGCACGACCCCCGCGTGGTGCCGCTGCTGCTGCCCGTGCGCGACGGCCTGCTGCTGCTGCGCCGGGTCTGATAGTCAACTTTTTGCCACGAGCCGCGTCTATGCGGTTCGTAATTCCCTGAAAACTATGCGATTTTTACTCTTAGCGGGTGCTGCCTGGTTACTGGCCTTCACGGCGCAGGCCCAAAGCCCGGTGCGCGGCAAAGTGCTGGATGCCAAAGACCAAAGCCCGCTCATCGGGGCCAACGTAGTGCTGACGCACTTACCCGACTCGGTGAAGACCGGCACAGCCGTGGGCAATGATGGCTCGTTTCAGCTCGATAACGTGGCTCCGGGGCGCTATTTGCTCACGGCGTCTTTTATCGGCTACAGCGACCAGCGGCAAGCTGTGACGGTGCCGGCCGGTGGCCAGCCGGTGGCAGTAGGCAACCTAGCCTTGCAAACCGGAGGCACCGTCCTCAAAACGGTGGAAGTAACCGGCCAGCAAGTGACGGTGCAGCGCGGCGACACCACGAGTATCAATGCTAAGTCCTTCAAAGTCAATCCTGACGCGACGGCCGGCGACCTCATTAACAAGATGCCGGGCATCCAAGTCGATGCCTCGGGCAAGACCCAGGCGCAGGGCGAGCAGGTGCAGCAGGTGCTGGTCGATGGTAAGCCGTTCTTCGGTACTGACCCCGACGCCGTGCTCAAAAACCTACCGGCTGAGTCCATCGACCGGGTCGAGATTTTTGACCAGATGAGTGAGCAAAGCCGCTTTTCGGGCTTCAACGACGGCAATACCCAGAAGACGCTGAATATCATTACCAAGCCGCAGTTTCGGAATGGCCAGTTTGGGCGGTTTGTGGGCGGCGTGGGGCCCGATGGCGGCGGCACTGGCAGTGGCACACGCTACAAAACCAGCCTGAACCTCAACGACTTTCACGATAACCGCCGCGTGACCTTGCTGGCGCAGAGCAACAATGTGAACGAGCAGAATTTCGGTACCGACGACCTATTGGGCGTTATCGGCAGCTCGGCGGCCGGGGGCGGCGGGCGCGGCGGTGGAGGTACCGGGGGCGGCGGCGGCGGGGGCAACGCTGGCGACTTTTTGGTGAGCCAGAACGGGGGGATTAGCACCACCCACGCAGCGGGGCTAAACTACTCAAATTCATGGAATAAGAAGAAAACGGAGCTTACGGGCAGCTATTTCTTCAACCGCTCTACCAATACGCTTAACAGCACCACCAACCGGCAATTTGCCAACACCACCAACACGCTATATCGCGAGAACTCGTCTTCGGGCAGCACCAACTATAACCATCGGGCTAACATCCGTTTTGAGCACCAACTCGACTCGGCTACTTCGCTGTTGTTTCGGCCCCGGCTATCGTGGCAGCAGAACGACGCCAACAAAATCTTGGGCGGGGTAACGTCGAGCGGTGGCACTACGCTGAGCAATATTAATACGCTGTATAACTCTAATAATCGGGGCATTAACCCAGGTGGCGACCTGCTATTGCGCCGCCGCCTGGGCAAGCGGGCGGGTCGCACGCTGTCGCTGAATATCACCGGCTCGTACACCGACCGCACCGGCACCAGCCTGCTAAACACGGCCAGCACCACTACTAACCTCAACCAGCAGTCCTTGCTGACCCAGCACAGCGGCAGCATCGGCACCAACCTGGCCTACACCGAGCCAGTGGGCAAGCACGCGCAGCTACAAGCCAACTACTCGCTCAGCTACGCGCCCAACAACTCCAATAAGCGTACCTACGATTTTCAGGCCGCCGACCAGCAGTACTCGCGCCTCGATACAGCGTTGAGCAATGTCTTTAATAACCATTACCTTACGCAGGGTGGCGGGCTGAGCTACCGCTACAACACCCGCACCTTGCAGGTATCGGTGGGCTTGAGCGGGCAGGTGGCCCAGCTACGCGGCGACCAGACGTTCCCGGTGAACGGACCGGTGAACTACACGTTTTGGAACGTGCTGCCCCAAGCCATGCTGATGTTCCGGCCCGACCGCCAGCACAACATCCGGGTATTCTACCGTACTAACACCAACGCACCGAGCATCAACCAGTTGCAAGCAGTAGTCAACAACTCCAACCCCTTGCAGCTGACCATCGGCAACCCTGGTTTGCGGCAGGAATACCAGCACAACTTAGTGGCCCGCTACACGGCCTCGAACCCCGAAAAGTCGGGTAGCTTTTTTGCGCTGCTTTCGGGCTCTTATACCCAGGACCCTATCTCGAACCGCACTATTGTGGCGGCCCGCGACACCACGTTTGTGCCCAGCAATGCCACCGAGGCTATTCGCCTGCCAGCGGCCGGCCAGCTTACGCAGTCGGTCAACTTGCAGCAGGAGTACTCGGTGCGCGCCCTGGCCAACTACGGCCAGCCTTTCTTCAATAAAAAGCTCAATGCCAACGCCAGCCTGGGCGGTAGCTACAGCCAAACGCCGGGCATCGTAAACCAGGGCCTCAACTATGCCCGTACCCCGGCCTTCACGGGCGGCCTCACGCTGAGCAGCAACATCAGCGAGCGGCTGGACTTCACGCTGTCGTCGAACTCGACTAAGAGCTTTGTGTATAATTCGCTTAACACCAAGCTGAACAGCAACTACTTCAGCCAGCTCACGCGCCTACGCCTGAGCTGGATAGTCGGGCCGGGCATCTCGATTCAGTCCGACGTATCGCACCAGCTTTATCGGGGCTTGAGCAGCTCGTACAACCAGAATTATGCGCTCTGGAATGCCTCTATCGGCAAGAAGATTTTCCCCGGCCAGCGCGGCGAAATCAAGCTCTACGCCTTTGACTTGCTGAAGCAGAACCGCGCCATTCAGCGCAACGTGACTGCCGCCTACACCGAAGATGTGCAAACCACAGTGCTTCAGCGCTATTTTATGCTGATGTTCACCTATAATATCCGCTCGGCTAATATGACGGCTCCCGCCGCTCCCGAAGGTGGCCCCGATGGCGAGCGGCGCGGCCGTGGCGGCTTCGGTGGCCCTCCCGGCGGCGGGGGCGGCCCTGGTGGGGGCGGTGGCGGGGGCTTCGGCGGCCCTCCCGGCGGCTAGTGTGTGGCCCGCTTTAGAGCCTGAAATGGGTTAGATAACAGGAGCCGTGGAAGAGTAAAATAGCTTACCGCAGTACCCACCGAGTGCCTGACGGTTGCCCTTATCGGTGACCGCCTTGCCCGCCGATTCTGCGTATAGCCCATTTTACTCTTCTACGGCTCCTGTTATCTGGCCCATTTTTTTATAGTAACTTGCCGATTCCCGCGAGGGAAATCACTGGCTGGCTTCTTGGTATGAAAAAACTTTTCCCGGCACTACTGCTGGGGCTGGCGAGCCGTTCGGCGCTCGCAGGCCCCCCGACCGTACCTGCGGCCATCGACGCGATGGGCCTGCACCTGACGCTCGACTACGAAGCCCGCCAGCTGGTGCAAGCGAAAGTAAACAGTCTCTGCCGGCACCAAGCCTCGCTCGAAGCGCGCATCGCGCTAGCCGAGTCAGCCTTCCCGCTCGTTGACCAAGTACGGGCTGAAGAAGGCGTACCAGCCGATTTTCGGTACTTGGTTCTGCAAGAAAGCGCTCTGAATGGCAACGCCGAGAGCAAGCACGGTGCAGTTGGCTACTGGCAGTTTAAGCGCGAAACGGCCCTCGATTACGGCCTCACCGTAGACCGCAACGTGGATGAGCGCCGCCACCTCACGGCCAGCACCCGCGCTGCTGCCCGCTACCTGGCCCGCAGCAACGCTAGCCTCCACAACTGGATTAACACGCTACTGAGCTACAACCTGGGCCTGGGGGGCGTACAGTCCTATACGCGCTCCTCCGATGCCGATGCTTCGCGCATGGCCATCACGTCTAGCAGCAGCGTGTACATTCTGGATTTTCTGGCGCAGAAAGTGGTGTTTGAGCCGGCGTGTGCCCAACATTCGGTGCCCTTCGTGCCGTGGCGCGAGGTGCCCGCCACACCCGGCCTGAGCTTGGCTCAACAAGCCGCCTCGCTATCGGCTGACCCGGCCGACGTGGCGCGCCTCAACCCCTGGCTATTGACCTCGACGGTGCCGCGTAATGGCCGAACCTATACGCTGCTGGTGCCGCTGCAAGGTGCCGCTCCGCTGGCCGCTAATCCGGTGCCACGTCGGTCGGCTCCGGTGCTCCCTGCTAGCACTGCGACCACACCTGTTTACCTCACCGTCAACGGGTTGCGCGCCCTCATCGCCCAACCCGACGATACGCCTGCCTCGCTGGCGGCACGGGGCGGGGCCAGCCTGGGCTTTTTCATGAAAGTAAATGAGCTGTCGCGCAATGAGTTGCTGATTCCTGGCTCACCTTACTTTTTTGAGCGCAAGCGCGACGCGGCCGAGCAAGAATACCACATTGTACGCCCCGGCCAAAGCCTGACGGCCATTGCGCAGCACTTTGGAGTACTGCGCCACGCCTTACTGGCCTACAACCACCTGCATTTAGGAGAATCTGTACAGCCAGGTCTGGTATTGTGGCTAGCCCACGTGCGCCCGCGCAACGTAGCAGCTGAATATCGGGCACTGCCCGGCACCCGCCCAGTGGTGGCCCAGCGGCCCGCGCCCACTCCCCCACCAACACCAGCACCCGTAGCAGATACGGAGGAACAAGAGGCAGAAGAAAGCGAAGAACTAGCTGCTATCAACGACCTGCCGACCGAAGTACCAGGCGCACCCGTGCTAACGCTGCCTTCTACAACCGTGCAGCAGGTAGCCGTGCCCACGCCAACCACGCGGCCCGTAGTGTTGGTGTCTGCGCCCATACCTACCCCTATCCCAACACGGCCCCGCCCGGTGCGGCCACCGGCCCCAGCAGTAGTTATGGTAGCGGCTCCGGCCGCTCCTACCCGCATAGCCCCAGCTGGCACCTATACCGTGGCGCCTCAGGAAACGCTGTATGGCTTGGCTCGCCGCCTTGGCGTGCGCCCCGCTGAGCTAGCCGCCTGGAATGGCCTGTCTACCACTACTGCCCTCCAGGTGGGGCAGGTGATACGGGTCAGCGCGCCCGCCACCGTGCAGACCGCCCCCTCACCCGAGGCATACAACGCGCATACCGTGGCAGTGGGCGACACCTTCTTCAATATCTCGCGGCGCTATGGCTGCTCGGTAGCCGAGCTGCAAGCCAGCAACAGCCGGCCCGAGCCAACCCTGCGCGTGGGCGAGGTTATTCGGGTGCCCATTCACTAGAAATATAATTTACAGCGGGGCGACTCTTCTGTTGGCGAGGCTTTCTCGCTAGGGTTTCCGCTATGTTTTAGTTGCTTTCCCCCCAGTGCCCTGCTTTCTTTCGAAAGCTTCCTTCTGCTCTAGTAGCCAGGCGCGGGCGTCGGGCTCTTTGTCGAAGAAGGCCGGGTAAAAACCAAACTTGGCTACCTGCTTCTGCATATTCACCGTAAGCGGGTCATCTACGTAGGGTTGGTGGCGTTCGCTCACCCAGCAGGCCAAGTACACCGGGCTTCTCAAGCGCTGAGTGGCCAGCGCCGCAAACGTATCGATGAGCCAGTGCATAAACGTGGCGGCCGGCCAGATGCGCATGCGCAGGTCGAGGTGCCAGTAGCGGCAGCCTGCGAGCGCTGCATGCTCTAGCAACTCATAATACGAGTCGATGAGGCCCGCCGTGAGGAGCGGACGTGCCCATACCACCCGCAGAATACCCGAGCTAGGCTCTACAATAATGGTTAGATTGTCGCTGGCAGCAGGGGTACTCACAGAGTAAAGGTGGAAAGAGGCGAACAGAAAGCTTCTACAAAGCCTGCATACGCCAATCTCAACGCTGAGGCCAAGATAATTGGTATATTTCTTATAGCTATTGCTTCGGGCAAAAGTACAAAGCACAGATAATCAAAAACCCACCTCCGCATTGCGGAAGTGGGTTTTTGGTTGCAGAGGCCAATGAAAGCTCATTTACAGGCGGGTAACCACCACGGCTCGGTAGGCAGCGGCCCGCCCCACAGCAGCCTTTAGGTCATCCTGTAGGGCGCGGCTGCTCAATCGCTTGGGGTGCGGGTCGAGGATGGTGCCGTCTTCGGCCAGTAGCACAGCAGCGGGCAGCTTATTGAGGCCGTAGGCTTGGCGTACGGCCGCTTGCTGGGCAGGCGGCACATAGGTCTGCACCCCCGTCAGGGCCGGAATAGCCAGCTTCACGGTTTTCTCCCAACTGCTGAGCTGTTCATCCAGCGCTACGGTCACTATCACGATGGGCTGCTTGGCTAGCGCCTGCGTCACCTCCTTGAGAAAAGGCAACTCATGCTGGCTAGATGGGTAGCGCGAGTCCCAGAACATGAGGTATACCAGCTTGCCCTGGTAGCTGGCCAGATTCAGCGAGTCGCCGGTAGGGGTGCGCAGCGGCAGCGGCGGCGCGGCACTGCCAATGGCCAGGGCGGCACTGGCCACCTGGGCAGCCCGTAGCTGCTCGACCCAGTGGTGAGGTGCGCCACTGCTAGTTGCGTATTCGCTTAGCAGCACCTTGGCATGCGCTATGTGCCCAAAGCGGAAGGTTTCGAGCAACACCCGGCCCAATACGATGGGGCGCATCGGCCCTTTAAGCAGTAGCGAGGTCAGTTGGTAGCAGGCGGGGTAATAGTCAGGGTCGGTGGTTTGGTGACCTTGGCTCTGCACCTGGTAGTGCACGTAGTTCAGCAAAAACTCCTGGTAGCGCTGGCTGCTGGTTACGCTCTCATTGCCTGGCACCAGTGTGTTGTCGTTCAAAAACTCGTAGTACGTGGGCGACAGTGTAAGGCGCTGCTGGTCGCCGGAGGTTTGCTCGCGCAGGTCCACATATGTCAGCCGGTCGTTGGCGTAGGCGTAGGCGATTTCGGCCTGGGCAAACGCCTCGAAAGTGGGCGTGAGTGCCCCGCGCCGGTCGGCCTGCCGAAATAAATTTAACTCGTGGCTGCGGCGATAATCTAAAAACGACAAAAAAGCTTTCTCCAGCAGGTTAATATTATCGGGCAGTACCTGGTAAGCCTCGTTGTCGGTGTACTTGGTTTCGGCTTCGCGCAGGTAGTTGTTGGCGTTGGCAGCGCGTTTGTCGGGGTTGCCAGTAGCCGGTAAAAACTGGCGTGAGGCCGCTACGTTATCGGCATTGAAGTGAATATTCAGTGCCTGGCCCGGCTCCAGAAATATGGGTGCTTCGTCGCCTTCATAGCTCTGCTGTAGCAGCGTAGGCCCCGTGATGGGCAAGTGAATCTGAAAATCGCCCTGGGCATTGGTGTGCGCCCGCACCACCTGCTCGCGGGTGTCGAAGGGCTGGGCCAGCCAGCTGATATTGACGTTGCTGCCGATGTCATTGTCGACGTGCCCACTCAGCTCCGCGCCGCCCGGCGACTGCGCCTGACTGGCACGAGCCACTAGGATAATAATGGCTATCAGAACATTTTTTAGGTAAGGCATACTTTCGATAGAAACAGCTATTAACGGCTAAAATAGTACTTTCCCTTCATACGACTGCACTCGTCTACAGTTTATTTTATCTACGGATTATCAAAGGCCGGGGCCAAGGCCGGTGTATCTCAAAAATTCTCGCCAGCTTTGCGGCCCTTTTACCCCGCATTTATTCCGCCATTTCCCCGGTCATGTCGCAGCACAAAGAAGTCAAGCTAGTTACCACCCACCAGATGCTAGCCATGAAGCAGCGGGGCGAAAAAATCTCGATGCTCACGGCCTACGACTACTCGATGGCCCAGATACTCGACGGGGCCGGTGTGGATGTACTGCTGGTAGGCGACTCGGCCTCCAACGTGATGGCGGGCCACGAAACCACCCTGCCCATTACCCTCGACCAGATGATATACCATGCCCAAAGCGTGGTACGCGCTGTGAAACGCGCCTTCGTGGTGGTAGATATGCCCTTTGGCTCGTACCAGGGCAATAGCAGCGAGGCACTGCGCTCCGCTATCCGCATCATGAAGGAGAGCGGCGGCCACGGCCTCAAGCTCGAAGGCGGTGCCGAGATTAAAGAAAGCATCACGCGCATTCTCACGGCTGGCATCCCCGTAATGGGCCACCTGGGCCTCACACCGCAGAGCATCTACAAATTTGGCACCTACAGCGTGCGCGCCAAGGAAGAGGCCGAGGCCGAAAAGCTGGTCGAAGACGCGCACCTCTTGCAAGAAATCGGCTGCTTTGGGCTGGTGCTGGAGAAAATACCTGCCGCCCTCGCCAAGCGCGTGGCCGAGGAACTGACCATCCCGGTTATCGGCATCGGGGCCGGCCCCGACGTGGACGGGCAAGTGCTGGTAGTGCACGACGTGCTGGGCATCACCAAGGAGTTTAAGCCGCGCTTTCTGCGCCGCTACGCCGAGCTACACGATATTATGACCGAAGCCGTGCAGCACTACGTGGCCGACGTGAAAAGCCGCAATTTTCCGAGTAAGGAGGAAGGGTATTAGCCTGCGCACCTCAAATAAGAAATGAAAAAGCTATTCCTCGCCGCGCTTTTCTGCTGTTCGCTGGCGGCCTATGGGCAAGGGAGTGCGGCCACCGGTACCACCCCAGACACGCGGTTTATCGAGGTGACGGGAACAGCTTCCAGGCAAGTAACGCCGGACAAGATTTTTCTGGCCATTACCTTGAAAAATCAACTCCTTAACCGGCAGCAGCTAACTGTGGAGCAGCAGGAAGAGATGCTCAAACAGTTTTTGCTGAAAAGCAAGATTGACCTGAGCCTACTGACGCTGAATGATGCCAGCGCCGATATTCTGCTTTCCCGGAAGAAAACGGCCGACTACGAGCTTAAAAAAGAGTTTGTTTTACAGCTCGCCACGGCCGAGCAAGTGACAAAAGTGGCGCAGGAGCTTCAGCAGATGCATATTGGTGAGCTTGCTGTTGTCAAAACCGAGTACTCAAAAATCGAGAGCCTGCAAAAAGAGGTGCGGATTGCGGCTATTAAAGCCGCCAAGGACAAGGCCGATTACCTATTGCAAGCCCTTGGTGAGCAAACAGGTAAGCCCTTAGAAATCCAAGAAACTCATGAAAACATATTCATGGGTTCACCAGCCAGCAATACGATGCTGTCCAATTCGATTAGCGATAGTCCGGCAGAGGAAAGCACTGAAGTAAGCTTTTCAAAAATTCAGGTCAAATTTTCTTACGAAGTCAAATTCAGCATCAAGTAACTGGTGAAGAAGCCGTTCGAGTTCGTTCATTTATCGCAATGAAACAGTTGACTACGGCTGCTTTTCTCTTGATAACCTCCGCTACTTACGGCCAGCGCGTGCAAAAAGCGGTTGTCTACTTTGACCATGCGAAAGCAGTCCTCTCCCTGCGCGACCAACGAATGCTGAGCGCGCTGCTTATAACAGCAGAAACCTATAAAGGTGACGCTAATCGACGAGGAGTGGCTAGACTAAGAACAGAAAATATTGACGAGATTACCATTAGTGGGCACACAGATGCGGATGGTAGCAGCAGCTATAATCAACTGCTTTCGCAAGCCAGGGCCGAGCGAGTTTATCGGTATTTCACGTCTATTTTCAACGACACGACTAAACTGAGCACGTTCTATTATGGAGAAGCTAAGCCGGTAGCTCCCAATGGGACTGCGTTTGATAAACGACTAAACAGAAGAGTAGAAGTCGTTATTAAGTACACGACCAGCCAGGCAGCTACTGCCACTGTCAGGGGTCGGGCGCTCGCTCTTGGTGTGAGCAAGGGCAATAGCCGAGCTCGACCGCCCGGTGGCGTATCTAAATAAAGCGCGTAGTTCGCCGCCTGCCTATCTTTGCCCGTAGCAGCAGGGGCACCACACTGGTTGAGGGAAATCTGATGAGGCAAGGCGGCCCCTGGGAGGCCAGCCGTTGCCCCTACTGCTCCGCTACTTAAGCCCGCCGTACTTCCGCGTGAACCGTCCTAACCTTTGGTCTGAAGGCAGAGAAATTCTGTTTGAAGACAACCACTTACTGGTCATTAATAAGCCCGCTGGCATCTTGGTGCAGGGCGACGAAACCGGCGACGAGCCGCTTTCCAAAAAAGCCGAAGAGTACTTGAAATTCAAGTACAAAAAGCCGGGCGCGGCCTTCGTAGGCGTATGCCACCGCATCGACCGGCCGGTGTCGGGCATTGTCATTCTGGCCAAAACCAGCAAAGCGCTGAGCCGCCTGAATGAGATGTTCAGGGACAGCCAGATGAAGAAAACCTACTGGGCGCTCACTGGCAAGCCGCCGGTGCCCGAGCAGGGCACGCTGGTGCATTGGCTGGTGAAAGACCCCATGCGTAACGTCACCAAGGCTTATTCTGAAAAGCATACCCAGGGCCAGCGCTCCGAGCTTAGCTACCAGCTACTAGGCCCCGCCGCCAACCGCTACCTGCTGCAAGTGAACCCCGTAACCGGCCGCCCGCACCAGATTCGGGTGCAGCTCTCGACCGGTCTGGGCCTGCCCATCGTGGGCGATGTGAAGTACGGTTTTCTCAACCCGCTGCCCGACGTGAGCATCGCGCTGCACGCCCGCCAGCTTGAGATTCAGCACCCAGTCACGAAGGAGGCTTTGAAACTGGTGGCTCCCCTACCCGATGCCCCGCACTGGGACGCAGCACGGGCTTTTTACAGTGAATAACTGAGCGAGTGAGTGAACTAGCTGTACGGCTTCCTCTTACTCACATATCTATTCGCTCGCTCATTCACTCTTTGAACAGAAGTGTAACATTATGGCATTGTGTCCTCCTGCGGCCATTCTGGCTAACTTGGGGCTGTAATTTTGTATTACTGATGAACTAAGCCCCGAACGAATACCTTCTGCGGACGGCGCTTCTCACGTTTACACCTTACCGAATGGTCATTCTGGCTTTTTTCGTAGCTCACTACTACTTGTCGCTATTCACGCAGACGTTTTACCTGCACCGCTACGCGGCGCATAAAATGTTTACGATGAACAAGTTCTGGGAGCGCTTCTTCTTCTTGTTCACGTATATCTGCCAAGGCAGCTCGTTCTTGTCGCCGCGTGCTTATGCGTTGCTGCACCGCATGCACCACGCCTACTCCGACACGGAGTTGGACCCGCACTCGCCGCTGTTCTCGAACAACGCGTTTGACATGATGTGGAAGACCAAGAACATCTACAATGATGTGCTGAACAACAAGTACGAGTTGGCCGAGCGCTTCGAGGGCGATTACCCAGTGTGGAATGCGGTCGAAAACTTCGGTGATAAATGGTATTCGCGTCTAGGCTGGGGCACCATTTACGTGCTGTTTTACATCAACTTCGCCACGGCGTGGTGGCAGTTTCTGCTGCTGCCCATCCACTTCCTGATGGGCCCGATTCACGGCGCTATCGTGAACTGGGGCGGCCACAAATACGGCTACCAGAACTTCGACAACCACGACCACTCGAAGAACACGCTGGCGATGGACTTTCTGGCCTTCGGCGAGCTTTTCCAGAATAACCACCACAAGCTGCCGATGCGCGTGAACTTCGGCGTGAAATGGTGGGAATTTGACCCGACCTACGTTGCCATCTGGACGCTCGACAAAGCTCGTATCATCAAGATTAAGCGCAAAAACGTGCAGCCTAAGCAGCGCATCAATAAAATGGCGAAGGCTGCTTGAGTACTTGCAACCACAAAAAGAAAGGGTGCTCTCGTCATGAGGGCACCCTTTCTTTTTGTGGTTGCAAGTACTTATTTCTGCAATACCATCACGCCATTCAGCATAAACGAATTGCCACCGCTGGCCACTAGATTGTACACCGGCTGCTCGCCGCCCGCGTACTCGTGCTTGCGTAGCACTGTGTAGGGCTCGTAGGCCTGCGTGGCCGGGTTAATGCATAGAATCTGCTCACCCAACTCAACTTCGCCAGCAGGCTTGGAGCCGGTTTCTGTTTGCAGCGGGTGGTTGGGCGTGGCCTCCAACACTTGGCTGGTGACGTGCGCGTGGGTAGCCTGGCGGCTTATTTGCTCGCATACCGCAATTACTTCCAGCCGCGTCAGGGCGTAGTTTTTAGCAGCGTGGGTTACCAACTCTTGCACCTCACTAACAGTCGGTTGCCGTGTAACGGCATTGAGCGAGATAATCTGGTCACCGGAACGAATGTCGCGTAGCGGCCGGTGGCTGCCATCGGCCAGCGCTACCAGCTGGTAGCCGGGGAAACAGATGTCGCTGCCGTAAGTACCGGCTTCGGCGTGCAGGTCTTTGCCTTGGTTGAGGTTCTTGTATTGCTGAAAACTCATTTCCTTCGACAGCACATAAGACAGCTTCAACACGAAATTTTTCTCCTCTTTGTCGATGGTGTGAATGTCCTCGAAGTAGCGCTCCCATACCTTGGCATCAGCCGTAAAATCGGGCAGCAGCGCCTGGTAGCGCTTGCCTTTTTCGTTGGTGTAGAAAATCATAGTGCCGATTTCCTGCATGCCAGTTTTGGCCACCAACTTGTAGAGGTCGATACGCTTTTTCAGCCCATCGTCGCCGGTGATGAAGTAGGGCTTGCGCGCCTCGTAGCGGTCGAGAATATAGGCATTCTCAAACTTGACGTAGCTCTCCGTGTCCAGGTCTTTGATTTGGAAGCTTTTGGCTTTCTGATACTCATCGAGTGTGAGCGGGCGCGGGTTATTTTGGGCCAGTACCGGGCCGCTGCCGAGCAGGAAGAGGCTGGCGGCGAGGAAGGAATTTCGCATAAAGGCAAGCAAAAATTAAGCGTCTGTCATGCTGACGAATGAAGCATCTTGCCTAGGTAAAATCACCCTAACAAGATGCTTCCTTCGCCAGCATGACAGACACATTCTTTATAATCAAATATTTACGACACCTGTGTAAACGCATCGGCAAAGGCCCGCATTTCGTCCATGCGGCCGATGCTGACGCGGCACCAGTCCTGGTTATTAAACTTCCAGTTGCGGATACTTACGCCGCGCTTACCCATTTCTTCCACAAAGCGCGCGCCGTCCATCTTGATGGGGAACATCACAAAATTGGTCGAAGAGGGAATGTAGGTGTAGCCCTCGCGCTTGAGCGTGTCGTAGAGAAACTGCTTCGAGACAAGCGTTTTCTTTAAGGCGTCCTGCATATAGGCTTGGTCCTGGTAGCTCACCACTGCCGCCCGAATAGCCGGGGCCGAAATACTCATCGGACCTACCGCGTACTGGCTCAGCGTTTTAATCATCTCGGGCTGAGCCACTATATACCCCACGCGCAGCCCGGCAAAACCATAGAGCTTGGAAAACGTGCGCGCCACAATCACGTTCTGGCCCTGTTTCACGGCATCTATCAGCGAGGCACCTCGCGGGTCGGGCAGGTAGTCGATGTAGGCTTCATCAATAAAAATGGGCACTTTCTTGGAAACCTTGGCGGCAAAGGCTTTCAGTTTGGCCGAGTCGAGCACCGTACCGGTGGGGTTGTTGGGGTTGCAGATGTACACCAGCGCGGTGTGGGCATCAACCTTAAACTCCATGTGGTCGAGGTCGAGCTTGTAATCAGCCGTCAGCGGCACGGCCACGATGGGCGCTTTAAACTTCTCGGCCTTGCGCGGCAGGTCGGCATACGATGGGTCGCCAGTGATGATACTGCCTTGCTGCCCAAAGTGCATGGCCGCCGCCAGCAGCAGCGGGCTCGAACCCGCGTCGAGCAGGATATGCTCGGGCGTCAGGCCTTCATAAACCGCGATTTGCTTCATCAAATCCCGCGCCTGCATCGGATACTGATAACAGTTCGTCAACGAATCGGTAATGGCCTGCTTGGCCTTTTCAGAAGGTCCGAACGGGTTTTCGTTGGCCGAGAGCCGCGCTTTCAGCTCTACGGGGGTAGCTAGGAGCGCTTGCTCATCAGTGAGCGCCTCGGCCAACGGCGGCACGGTGGGCAAGGCTGGTTGCGGGGCTGCAACCGCCTGCAAGCCCGTGGGCAGTAAAGACACGCTGCCGGCTAGCAACGCGCCGGATTTCAGCCAGCTACGCCGATTCATCAAAGAGGCCATGAGAGTACGATTTAAGGTTCAATTAATAAGTAGTTAGCTCTTGGCGCCTACCGTGGGGTAGCTCACGCGCTGGTCGCTCAGGCGGCTGTGCACGGCCGCTACCACGCTACGCGCCGACTCAAACGCCCCCGCCATCCAAGCCGTGAGGTAGGTAGTGTGCTCGCCCGCGAAATAGACGTGCCCCTCGGGCTTCAACAGGGCCTGGTAGTGCGTCTGGCGCTCCTCGGGCGAGTACAGCGCCCAGCCGCCTAAGCTATAGGGCTGCTTTTGCCAGCTCACCGAGAAAGAATGCTCAAACTCCTTTGGGTATTGCGGATGAATAAGCTGGCCTTTTTGCAGCGCCAGCTGCTCGCGTTGGGCATAGGTCAACTCTCCTACCCGCTGGGCTTTCTCGTTAAAATTGTAATAGCCGATAAGAATACCTTTCTGACTAAGGTAGTCATAAGACGGATAGAAAATCTGCGTCAACTCGTTATTAGTGTGCGTGATACCACCGTAAATCTGCTCATCCTCCTCCCAAAACCGCCGCTTGAATTGCAGCCCTATTTTGCCGGTCTGGATGTAGGGCACGTAGTCGATGGCCCGGCTCACATCTGAAGAGAAATTGTGCGTCAGGTTGCTCAGTACTGGCAGCGGCAGCGTACAGATGCACAAATCGCCGGTCAGCTCGTGGGTGCCTTGCGTGTCTTTGTACACCACTTTCACGCCCTGCAGCTGGTTCTGAATAGTCGTTATTTCCGCGCCCAGCTTCAGGCAGTCGGCCACGCGCCGCTCCAGCGCTTTAGCTATCTGGTCCATGCCGCCTACGGCTTGGAACATGGTCATTTGCAGCTCATAGGTGTACTCGGCCACGTTGTAAAAATCGGGGTCGAGCAGGCCCGAGCTTACGATATCGGCCAGCCGGTGCGGGTCGCCAACTTTGCCCGCGTGGTTGCCCGCGCCGGGGGCATCCGCGTAGCCGCGCCGGGCCGAGGCTTTGTAGAGCTTGTCGATGTCGAGACCGCCCTCGGCGCGCAAATATTCGAGCACCTTGGCGCTGTCTTCGGCGGTGAGGTTGGCATCGAGTGGCTGTTGGCTTACCGACTTGGCCAGCAATTCATTCATATAGCCGCGCATGTCGTTGTGAATCTCGCGGGCGCGCACTTTTTTATTCGACAGCGGCCCTTTGCCCTCGGCGAAGTAGTAGCTGCCCTCGTTCACGTTGTTATACACTTCCAGCGGCACGCCCAGCTCCTTGCAGTAGTGCATAGTAAGCTGATGGTGATGCGGAATGCGCGACGGCCCCGCATTGAAGTACAGGCCCTTATCGAAGCCCGCTGTATGCTGCGGATTTTGCGTTTCGGTGGTACTGGTGCCGCCGCGCACGCTCCAGCAGCGGCCGCCACTGCGGTCACGAGCTTCCAGAATAGTGCAGCGGTAACCCAGCTTGCGCAACTCATAGGCCGAAGCCATACCTGCCAGTCCAGCACCTAGAATAACAACATGCTTGCCTTGCCCACTGCCCCGGTACAGGTTAAAGGCATGCACTGGGGCGGCCGGCAACAGGTTCAGCGCCAGCATAGCCGGGTAGGCCCCGGCTCCCAGCACAGCGCTCTTGGTAAGGAAAGCCCGACGAGATATTGGATTTACCATGATTGTGCTATTCACCTCAAAATTTAAGGGCAAAATTCTAATCTCACGCTAAATTTTGTGAAATATGCCTTTTATCGGAAGGTGTATTTTGCCCAAATATGGCTTATTTTCCAAAAATACCCTATCGCAAAAAGATAACGCAATAGAAACTACCCAAACCGACTGAGATTTATTTAGTGCATTTCCTAAACCTTATATACAATCCGCTCGCTTAGTTCGTACCTTTGCGGCCCCAAACACATTTTTCATCAGACGCACGAGATGCGTCGCACAACCCACAAGGTTTATGGCAGTTAAAATCCGCCTCGCCCGCCGTGGCCGCAAAAAGGCCGCGCAGTACGACATCGTAGTTGCTGACTCGCGCTCGCCGCGCGACGGCCGCTTTATCGAGAAGCTCGGCACTTACAACCCCAACACCAACCCCGCCAGCATCAACTTCGACGGCGACCGCGCCTTCTACTGGGTGATGAACGGCGCCCAGCCCACCGACCCGGTGCGCGCCATGCTGGCTTACCGCGGCGTGCTGCTGCGC
>CAXUKA010000054.1:0-23403 GCA_964251335.1 uncultured Hymenobacter sp.
GCGTACCAGTGCTAGCCGTGCTGGTGACTACCTCAGTAGTCGCAACGCTCTGCTCGTCGCCGGCGGGGGTGGGGGAAGTACATATAGCCCAGGTATAGGCGGTAATGGCGGCACCCCTGCGGGCGGTAATGGCGGGGGGTACTACGGCAGCCCCGGCCAGGGTGCTACACAGGCTGGGCCAGGAGTGGGGACGAATGGCGCAGCTTCAGGCAATAATAGCCAAGGGGGTAACGCTGGCGATGGTCCGTCATACAACTTCGGCGGCGGCGGCGGCGGCGGGTACTACGGGGGTAGCGGGGGTAGCGCCAACTATTACAGCGACTACGTAGGCGGGGGCGGCGGCTCGTCATGGGTGATGCCTACTGGTAGCAGTAACATCAGCTATAGTGTGGTCTCCGCTAGCAACGGGTCACTTACTATCACGCCCATCTCTGCTACTCCCCTCCCCGTGCAACTCGTAGCCTTCACAGTTGAGGCCGTGACCTCGGCGGCCCATTTGCGCTGGAATACAGCCAGTGAGCAGGATAATAACTTCTTCGATGTCGAAGTGAGCACTGACGGCCGCAGCTTCACCCGCTTGGGTACAGTAGCTGGGCACGGCACTACGTCCCTGCCTCAGGCGTACACATTCATCGATGAGAACCTAGCCCGCTACGCTGCTTCCCTTCTGTACTATCGCCTGCGCCAAGTCAACCTCGCTGGCACGGCCACTTATTCGCCCGTGCGGACGGTGCGCGTGGCAGCGGACGTGTTTGCGGTCGAGACTTTTCCGAGCCCGCTACCCGTGGGGCAGGGGTTGAACCTGCTTGTGCACACGCCCACGGCTGGGGAGGCCACGCTGCAAGTACGTGATGCATTGGGTCGCCTCCTCTTGGAGCGGGCGGTGGAATTGCCCGTCGGAACCACCTCGGTTGAACTGCCCGAGGCGGCGCACTGGGCAGCGGGCCTGTATCTACTGCGGGTGCAGCAAGGCACTCAGCAGCAGATGAGCAAAGTCGTACGCGACTAGTAGTAGCAGCACGAAGGATGTTGCTTGGCTTAACAAAGAGCCCCGACCTAACCGGCTTGTCCTTACCCAAATCTTGTTGAGAAAGCACCGGCTGATAGGTTGGCGCTTTTTTCGTGTGGACAGTAGGCTGATGAGGCTTTCCGAGCAGTTTTGCGATGCCCAATAATTAGGCTGCTACCCATTTAGACCGAGTATAGCTCGGCGATATAGCGCGTGGGTACCCTGGTGGGCTACTGCGCTGAGCTATCGGGCTGGGTGCGCCGCTTGGTATGGTTGCGAAGCGGATGTCTCGTGCAGGTAGAACAGAACATCGAATGCTTTGGTCAGGGGCTGGCATCCGGTAAACTGGCCTTGTGCGCCGCCGGGCGGTTCGTTAAAACCAATAAACCGGAACTTGTGACTCTTGGTCAGCCACTTGTCGGTAGTGGCTGCTTGGCTCAAGTTGAGGAAATAGGTAGGTGAAGTCGCTTGGTCAAGCCCCTGCTCGAAGGAGTAGGAAACGGGTGGCGTGAGCGCCAGGGTACGAGCCGACCTGTCGGGGTTGAAGACGGTGGCCGTACCGTGGCCGGTGGCGAAGCCCACGGCCACATAGGCCGGTCCGAGTTGCTGGGCTACATAATCCCCCATTAGCGCTACGCCATTGCCGCGCTGAATATGAATATTGTGTGCCCACACCACGACTTTGGCCGTCGGCTCCTGTCGGAGCAGCCAGGCAAGGTTGGTGGCCATCGCCTGGTCGCGAAAAAAAATGCCATTCTTTGCTTGGAGCAGCCCGGCCCGCTGTCGTAGCACCTGCCCATGCTGCTGCATCGCCGCCGGGGCTGCTACGTCTTGTAGATGTTGTACCAACTCGTCCGTAAGGCGCACAATGGGCTGCTTCGTATCGGTCGCTCCCTTATCGAGCGCCGCGTAATAAGCGCGTAGGTCCCGCACGCGCCGCCGCAATACGGTATCGCTCCGCTGGGTAGCGAAGTGCTCTAGACGTAGCAGGTTAGGCTCCTGATTCTGCATGTCAAGGCCGACGTAGCGGATTTTAACGGCGTGCTGCTGGTTGTAGGCCCGCAGCCACTTCACCATGTCCCAAAATTCGGTGGTGTCCCAGATATCAAAGCCTACCGCCTTATGCACCGTGAGCGAGTCACCCGCCCCCGTCTGAATGTACTCGTTCAAAATTTCAGCATATCCGTAATCGACTTCGAGGGCTAAGGTGGTGAAGCCCTGCTGCGTCACCAGGTATTCCAGCAGCCGGTGCTTGAGTTGGAATACCTCATGCGTACCGTGCGTGCATTCGCCCAGGCCCACTACCCGCGCCGGGGCCACCACGGTCGCCAGCGAGGTCAGGTCGGCAAACCCGCTGCCGGCCCGCATCGCTGTAATCGGGGTAATCTGCTGATTGAGGCGCGTAATATCGGCGGGTGTTTGGGCGCGTAGCTGCCCAAAAGTCAGCAGAAAGAGGACGCTTAGCCAGCGGCGGGTAAGTCGACGAACTGGGGTAGTTGGGTAACCATTTAGAGCGAATCTGCTGTACATGGGCGACGAACAAGGAAACTGGTTTGCTCGGTAAAATTGGCGAGTACTTCGACAACTGTGGGACAAACAGTAAGCGTTGTCTGGCTGACAAGAAAAACACCGACCTAATGGCCGGTGCTTTCTTAATGAGATTTGGGTAAAGACAAAGCACACCAGCCGGGGCTTTTTTATAGCTCATAGCCGCCACCCGCACTTTGTCAACCGGTAGCTAGCTCAGGCCGCCCCACCGCCAATAACCACCTCCAATACGCTAATTCGAAGGGGTAACAATCCGAATACTGAACAGTATAGACGCTACTTCGAAAGATTATTTGACCGCCTAGCCGGGTTTGTCAACCGGTAGCGCACTCGACAGGCAGCAGACGGGCAAGTAAGATTCTAGATTTGTTCTGCCTACTTATAGGTAAAGCGGCTGATATACTGACTGTCAACAGCTTTATATGGCCGAATCTGGCAATTCCTTCTTACACTACGCCGAATTTCCCACAGGATAATTATTGAGCCATTCTAGTGCATGGCTAACTTTGGAAGAGAGGCATGCGCTAATATCAAGTCCTCTGCTAAATTCTCGACCACGGCAACCAGAAAACCGACCGTACCGGCACTCACACTCAGTAAACACCCCAATGTAGAATTCGCCCGCTTTCCTCCCTATTAGGGAGAAGCAGTAAGGACGGGAGCCTAGGAACCCCCGCCCAGCTGATTATCAACCATTCACTCCGGAAGAGATGAAAAGCTATTTTAAAGATAGCAGGTACAAATGGAAAATTGTACTTGCCGGGCTCCTGCTTGCCCTCAAATTGGCCTCGGCCCTGACCCATTCGTCACCACCAAAGCCGCCAAGCACTTACCACTTGGAAGCCTCTTACGAGG
This sequence comes from uncultured Hymenobacter sp., assembly GCA_964251335.1. Taxonomy (GTDB): domain Bacteria; phylum Bacteroidota; class Bacteroidia; order Cytophagales; family Hymenobacteraceae; genus Hymenobacter. The sequence continues at coordinate 3,413 of CAXUKA010000054.1, forward strand.
CTGCTAAGGGCGGAAAAGTAGTATTCGATAAGCACTAACATCTAGGCTGAAGCCCGCCTAACCAGCGGGCTTTTCTTTCGATACCACTGAGGCTGAATAGTTGGCAATCCGTACTAGTCGCCCATTGGCGATCTCATTCAGATAGGGCACCAGCAGCGCGTTCAGACTGATGCCTTCCTTAGCGGCCATTTCCTTGAGCTTCTTTACCACTTGGGGCCTCGGATTTACTTTTCCATCGAGCGCAGGCTATTTGATGAGTGTGGGCTGCGCCGGCACCAGCTGCGGGGTAAGTGTCAGCTGCCCGTCGGCTATCGCCTTCAGGAACAGGGCTAGGTAGTGCGAGTAGGGCACGCCCAGCTGGCTGGCCTGCTTACGAATAGTATCCTCGATGTACGGGGCACAGTAGACCTTGAGCATGGCGTGAAGTTTGGGCCACAGCTACCGTAGGGCCAAGCGTGCGCCACAACTTTGGTGCACACCGCCCACAGGGGCTACCTTCCGGCTATGAACCCACTAGATTGGCTTCTGGCGCGCCTACGCCGGCCCGCCCCCAGCTACACTACCCACACCGGCCTCTTCGGCTCCTGCTAGATAGGTAGAGCGTCTAGGTATCAAGTAGCCCATGCCTGCCGTTTTTATGGGGTAGCCTGCTACTACCTTCGCGTTATGGCAACCTATTCCTATGAGTATTCTACCATTATTCAAAACGGATATAAGGTGGGTATTTGGGGTGGTCGGGTGCAAACGGACACCGAGCTAAGATAGGTTAAAGAGGTAATGCAGTTCGATTTCGAGCGGGGTGCAGTAGCCCAAGGCGGAGTGCAAGCGTTGGGCATTGTAGTAGTGGTCGAGGTACTCGGCCAGTTCTAAGCGGGCTTCTTCCAGGTCGGCAAAGCAGGCACCATGCGGCAGCAGCTCGGTTTTGAGGGTGCTCCAGCCGCTCTCCGCCAACGCGTTGTCGTAAGGATTGCCGGGCCTGCTCAGGCTGGCAATAGCTTGGGTGCGGTCGAGCAGCTGGGTAAAGGCTTCGCTGGTGTACTGGCTGCCGCGGTCGGCATGCACCAGCAGCCCGGGCGGGGGCTGGCAGATAGCCACCGCCCGATTAAAGGCCGTCAGAATCAGGTCCGTATGCAGTGACTCGCTCACGTGCCAGCCGACTACACGCCGGGAAAAAGCATCGCGCCAGCAGGCCAGGTACGCCCAGTGGCCTGTCGCCAGGGCCAGGTAGGTAATATCGCCGACCCAGATTTGATTGGGAGCCGTAGCGGCGGGCCAGGTGGCGAGCTTGTTAGCGGCAGCGATGGCCTGTGGGTCGGCCTGGGTAGTACGTGGGGGCCGGGAGCTGACGCGCGTACAGATGGCGCGTAAGCCGCTGGCGCTGAGCCAACCGCGCAAACGCTGCCGGCCCACGGCATGGCCTTCGCGCCGCAGTTGGGCGCGTAGTCGGCGTTGGCCGTAACGGCCAGCATGCGTAGTGAAGACGCGCTGGGCCGCTAGTTGCCAAGCGGGAAGGGCTGGCTCGGCCGCTGGCGCAGGGATGCGTTTACACCACGCGTAGTAGCCGCTGGGGCTAACGCCCAGCAGTTGGCACTGCTGGCGTACGGGCCAGTAGGTGTGTAACGCAATGAAAGCGAAGCGTTTCATCGGCCCGTCGGTTGTGAAAAGATGGTCAGCGCTTTTTTTAACATGTCGCGCTCCATTTCAGCGCGGGCCAGTTGGGCCCGCAAGTGCTTGTTTTCCTGCGCCAACGCCTCGCTGCCAGCGGGGCGGGCCGCTTGCGCCCGCGTGGCGCGCACCCAGCGTCCCAACAGGGCCTCGCTCATGCCCAGTGCTTGAGCTACCTGCTTTGCTGGTTGTCCATCTTGGTTTACGCGGCGGACCGCCTCGGTTCGAAAGGCCGCATCATACTTGGTTCGCTGCCGTTTACCGGCGGGTTTTTCTGCTTCCATGACAAGGGAAAGTTACTTTCGCCGTGTCCATTTCTACCCGACCACCTCAATTTGAGGTGGTATAATCAGGCTGGACAGAGTTGGGACGTGGATTGAAAATGAGTTTCGAAGTGGTTAGGAGATTGATAGTCAAGGCTGGAATGACGACGCTCGTCGTTGTAGTAGGCGATGTAATGGGCCACTTCGAGTCGGGCCTCTTCCAGCCCGGCGAAGCTGCCGCCGTCGAGTAGCTCCGTTTTGAGCCGACTCCAAAATGATTCGGCCTGCGCGTTGTCGTAACAGTTGCCGCGCCGGCTCATGCTTTGTTCGGCCCCGTAGTCGGTCAGCAACTCGCGGAAACGGGTGGCCGTGTACTGGCTACCCTGGTCGGAGTGGACCAGCAGCCCAGCGGCGGGCTGACGCACGGCCAGTGCCCGGCGCAAGGCCTCGCTGACTAGGCCTTCGGGCATCGTTTCGCGCAGGTCCCAGCCGACGACCTTGCGCGAACACGCATCCTGCCAGCTGGCCAGGTAGAGCCAGCCCCCGCCTTGCTTGGGCAGGCAGGTAATGTCGCCCACCCACACCCGGTCCGGGCGCGTAGGGCGCGGCTGGCCCAGCAGCCGGTTAGGAGCCACGCGCTGGCCGTGGCCGGAGTCGGTGGTGCGCGGCACAAACGAGCGGGGCTGCTGCGCCCGCAGCCCGTGCTGACGCAGCACGCGCCGGATGCGATAGCGACCAATCTGATAGCCAGCGGCTTGCAGCTCTGCTCGCAGCCGACGAGTACCATAGCGCCGGGCATGACGAGCAAAGACCTGACACACAGCCCGCTCCCAGCCTGGAGCCGGCCGCTGGTGCCGCTGCCGCCAGGCGTATTAGGCACTAGGAGCCACGCCCAGTACCTGGCACAGTTCACGCACGGAGTAGTAGCCGCGCTGGCGCTCGATAAAGCGGTAGGTACTCACCGGGTCTCGCGGCCGAAGATGACCAAGGCTTTTTTTAAAATCGCCAGCTCGCGCTCCAGGCGCTGGTTCTCAGCCCGCAAGGCGCGGTAAGCCGGGTCGTGCGCCTGCTCCACACTGCCGGCTTCGGCCCCCACCTGCGCCTGCTGCCAGCGGTAGAGCAGCTTCTCGCTGATGCCTAATTGGCGGGCAGCGGCCCGCGTCGAGCGGCTTTCGCGGGCCAGCCGCAGAGCCTCGGTTTTGAACGCGTCGTCGTACTTGCGGCGCTTGTCGGGTTTGCTGACGGGCATTGTACTTGCCATGAGTAAGGAAAAGTACGTCCGAACTCTGTCTACCTCAACTAGACCACCTCAGTTCACGAAACTGCTATAAGCTGGCTGCTATTTGTTAGCTTTTAGTATCCTCTGGATACTAAAAAACAAGACAACTACAATTCTAAAATAGCGCGCGTAATCTGTGATGACACAACGCCTAATGCCATGTACTAATTGTTTTCAAAATTCTAGCAGCAAGCATCCAATCAAACAGAAGGATAGTTCGCCAATGGACTATCGACATTCCAAAATCCACATCACATTTAAACGTGTTAGCTACTTGAAATGAATTGGGCTTTAACCAATTCATCCCATTCACCTCTTTCTTATCTCTCCTTATTACTTCTTCAATAAAATGGACATCACTTTGAGACGAAGGAGATCCTGATTCTCCACTTTTGTTTAGGGCCTCCTTTAGCAATTTCCTAGCCTCTTTTACACAATCCCTTCTGTTTATAACTAACCTATCTTCACTATTGCATTTCTTATTTTGTGGGGTTGGTGAAATAACCAGCGAGCTTGCTTGATGTTCTTTTTCTCTTATTGTAACAACGTCATCCATCTCTCTCATTACTAACTCTAGATAACGACCTTCCTCATTGTCGGGTAACATCGGCCAGACAGTATGAGCTAAATACCGCACCAAAGAAGTATTGCAATCCCATTCCTTTATCTTTCCCTTGATGATATTTTTCAGTAAGTGATCAGTCATTTCCTGCTCTTCAGCAGTCTCTTGTTCAACTCCTTTTTTTTGAGCTCTCCTCTCCTCTCTCGCTTGTCCCTTTGTGAAATTATCTAACTCAATACTTTTCTCTTCAGTATCGCCATCACGCATTCGCCTATAGGTTGCCGTTGAATGTTTATCTTTCTCTTGGCCTGAACTGCCTATTTGATAGGCTCTGCCAACCAAAGCCGCCTGGGGAAGTGCTTGAGGTGAAACCCACTCGTCTAAAGACTTACTTATTGAAATAGCGCTACCATCTCGCAATTTTTCATTTGCTCTCTCTTTATCATATATATATCCCACTAAATCACTAATAGTCACTGCTTTCGTCGGTTTCTGAGCTCCATCAAGTATAAACTTTTTGTATTTCTCTTGTAAGCCATTGCTCAAGAGACCTTGAAGCTGAGGAGCTAAAAATTCATTCCATAAGAGAACACGATCGTCAGGTGAGGGGTATTTTTCATGTGTTTTTTGTCCAGTGGCACCAATTTCAAAATAACCTTGAATTACAGAGGCATGTGCACCCGTGCGCAACTTATTATTTGCTGCTAACTGTAATTGCCGTTGCGCAATGAGCCGCGGGCGATTATCAGGTATAACGCGCGCCAGCTTGTTGGTGACTGGTACACTTGCGTTGGCACAACTAGTAGCCACGTTTTTAGAAGGTTGAGCGGATGTTTTCATACGGACAGGACTTAATATTTAAAAACTAATATAACAAAAATATACTTAGTGCTTGGTAAACAAGTCCTAACCTCACCAGACGGGACTTTCCTTTGCGCCAGGTACACTGCCACCTGCGCCACGCCACCCGCTGGAATCGCCGTGCTGCCTTTTCCCTAGCTATCCTGCTACTGCTGTCCTTAAGCTGGCGTGCCTACCGCGCCTGGCAGTGGGCATACCCGTCCAGGCCTGAATGGCTTGGCAGGCTGGTGTAGTTTCGCAGTCATGCCCCTTCACGCCTTCCAACAATTTTCCTCAGTGATGCAGCTCTACTGGGTAATCCACCACGGCACCTTCCTGGCCAACCGCTGGGAGCAGGAGAGCGGCGTCAACCTCTACCACTGCGCCGGCGACGGGCGCGGCTTCTTTGTCGAGGTAGGTATCGATGACGGCCGGGGGCAAGCCGTGGTGCTGCGCAGCTTCATTGAGTCAGAAGCACTGGAGGATTATGCGCAGGGGGTGCGGCTGCCCGATTAGTGCACACAAAAGCCCCGTGGTGAGCGGGGCCTTTTGTAGGGTAAGCGCTGGTAATGGTGAGTTGCCCCTCCTCTACTTTGACGGTAGCTACGTCACCGGGGCGGAAGCCTGCATGCAGGAGCCAGTCGCCTGAAAGGCGTAAGGCCGAGGTGACTTTGAGACAGGGGTGCAGGCGGGTGTAGTGCGGGGTGACTTTGAGGCGGCGGGCGGCGGAAAGCTTGGGCATAAGCTGCTTGTTTTCAAGAAAGGAGGAAGACAAAGCAAGCTTTAGGAGCAGGAAGTAGACCAATGGAGAGTATAGGCCTGGAACGCGGCTGCCCAAACTATATCCTACGGTGTTCGGCGGCGCAGCAAGTAGTGCAGTTGGCTAAGCACGGAGCGAGCGGAGTTTTGGTCGTAAGCAAACGCAGCAGATTGTACGGGCTCCCAACCCTGACTATAGAGATAGTTTAGCGCGGCGGCCGTGGATATCATCGGGTCCACTGCGCGGGCAATCACTTCCATTTCCAGGTTCTGCACGTTGGTAGGAGGCTGCTGACCATAGTCGAATACAAGGTGCTGGTTGTAGCCCGGGTCAACTACAATCAGTACGCAGTATACCACTGGCACATCCAGCGGAGGCGCTGGAGGCAGGGCTTTACGACGTTGGGCATGGGCGGTAGTGGCTAGTAAAATCCACAGGATAGCGAGCAGAAGGCGTTTCATTCGGCCAAGCTAGTAACACTTTTTGCGCGGCCATCTACCCATATTCTCCGCTTCGGCTACTATTACGGGACTTATACCATGGGAGCAGCGATTGAAACTAGCACAATTTTCGCTGCTGTGATAAGCATAAGCGCTCCCCCACTACAGATGTATACTTTAGGAGCGGAAGACTCACGTGGAGTAGCAGTGGTAGTGTGACTGGCCCAATGGCGCGGATAGAAAGTTTGGGCAGTAGAGAGAGTAAGAAGTGCTTCATGGTAGCACTTCTTACTCTCTCTTACGAAAACCAGCTCATAGTAGCTACACCATTCGTTAATCTGCTACAATCAGCAGTCGCATATCATAGCTTCGACGAAAAGTAGTGCCGCTCCCAAAATCAGGGCCTTTTGCTTATTGTATCTAGGATGCATAAAGTAGTTACGCGCGAGCAGTTTACCTGTGACGAGATAGAATAAGATTTGCGGCCAATAGTATATCAGGAAATCTATTAGGAAGCCACCTCTTATTGGACAAAAGCAGTGCTAGTACTGATGCCAACGGAATTCATTGAACCAATCTTTGCTAATCGCTCAAGACTAATAACTGAGTTAGATTTTAAGGCGTGCTACCTTCCCTGAAAGGCAAGGATCTATACGCTAGCCAATGCCTCAGCTCATTATTAATCTAGCAACCTCTCCCTCTGACTGTCAACTCCTATGCTCACTGATTTATCTGGCTTAATCGCTACCCTGATTACGCTCAGCGTGGCAGCTGAGCGGCTGGTCAGTATCATCAAGAACTTCTCCCCATCCCTAAGCTCCGAGCAGTCAACGGCCGAGAAGGAGCGCGCTCGCCAGGTCAAACTGCAACTACTAGCGCTCGCGGCGGGACTGCTCACGGCTTATCTGGCCGACGTCGGCAGTTTATTGCCCGCCGGTTTGCCTCGCTGGCCGTTGCTTGGCCTGCTGGCCAGCGGCGGATCCGGCTTTTGGACGTCCGTCCTGGGGTACGTCAATGGCATTAAGGACATCAAAAAGAATATGGCCATTGACACCAAAGTTCAGGTAGCAAGCAACATAGCTGCCGTCGCGAATGGTGCAGCTGCTCGCCCCCTAACGGCCTTGGATTCCTTTGGCCCGCAGCCTGCCCGAGAAACAGCTAGCGCCGGAAATGCCGTGCAGTCTATCCTGCACGAGGCAACCGCCCAAGTGAAAGATAGACTGAGTAATGCGGCCCCGGCCACCAGGGACGAAGTGCATTCTATTTTGACCACTACTACTACTAAAGTGAATACGATATTCTCCGGGGCTGCGAAGACGGCTAATGATAATCTAGCAAGAGTCCTCGAAGAAGCCAACGCTCAACTAGCGAATCGCGGCTAGCGGCCGTTCTTTTAGCCGGTAGCATGACGGCCCCCGGTATCCGGCAAGTTGAATGCACGGGCGCGTTGAGTGGTAATCAGAGCACAACTATGCTGGGCTTGTTACCCCCCTGAAGCAATACGATACTTCGACGTCAGCCACGGCGAAATTGAATACGCCCGCAAGCCTAACGGGAATATTGCTTAGCTCGTCAAGCATCTAGTTATCAGCAAAATCTATCCACGAAGGCTTGGCGTGGGCTCTAAGCTAATTACGGTAAAAACTTAATTTTCAATAGTGATTTACTTTATAATCTAATGGCTGCCAGAACGTAAGCTTAGCATACTCCTCAATGAAGAAAAAATCTTTACCCCGCCGGTTTTTCTTAATAGCGATAAACCTAGTAAGCGTCTTTGGGGGCCTACCGGCCGCCGCTCAGACAATCACTGTCACGCCTTACAGCGCGCTAGGCGCTCCCGGCCAGGAAGTCACCCAAAAAGACCCCGACAAGAAAACTTCCACCTCAGCCATACGCAAAGCCCAGGCGAAGGCCAACGAGACTGCGGCTTATCAGGTCACGGTAAAAGATTACCCTCTCCCGGGGGGCAGCAAGCTTCCTCAGCAGGAGATATGGGCAACCGGACCAACCTTCGACGCCACCGCGGTAGCTTATCAGCTATTGCGGGCCCTGCGCGCGGCTGCGGCCACGGGCGCCCCCCGGGCATTACTAACCGGGGCACCTGACTCTTACCCCCGGCAGTTGCTGTTACCAAGTCAGCCAACCACCGTAACAGAGCAAGCTATCGAGCAGGGCTTCTTGACAGCGCTGGCCCGGCAATTTGCCACCCGTTATCCGGCTGTTGCCACGCTAAACTCCGTGCCAGATGGTAAGGAACGAGCAGCCAGCAAGAGGCAGGCATATGCAATCAAGAGCCCCCTTGACCTACCCCGCTACGTGAAGCCCGGGAGCGCCTTGGTTTTCACTTTTGACAATCTCAACTGGCTGAAATACACGGCGGAGGTGGATGGGAAAGCCTACGAGCGCCAGTTTTCAATAGCCGCAGAATTTGACAAAGCCGCTGCCCCCGCAACGCCAGCTGCCGGGGGCGGGGGCGCGGATGCCCCGGCTCCCCCCCAGTCCCTGGCCGACCTGTTTAAGCAAATAGAGGCCCTGGACGGAAAAGGCCGCAAGTATAAAGAGTTGGTGGAGGCGCTTAGCAACACTTACCAGGCAGATTATTGGCCGAACGCGTTAGCCGACGAAGCACAACGCACCCAACTCGTGAAGGAAGTTTTTTCGACCAGCACTATTTCCGCCCAGCAGTTCATTGACAAACCACAGCAGTTACAAAAGGACTTGACGACTGTACTAACATCGATAGGCGGTAGGGTAATACCCCCTGGCACTAAAACTTTCCTCGACCACCTACAAGCCTATTTAAAAGAGACAGCCACTGAGGCCTATCAAAAACAAATCGCCGTGCTGGGCAACGTGCTGGTAAAACTTCAGGTAGGAAAAGCGGTGCGGCCGTCGTCGACCCTGCTCTTACCAGAAGACAAAGACGAGGTGGACGTAACGGTGGAGTATAAGCTGCGGAGTGATTATCAACAACCCCCGGGGCTTGCCATAGGCACCCTACCCAAGCAGAGCGTTACTATTTTACTACTGCCCCGCTTCCGTATCACCGGGTCCGTGGGGCCTTACTGGACCGGTTTAGTGGACCATCGATTTTCTTTCGTCAATGATTCAATACCCGGGCGAGTGAGGTCAAACGCGGCCGATACGACTACACACAAAGGTTACCTAGCCCGGAAGAAAATCGTGCGGCAGAACGACGACGAATGGTTTAGCGGGGTGGGCGCCAGTGTCTTCATCAATTTCGAATACCGGTTGAAGCCGGGCCTGGGAGCCGGGATAGCGCTGGGGGTAGGTGCCCAGAACGATGGTTTACGACTGCTGCTGGGACCGGCGCTCCTACTAGGCAACACCCAGCGGGCCGTTTTGTCGGCCGGCATTGCGGGCGGCCGGGTAACCCGATTAGCTAATGGCTACGGAGAAGGCCACGAGCACGCGATCAAGGACCTTGGCACCTCCGAAGTACCCACGCGGGTGATTAACATCACATCCTGGTATGTTGGCCTTAGCTACAATTTATCAAGCTCCCGCAAGTGACCCGTCCCCGCAGTAACGACCTTTTCTTCAAACCCTTGTTTTATGCAGCATTCATCCTCGGAAGCGGAACAACCCCAAGCAGCTACTGCCGCCGCTACTCCCGGCGAGCAACCGGTAACGCCCACCGATTCGCGGAGCGCAGACCGCCTATACTGTGCAGTTAAGCTTCCCCCGATGCCCGTATTCGCCGACGGCGTGTCGGCCGAGCGGGCAATTATTGTGGTTGGTGCTAAGAAACGCTGGGTTAATGGCACGGTGCTGCACTATTACCTTTTCAACGACCCCGGAGAAGGTTCCACTATCAAGCTATCGGACGGGACCACTGAATGGCGGACCTGGGCTGGGGAGTTGGCCCAGCAGAACGTAGTGCGGTGGGCCTTTGACCAGTGGCAATCCCTGGGCATTGGCTTACAGTTCCAGGAAGTGTCTTCGCGAGAAAAGGCCGAGGTTCGGATTGGCTTTTTACAGGGTGATGGCTCTTGGTCGTGCGTGGGGCGGGAAGATATTCTCGCCATAAGCAACTCGAATCAGCGCACCATGAATTTGGGCTGGGATTTAACCGATGCCTACGGCCATGATACTGCCCTGCATGAAATAGGCCATACGCTGGGGCTCATGCACGAGCATCAGTCGCCCTTCTCGGGTATAGAATGGGATGAGGATGCTGTGTATGCCAGCTTTGGCGAAGGCACCCGCAATAACTGGTCGCGGCAGCGGATATACGATAATATCTTAAGCAAAACGGACCCGAGCAGCGTAACTGGCTCGAAATGGGACGCGAATTCAGTAATGGAATATTGGTTTGACCCTGGCCTGGTGCGAAAGCCCGTCCCCTACGATAAAATCGGCATTTACCCGGCCGGAGGATTATCACCGCTCGATATAGCCTGGATACGCAAAGCATATCCCCCGATTAAGGCCGCGATAGCAAGCCTAAATCTGGCGCAAACAGAACCGCTGAACGTAGTCAATGGCGCGCAACGTAACTTCACAGTCACCCCACCAGACTCCGGCCTCTATAGCGTTAAGACATCGGGCCAAGGTGATACGGTGCTCGTGCTGTTTGAAAACGATAACGGTGCGTTGCGCTACGTCCAGGGTGACGATGACAGCGGGGAGAAGCGCAATGCCCAACTGCAGGTAGAGCTGGAAAGAGGCAAACAATATGTGCTGCGGGCCAAGCAGGTTTATAATGAAGACCTAACTAAACCGGTGAAAATAACCTTCGAGGAGATGTAATGCATATCCATTTAAGGCGGGCTATCAAGAGCGGCCTATGATTTTCCTGTACGTTTCCCTATTCGGTAAGCCAGTAGCTAGCAGAAGTTAAGCAGCTTGTTTAAATTCGATGGGGGTCATAAAATGCAAGGCCTGGTGCGGCCATTGCGTGTTGTAGTCAAGCATCCAGTCGTCTACGAGTGGGCGCACATAGACCAGCGAGCGAAACAGGTGGGCGGCGAGTAGTTCGCGGCAAAACGAATTGCTGGTACGCTGGGGAGGGGACCCTTAAGGGGACCCATCAGTTTATTCAGATAGCAGAAAGTAGTGTTATATAGATTCCGAATATTTTCCCTACTATCCCGAAGCTGTTTTATAGATGCCTCTATCCTACTCTAGACAATTCTAGATGATGGTTTCCAGCCCCCTACGGACTACAAGAAACCCGCTCTACAGCACGTAGAGCGGGTTTTTGTTTTCTCAGGGGACCCACGGCTTATTAAGTCTACTCCCTACTAGGATTGCTTGAATCACTCATTGTAGTAATTCGTGCTCGTGGCTGCGTAAAACAGACCCTATCTGAATGCTAAGCGTCACTACGTCGATGAAGCGGTTGATGCTGACTTAAAAAGCCTTGGCGAACCGGACTTTAGGCTTTACCCCATTCTTATCGCGAAGCTTGGCGCGGGCTAGGCCTCAGGCAATGTGGTTGATGGCTCGCGAGTTGACGGGCAGTACCTTGGGGCGGGCCGTGTAGCTAGATATGTATTCTAACTTGCTCAGGCTTACCTTTTTCAGGTATTTCTTCAGCACCTTGATAGGCAGGGCCTTGGTACGGTCGATATCTTTCATGTCCCTGATGCGGCTGTACCGGTCGAACAACACGCCCACGCTGGCTACGTGTTCGGCACTGGCTGCCACGACCTGCGAGTTGAGCAAGTCGAGCAAATCTTCGGTTAGCACCAGCCCCTTGGCCCGAATAGCGACCAACAGCAGCGCCAGCGCCTAGGTAGCGTAGTCGATTGGCAGAATCAGGCAGCCGGGCATAGGACAAAAAGGATGGCTAGGATGCAACGCTGGGAAGCAGTAAGGAATCTATCTTGCACATCCAATCTTCATCTTTCCATTTTTCTCATGTTTCGTCGTTTGCTGTTTACCACCGGCTTACTGAGCACTTTGCTGCCGCTGGCTAGCCACGCCCAAACTACTCCGGCATCGTCGCGCTACTATGTGGGGCTTGGGGCTAATCTGCTCACTGATAGCTTTTTTAAGACCAGAGAAAGCGGCCCAACGCTAATTGGCCCTGCCCTCACTGCGGGCCTGCAACTAACGCCACGCCTAGCCGTGCAGGCGGGCCTAACGTATCAATGGAAGGTAAACTCTTACTATGCTGAGTATACCACGCCCCGCCCAGCTATTAGCACGGCTACCACGCGCATCAATTATTTCACGCTGCCAGTATTGCTCCGCTATTCGCTTACACTTCCTGCTAAGCGTTTCCACCTCGACGCGCTAGGAGGCGCGACCGTATCACATAAAGCTAGTCATGGCTCGTATTACACCACGGCGAATACTGACCCTGTATATGAAGAATATAGCGGTAGCAGTACCAGCTTTAGCCTAACGCTTGGACCTGCTGTTCGTTATTCTATATTGCCTAACCTAGACCTGACTGCCAGCGGCTTGATGAGTATCAAACGGGAGAGCTTTATCTATTTTAACGAGCGTCTTTTTTTGAATGTAGGTGTCGGGGCCAATTATACCTTCGGCCACCGCTAGCGGCCTCTTGGCCTGGGCAGAAATAAAAAGAGAAAGCCCTCCTAGTCATGCAGCTAAGAGGGCTTTTTTATTTAAAAACGCACTGAATTTACTCACGTACGAAGCCAGCTGTACCTACTGCCCGCCTGCCTTAGCCCGGTTATACTCGGTAATGATGGCGGGCGTATTGGCGTACAGATAGCTGGGCTCCTGACGCGCAACTTTGCCGGCCAGTTCCGGCTTGTCGACCAAGTAGGCACTCATCAATTCGGCAAAATGGGCACGGGGCATTTCGGTACACACGCCATTGCGGCGTAGATACCAGTGGTCTTTATTCGAAATTTTGATATGCAGCACGGGGACGGCTGTGTACGCGCCCATCGGAATAGGAAGAGGCAGCGGAATGGCCCTGGGCTCGGCGTACATGGCCAGCGAAATAGGGCCATCGAATAGCTGTAGCGCTAGGATATCGATGTTTTTACCCTCGCGCTGCACCGTTTCGTACAAACGGCCATGCACAGCCATCTGCTTGATTTCCGGAATTTTAATAGTATGACGGTGGCGCAGCTGCGCATCGATGCTAAGCGGCGGCATGTAATAAATGAGTTTACCCCCGCCGTAGCCGACAAGGTTGCAGGGCATGTAGCCGGTGATAGTAGTGCCATCTTCTTTGGTGATAGTGCCCATGCGGTACCGCACTTGGCCACTATCGTCGGCATGACTGGTTGTGTCGGTATCAGACGGCGGCGGGAGTATCTGAGCCTGCCCCGGCAGTGTAGCAGCCAGCATCATCGCAAGGGCAGCGCAGTAGACTAATTTCATTTATAAAGGTTTTCGTGCAAACACTAAGTTAAGGGTAGCTACTTCAGCCGCCGCAGGGGGCATAACCTTAGTAAGCAGGATTTCCCAGCCGACTGCCCCGGCAACGGCCGCAATCAGGTACCACTATCACGTTGCGCCAGCGCTCATGACTACTGCTGTTTTTGATAGGCAGTAAGCCAGCGCGGGCCAGGTTCTCGGCTGGCGCTGGCTTGCTGCCGATGTTGCCGGGGTGTACTGCCAGCCGGGGCGGGTATCAGGTACGCAGGCAGAGCACACTACGCAGCCGACTAGCTCAGGCTGGACGAAGCTTGTTGCAGGCAGCAGCAGTTGAGCCCCACGGCTGTCGTGGCCGTTGGCCGAGTGCACTACTAGTTGCTAAAACCGTCCGCCCGTGTCGCAGAGCACTTGGCGCTTGCGGCCATTGGACACAGCAGGCCGTGGGCCTTGCTGTACTTGGTCAGTTTGTGCAATTCACCTTCTTTGAGGTCAACCCCGTCAATGAGGTGCGACCTGTATTTGTCGAGTTTACCGCGTTTTTTCATAGAAAAGCGGGATTACACCAGTAAGGTGCAATCCCGCTTCAGGCACTGGCAGCGCATATTTACTGCCTTTGCAGCCCTTTGATGTTTGTGAGATGCCAAAGGGTGATTGAGGAAGCCCGACTGGCAATTGCCAGTCGGGCTTCGTTGTTTAAGATAATAGATTAAGATGCTAGATATCAAGTGTTTGTTTCTTGCACTACAGCAACTCTACCAGCTGCGCACCTACGAAATACCCCAGCCATAAGGGGCCAATAATAAACAGGCCTGAAAGGGCTAGAATTAGCCCACCACCTATTTTCCGTAAGCTGCTGGCAGCGTCAATCCATTCCATACCTGTCATCCATAAGTGCGCCCCAATCGTGATGGCCAGCACTATCAGTAGCACAAAGGTGACCAGTTTGGTATACCTGACTTCGTTATCTCTAATGACCGTCAGGTCTATAGAGATATCCAAAAGCAGAGAGGAAAGCAACATGCGACTAATCATTAGATAAGAAGCCGAATATAGGCAATATGCTAATTTAATTGCTTCTCACCATTTACGCATGTCACCCAACTCACAGGGCCCAAGCGCCACCACCCCACCCGAATGGGAGTGAAATCGGCAATGCTTTTTCCGGTACAGATTAGTCGCGTTGCGAATGCAACCAGAACGAAGGTGAAAGGTATCTGAATTTATGAATGCACTTTTCCTCTTTCCTGCCTGCTAATGAACGCTCTTCGCCCTACTGCCTGGTTACTTAGTAGCCTGCTCGCCCTGGCTGGCACCGGTTGCTCGCTCTGCCATGAGCCCGATATTGAGCCCGCACCTGCTAAACAGTCCTCTGGCATTAAGGTGCGCTACGCCCAGACGTACTGCGCCGACCGCTGGGGCCAGGCCCCCACCCCGCAGCAACTTGAAACTGCGGCGACCACTTTCCTTAACCAACAGGGCATTAGCCTAGTCAACGCCTACGCTACCCAGGCTGCGCCAGCCGCCGTTTGCAATGCCTGCGCCTGCACAACGGGCGTGGTGCTGGAAGGCGAAGTCAGTGCCACTCAGCTAGCGGCCATTCAGGCGCTGGGCTTCACGAAGATTTAAGCCGATTTTACACCGTTTGCGGAGCTAGGTAAGGCCAATTCATTTTGCCCTGTTTTTGCAGGGATAAAAGCCTCTGCTTTTCTCGGTACAACGCGAAAGAGTGCTTTTATTCGGCCTGCCAAAACAGTCGTTCGTCCCCTGTCACCGGCAGTTGGGCCTGTTTGTACCCATGCCTATGTATGGCTCGGCTACTTTTGAGCATGCCCAAGTTTTCCGCTCCCACCATCGCCCTTCCTACTCCGGTCGCGCCAGTACCTCGGCGCTACTATATCATGGGCGCGCATTCGCTGCCCGATGGCACAGCCTTCGCGGTGGCCGATTCGCAGCAGCATCTACTCACGCAGTTTGCAATGGGCCGTCTGAGTGTGGCAGAAGTAGTGGATTTCCTGGCTGCCAGAACTGCTGCTTAGCCTACGCCACCATTAGGAAAAGCGCCTGGGTGCGCTTTGCTTGAGGGCTTTTTGCTTAATGGTGGGTCAGGTCGCTCAGGTAATCTGCCCTCAAACACAGCTACACCCGGCTCGCGGCTAAGCAGCCGCATGAGGCTCTCGCCGCTGATAGTGCTCTCGAACTTAGAGTTGCGAACTTTCCCGCCGACCGGCGTTTTTCAGACCAAGCCGAAGTAAGGCTTGACGCGCTGACCCACCACTTCCATTAAGGTTTTACTCAGTTATTAGTTACCTGGTGTTTAACGGTTTCGTAAATACGAACCGTTGCGAGTGGCTGAGAAAGTGATTAGGCGACTCTGACCAGCAGCCGAAAGCAGGGACCCCACGAAAAAGGCGGCTGTTAGCCAGGGCGACTCATCCTCCGAATGGGCCTCGGCAAGCAACTCTTCAGTGACCATAAACAGCAGGGCTACAACCACGGGCAGCTATAACGATAGGCTGGTCATGGCGAGCCAGAATGAGGCCGCAGCAGCCGTTACTTGCAAAAGCATCATGGCGTTAATCGGCTTGCTGGCCCTTGGTTAGCTCGGCTTCGAGGAAATACGCGCCCTGGCGCACCAGCTGCGCGGTGTCGGGCAGCACATCAAGCGGCTCGATAGCGCGGTCGCCGTTCTGAACGGGGCCGGCCTTGACTTTGTATCGCCGAAATTGGTAGCCTGCGCCATTTTTCGCTGGCTGGCGGGCGAAAATGTAGCTGTAGCCTTCGCCCTGAATCACGGCCGCGTCGGGCAGCGTGGTTTGTTGGTGGCTGGCTGTTTGAATCTGGGCGGCCACGTACTGGCCGGGCAGCAGAGCCTCGTTGTCGGCGTCGAGGTGGGCGTGCACGCTCACGGTGTGGGCGTCATCGCTAAAGGCTTTGCCCACTAAAAACACCTGCGCACCATACTCTTGGGGCACCGTGCTGGCGGGCACTTTGAAGAGGATATGCTGGCCTTTGTGCACGCGGGCAATGTCTTTTTCAAACACCTTCAGCTCCAGGTGCAGGTCGGAGCGGTCCACGATTTCGGCCAGCACAATTTGGGGGCTCACGTACTGGCCGGGGTTGATATTAACCGCCTTCACGAAGCCCGCGATGGGCGACACCAGCGTGACGCTCGGCGTGAGGTGAGCGGCGCTGATGCGCAGCGGATTCAGGCCCAGCAGTTGTAGCTGCCCGGCCAGCGAGTGCACCGTGGCCTGCTCAGTGGCGTAGTCGGCCTGGGCTTGCTCCAATTTGCGGCGGGCGCCTACATCTTCGGCGTCGAGGGTGCGCTGGCGAGCTAGCTCCTGCGTTAAAAACCGCACTCGCGCCTGGCTTTGCAGGTACTCCTGTTGCAGCTTGAGGTAGTCGGGGTGGCGCAGTACCGCGATGGCCTGGCCCTTATTTACGTGCTGGCCGGGTAGCACCTGCACAGTCTGCACGTAGCCGCCCAGCACCGCCGAAACGGACGCCTGGTTTTGCGGTGGCACGTCGATAGTACCGTTGGCCACCACGTTGGTCGTCATGTTTTGGCGCGTGAAACCGCCTATCTCGATACCCGCTGCTGAATACTGAGCCGGCGAAATGCTCACTACATCGGGCGCGCCCGCAACCGGGGCGGCCGGAATAGCCTCCATCTTTTGACTGGCCACTTCCGCTGGCTGGCTGGCCTTGGAGTGGCACCCTACTAAGCCGACAACCAGTACTCCTATACTGGCTACCTGAAGGCGCACCCCAATCGAAAAACCGCTTACTATATACTTCATAATCAAAGACAAAATCAGAAAGAAAGATTACTGCAACTCCGTGCCAGTGAGGGCTTGCAGCTCGATGACCAGCTCGTCGTACTGCACGGCTTGGTCGAGATAAGCCTGGCGGATGCGCCAGGCGGGCTCCGTGTTCACCACGTAGGTCACGTAGTCCACGTCGCCGGCGCGGAAGCTTTTTTCGGCGGTGTTCAGAATGAGGCGGGCCTGGGGCAGGGCCGTGCGCTCGTAGTAATTCAGCGAGGCGCGGGCGCGGGCCAACTGCTGGCGCAAGCCCACCAGGCGGCCCGCCAACTGGGCTTGCACGTAGGTGAGCTGGGTGCTGGCGGCCTGCTCGCCGAGGCGGGCGGCGGCCACGCGGGCTTTTTGCACCCCACCCAACAGCGGCAGCGACAGCCCGACTTGCCCCACCGAAAAGCCGCGCTCCTGGTTGATGCTCTGGTTGAAGTAGCCCACCCGCACATCAGGTAGGCGACGCAGCTGCTCCACCTTGGTTTGCTGCTGGCTGACAGTTATTTGCTGACGCAGCAGCCCCAGCGTGGGGTTGGTATCAGGCGAGAGGGCCACTGTGTCGGCCACGGCCAGCGGGGCCACCAGCTGGGCCGTCGTGTCGATGGCCACCGGGCCGCCCGCATTCAGCAGCACGCCCAGCTGCTGGCGCTGCACCTGCACGGTGGTGCGCAGGGTGGCGAGCTTGTTTTGTAATTCTAGGGAGCGGGCCTCGGCCGATACCTGCTCGAGGCGGTTGGTTTCGCCGGTGCGGTAGCGCACGCTGGCGGCGTGGGCGGCGCGCCGGTAGAGGCTATCCTGCTGGCGCAGCAAGGCCAGGCGGCGGTAGTCGGCCAGCAGGCGGTAGTAGCTGAGGCGGATGGTCTGGGCCAGCTCGCGGCGCTGTACGCGGGCGCGCTGCTCGGCCGTGGTGGTTTGGGTATTTAGCAGCTTGCGCTGGGCCGCGTACAGCGCCGGCAGCGACGTTTGCTGAATCACGTTGAAGCTCTGGTCGTGGAGCGGCCCCGAAATCTGCCCGTACTGATAATCGACCAGCGTGCGCGGAATGTCGTAGCCGGTGCGGGTAAGAGCACGTTGGCGCTCCGTTTCGAGGGCTGAGCCTTGCAACAGCAGGCTCTGACCCAAACCAGTTTGCAAGGCCTGCGCCAAGCTGAGCGGGCCGCTGGGTGGAGCCGGCGCGGCAGTAGTCTGGGCGCTAGCCGAAGAAGTGCCACCCAACAATGTCAGCAATAACAGCCCCGCCGCAACGGGCACCGCCTTCGAATGGGAGGTCTCGGCCGGCTCCGGTTCAGAAGGGCTCGGCTCACCGTCTTTGGTAAGCAGGGTGTAGAGCACAGGCAGCACGAGCAGCGTCAACAGCGTGGCCGAAATCAGCCCGCCGATAACCACCGTGGCCAACGGCTTCTGCACCTCGGCCCCGGCCGATGAACTGAGTGCCATCGGCAAAAAGCCCAGCGAGGCCACCGCCGCCGTCAGCAGCACCGGGCGGAAGCGCTCGGCCGTGGCCCGCATTACCCGCAGATATACGCTGGTTACTCCCTCAGCAGCAAACTCATTAATGCTGGCCACCAGTACGATACCATTGAGCACCGCCACTCCAAAGAGGGCGATGAACCCGACGCCCGCCGAAATACTGAACGGCATCCCCCGCGCCCACAGCGCCAGAATGCCCCCAATGGCCGCCAGCGGGATGCCCGTGAAAATGAGCATGGCCTGCTTCACCGACCGGAACGAGAGGAAGAGCAGCAGAAAAATGAGCGTCAGCGCCACCGGCACCGCGATTTGCAGACGGGCTTTGGCTTGCTGGAGGTTCTCAAACTGCCCGCCGTAGGCGATGGTGTAGCCCACAGGCAAAGGCAGCTTGGCGGCCAGGGTTTGCTGAATTTCGGCCACCAGGCTCTCCACATCGCGGTTGCGCACGTTCACGCCGATGTTGATGCGGCGGCGGGCATCGTCGCGGCTCACCTGCATGGGGGCGTTGCGGAAGGCGATGGTGGCGACTTCCGAGAGCGGGATTTTCTGGCCGTCGGGCAAGTCCACGTAGAGGCTGCTCAAGTCGGTGATGCCGCGCCGATGGGCCGAGTCGAGGCGCACTATCAGGTCGTAGCGGCGCTCACCCTCAAATACTTGCCCGGCCACGTCGCCCGCAAAGCTGCTGCGGATGAGCGTATTAAGGTCTTCTACGTTGAGGCCGTAGCGGGCCAGCTTGGGGCGGTCGTAGGTGACGCGCATTTGGGGCAGGGCCGCGATTTGCTCCACTTTCAAGTCCCCTACCCCGGCCAGCGGCCGAATGAGCGCCCCGGCCGCCGTGGCCTTGTCATACAGCACCTCCAGGTCGTCGCCATAGAGCTTGATGCTGATATCCGACTTCGAGCCCGAAATCAGCTCGTTGAACCGCATCTGGATGGGCTGCTGAAACTCCAGCGTGATGCCGGGAATGCCCGCCAGCGCGGCCTGCATCTTATTGGCCAGCTCCTCCCGCGAGTGGGCCGAGGTCCATTCCTTCTGGTCTTTGAGCACCACAATCTGGTCGGAGTCTTCCAGCGACATGGGGTCGGTAGGGATTTCGGAGGTGCCGATTTTGCCTACCACCTGCGCCACTTCGGGAAATTTCCGGAGCAGAATCTGCTGCACCTTGGTAGTAGTAGCGATGCTCTGGCTTAGTGAGCTGCCGGGTTTCAGGGTCACGTTTACCGCGAAGTCGCCCTCGTCGAGCTGGGGCACAAACTCGCCACCCATGCTCAGAAACACCACAATGGCCCCCGCCAGCAGCGCCACCGCGCTGCCCACCACCAGCCCCCGCCGCCGCAGTGCGCCCGTGATGAGCGGCTGGTAGCCCCGGTACAGAAATTTCATGATGCGGTCGGCTAGGGTGCCCTCCTCTTTGATGTTTTTGCGCAGTGCCCAGGCCGACACGGCCGGTACGTAGGTGAGGCACAGCAGCATCGCGCCCACAACGGCGAATCTCCCGGTGAGCGCCATCGGCCGGAACATCTTGCCCGCCCCCCCCGTGAGAGCCAGGATGGGGAAGTACACGATGAGGA
>CAXUKA010000055.1:0-23399 GCA_964251335.1 uncultured Hymenobacter sp.
CCTCAGTATACCGCCCGCCGATGGTACCCGCCAAAAGCTGCTGGAACTGGGGCCGGAAAATTTTGCCAAGTGGCTGCGCGACGAGCCGTACATCCACTACACCGATACCACGCTGCGCGACGCCCACCAAAGCTTGCTGGCCACCCGCATGCGCACCATCGACATGCTGAAGGTGGCCGACCGCTACGCCCGCCAGCACCCGCAGACATTTTCGATGGAAGTATGGGGCGGTGCGACCTTCGATGTAGCCCTGCGCTTCCTGCACGAAGACCCGTGGGCACGTTTGAGCCGGCTGCGCGAAGCTGTGCCCAACATCATGCTGCAAATGCTGATACGCGGTGCTAATGGCGTGGGCTACAAAGCATACCCTGATAATCTGACCGAAAAATTCGTAGCCGAAGCCAGCGAAAAGGGCATCGACGTATTCCGCATTTTCGACTCGCTGAACTGGATGAAGGGCATGGAAGGCTGCATCAATTTCGTGCGCCGCCAAACGCCTGGCCTCGCCGAAGGCAGCATCTGCTACACCGGTGATATCCTTGACCCCAGCCGCCCCAAGTACAACCTCGACTACTACCTCACGCTGGCGCGCCAGCTCGAAGAAGCTGGCGCGCACATCCTCTGCATCAAGGATATGGCGGGCTTGCTCAAGCCCTACGCCGCCGCCGAGCTGATACCCGCGCTACGCGAAACGGTGAAAATTCCCATTCACCTGCACACCCACGACACGAGCAGCCTGCAAGCCGCCACGTATTTGAAAGCCGTAGAGGCAGGCGTAAACGTGATTGACGTGGCGCTGGGCGGCCTCTCGGGCCTCACCTCGCAGCCCAATTTCAACTCGGTAGTCGAAATGCTGCGCCACTCGCCACGCCACCGCGAGTTCGACCAGGCCAGTCTCAATCAATTTAGCGACTACTTCGAGGCGCTGCGCGAGCAGTATTATCCTTTCGAAAGTGGCCTGCTGGCGGGCACGGCTGAGGTGTACGAGCACGAGATTCCGGGCGGGCAGTACTCTAACCTGCGGCCGCAGGCGGCAGCGCTGGGCTTGCTCGATAAGTTTGAGGAAGTGAAGCAGCGCTTCCACGACGCTAATCAATTGCTGGGCGATATCCCGAAAGTGACGCCCTCTTCTAAAGTGGTGGGCGACTTGTCGCTCTTCATGGTGTCGAACAACCTCACGCCGCAGGACGTGCTAGACCGAGGCGAAACCCTGAATTTCCCCGAGTCGGTGCGCGAGCTGCTGCGCGGCGACATTGGCCAGCCCGAGGGCGGCTGGCCCGCCGATATTCAGCACGCCGTGCTGCGCGATGAAAAGCCCTTTACTGACCGGCCGGGCGAGCATCTGGCCCCGATTGATTTTGACAAGGAGTGGGCCGAGTTTGAGAAAACGCACCCGTACGCGCAGTTCACCGACTTGCTATCCAGCTTGCTCTATCCCAAGGTATTTGCCGATTATTGGGAGTTTCGCAAGAGCTACGGCGACGCGAGCCGTATTCCGACGCCCGTATTCTTCTTTGGGCTGAAGGAAGGCGAGGAAACTATCATCGAAATAGCGCGGGGCAAGTCGATTATCATCCGGCTTCAATCCATCGGCCCGGTCAATTCAGAGGGTATGCGAACCATGTTCTTCACTCTCAACGGCCAGACGCGCAACCTCGAAGTGCGCGACCAAAGCGTGGAGGTAAAAACCGTGCACAACGCCAAAGCCGACCGCGCCAACCCCAAGCAAGTAGCCGCCCCGCTGCAAGGCCTGCTGAGCAAAATGCTGGTGCAAGCCGGCCAGCAAGTGCCCAAAAATGCGCCCCTCTTCGTGATAGAGGCTATGAAAATGGAAACCACCATCACCGCCCCCGAAGCGCTTACGGTGGGCACCATCACGCTCGGTGAGGGCACCCGCGTGCTCGCCGACGACCTCGTGCTAACGGTGGCGTAAGCGTGCGCTGTTTGAAAATTTAGCGCATTCGTGTAGCTAAGCTTAAGTTACTGGAAACATGACCTTTTATAAATCTGCATTCGTGTTTAGTGGTTTGCTGGCCTGCCTGGGGCTGCCACTGCTGAGCCACGCCCAGAACACCGACCTGGGCCGTGATGTCAATAAAAATTTCAACAACGGCTACTCGATGGCTCCGGCCAACTCTAATACAGTGCAGGGTAACCCGTTTTTGGTAGCGCGCTGGGAAACGGCCACGTTGCGCCTGACCCCCGACCGGCCTCCCGTAGTGGTGCCCCTGAAGTACGATGTGTACCACCAGGAGCTGCGGGTGCGGCGGCCGCAGGGCGATTCCATTATTGTGCCGCTGACACAGGTGCGTGAGTTTAGCCTAGCTAATGCTGGGCCGACGCGGCGCTTCCTGTGCTACTCGGCCGCCCTGCTACCCACCGAAACGAGCGGAGGGTGCGGCGAAGTGCTGGCCGATGGCACCCAGATGCAGCTGCTCAAATTTGTGCAGAAAAAAATTGTAGATAAGGTTATAGAAGGCGGTGGGTATGCCTCTGGCACTAGTATTAAAGTACTTGAAGAGCAAACGCATTACTACCTGCGCTGGCCCGCCGATGGGCACTTCACGGCCATACGCCTCAAGCGAGCAGCCTTAGAGCAGGCCTTGGCCGGGCAGCCGGCAGCGCTGGCTGCGTTGAAAACCCGGAAAGGCGGCCTTAGCTCGGAAACTGACCTAGCGGCGGCCGTCGTAGCCATCGACCCGCTGGTGACGACAGCTGGTAAATAGCAGAAAATAGTAACTGATAAAAACGATACGATGCGTATTCTTTTGGCCGCTGTCTGCGTAGTAGGTAGCCTGGTGCCCTCAGTGGCGCAAACCAAGATGGCCGTTTCGAGCGCCACTGTGCAGCGCGTGCTCACTACCCTGGCCGCCGACGACATGCAGGGCCGTGCCACCGGCCAGCCCGGTCAACTCAAAGCCGCGCAGTTTCTGGCCGGCGAGTTTCAGCGCATCGGCTTGCAGCCGCTGCCGGGCGCTACAGGCTTTATGCAGGAGTTCCCAGCCTATGAGTCGAATGTGACGAGCTTGCAGGTGACACTCAACGGCGAGGCCTTGCCCGCCGACCGCCTATTTGCCCGCACCACCCAGCCCCAGCTCACCTGGACCGAAAAAGACAGCGTACGGGTATTGGTGCTCGGCCCCGACGATAAGGTGCAGCCGCACTTTCGCGAGATTTTCCGGCCGGCCAAAAACACACTGGTGCTGTTTGACCCCGCCCAGGCGGCCACGTTCAAATCGCTGTCCGAGCAGTTTAACAAGCCACAGCTGCGGGCCGAGCAGGCGGCCAGCCCGTATTCCAGCGTGTGCGTGCTGGCGGCGGGGCCGGCTCCCTCTTCCTTTCGCGTGCTGGCCAGCACCGCCACTAAACCCCTGACGCTACGCAACGTGGTCGGCTACCTGCCCGGTCGGGATGCCGCCCGCAAAAACGAAAAAGTTATTTTTTCGGGCCACTACGACCACTTGGGCATTCTCAAGCCCGTGGCGGGCGACTCCATCGCCAACGGGGCCGACGATGATGCCAGCGGCACTACTGCTGTGGTGGCCCTGGCCGAATATTTCAAAAAGCGCCACGACAATGCCCGCTCGCTGATTTTTGTGACCTTCACGGCCGAGGAAATCGGCGGCTTTGGGGCACGCTACTTTTCGCAGCAGCTCGACCCTAAGGAGTTAGCGGCCATGTTCAATATTGAGATGATTGGCAAGGAAGCCAAGTTTGGCCCTAAAACCGCCTTCATCACCGGCTACGACAAGTCGGATTTTGGGAAGCTACTGCAAGCCAATCTGGTCGGCACTGAGTTCAAATTTGAGCCCGACCCGTACCCCGCGCAAAACCTGTTTTATCGCTCCGACAATGCCACGCTGGCGCGGCTGGGCGTGCCAGCTCACACCATCAGCACCGACCAGATTCCAGACGATAAACTTTACCACAGCGTGGACGATGAGGTGAGCAGCCTCGACGTGAAGAATATGACGGAGGTTATTTCGGCCATTGCCCGCAGTGCCAGCGGCATCGTGGCGGGCCGACAAACGCCAACTCGCATTGCGCCCGAGCCGGCTCGGTAGGTAGGCGAGATTTTTCTGTGTGCTGAAATTTACATAAAAGTAAGTTTTTAGAAAAAAGCTTGCTTTTATTTTGTGCTTATTAAGCTGTTTATGAGGATTTTATTCTTGTTTTGCCTGGCGTTTTTGCTGCAAGCATCGACAGCTTGGGCTCAGTACGGGTTTGGTTTTTACCGCTACAAAAACGTCGAGTTAATCAGCAAGCAGCCACTGGTAGTGTTGCTGACTGAGGAGGACCCCAAGGAGCTAAAAAGACTAGCCGATAAGCCCGAAGAGCTAGCTCATTACAAAGCCTACGTGGCTTATCTCAACACCCAACTACAGCAGCTGGCCCCACAGCTCTGGAAGTTCTCCCCAGCGGTAGAATTTAAGACCAAGTCGGCGCTGCCCAATATGCAGGCGGCTACAGGCCGCACCGTAGTGCTGTACTACCTGAAGCAGAAAGTAGGTACGAGCCGGCCATCGGGCTTGGGGCCAATTGGCGGAACTTGGTCGGCCGGCTTGCAGCTAAGCAGCCCTGGCGATGGCGAAGAGCACACAGAATGCTTGGTGTCGCTGCCGGTGGATGCGGCTTATCCCAGTGATATAATCATAGCTTTCAAACAGTTGCAGCAGGAACTGCGCAAAGATGTCAAGCTAAAGGCTGACATGAACCGCGACCGAAAAGAACAGCTGCAAGAAGTGCGGGCCACGCTGCGAGCCGAAGGCGATGCCAATGCAGAATCCATCCGAACCAAACCGCTGCTAGTTGTGCAAGATGATGTAGATAAGCGCCTTACAGAGGCTGAGATTAAGCAGCTATATCCCTTCCCATTGCAGCTGGTGCCCCGCGCAGCTATTGAGGAAGCAGTGTGGACAGGCGACACTCGCTACAACTATGTGCGCTGGCAGGCGGCATCAGCGGCCAGTGTGGGGCCAGAAATTATAGATGCCGCCGATGGCCGGGTGCTAGGCTCCTCCTACGAAGGTGGCGTGAGCAACGGGGGGCAGCCGATAATCGGCAAGCGAGAATTTAAGGACTTTGCGCAGTACGCGGATGCCAAGGTGAGCCGGCGACATTTGGGCGTAAACTAGCCTGCGCTGCATCACCAACCTGAGGGAACGCCTGCTAATAAAGCCAGCCAATGACTGGAGTGGCTGCCTAGACGTATCAGCTTATACTTGGGGCCGGAAGGAGTTGTACCTTCCGGTCCCAATTCGTTTTTAGGCCCAGCAGTATGTTGCACCCCATTTTTAAGTTGGCGCGCCGGTTGCCGGTTGCTGGTTTGTTGTGCTGCTTGCTACTGGTAGCCGGGCGGCCCGCCCGCGCCCAAACGCCGCTCGGCCAGCCCTCGCTCGACGAGTCGAAGGTGCAAATCTGGTGCGCCACGGCGCGCTACGTGTACGAAGATGCCGGCCGCCCCAACCTCAAGCGCAGCCTGCGCTGCGAAGGCGGACTGCCCGCGCTGGCCGCTAGCCTGCGGCCCGATAGCCTGCGGGTGTATTCGCTATTGTATCAGCCTATCGAAGGCAAGGGTAAGATTTACAAGGGTTTGAAAGATAACCCGGCCCGGTTGGCAGCGCTTGCCAAAGCCATTGTTACCAAGCTAAAATCGTCGCCCTCGCGGCAACACGACCCAGCCCGCATGGCCCGCCTACAAGTGCTGGAAAAACGCCTGACCGACTACGTAGTTACTGGCCTGCCCCCTGGTAACGGCCGCGACGACGAAGGCCCCACCGCCGACACCAGCGCTACCGCCGCCACCGGCCCCGCCGAAGCGGCCGAAGCAGCCGACCAAGCGGCCACCAAAGGCCCTGCTGGCCGCCTCGCCCCGCCCGAACCGCTGCTAAACCGCGTATTCGCGCCGTTGGCTCTGATACTGAGCATTCTGAGCTTGGTGCTCTTTGGCTTGCTGCGCCTGAGCATGGGTCGTGAGTTGCGCCAGCTGCGGCGTACCGCTAGCCTACCCACCGAGCTAAGCCCGGCCCAGCAGCGCCAGGTAGAAGAGCTGGTAGACCGCCGCGTAGCCGATGCCCTGCGCGAGCGCGAGCAGCCAGGTGGCGCAGCATAAGCTGGCCGGAGTACGTATGCCCGCTCAAACCAACGCACATGCAATGCTCCAATTCAGTCATTCTCCTTCAGGAACATAATGAAAACAACTGCTATCTCGACCACTGCGGCTGGCCTGCTACTATTGGCGGCCTGCCGCACCACCCCGCCGCCGCAGGCGGGCATTTCGCCTTCTAAAGTCTCTTCGGGCCGCGACCGCATGACCGAGCCCGCTACGGCCGAGCGCCTGCACCCCACCGCTACTTCTACTGCTTTGACCTATCCCCAAACGCGCCGCGACGCGCACACCGACGACTACTTCGGCACCACCGTGGCCGACCCTTACCGCTGGCTCGAACAGCTCGACTCGCCCGAAACCAAGGAATGGGTGACGGCCGAAAACAAAGTGACGTTCGATTATTTGAGCCGTATTCCGTTCCGCGACAAAGTGCGCGAGCGCCTCACCAAGCTCTGGAACTACGAGCGCTACGGCGTGCCGAGCGTAGAGGGCGACTTGCTGATTTTCAGCAAGAACGATGGCCTGCAAAACCAGGCGGTAATCTACGCGGTGAAGAAGACGGAGCCGCTGGAAAATGCGGTAGTGCTGCTCGACCCCAACAAGTTTTCGGCCGATGGCACCACCGCCCTGGCCGGTATGCACTTCAGCAACGACCACCGCTACTTGGCATACGCCACCAGCGGCGGCGGCTCGGACTGGCAAAAGGTGCACCTGCTCGACATGCAGACCCGCCAGCCCCTACCCGACGAGTTGAACTGGGTGAAGGTCTCGGGCGTGTCGTGGGCCGGCAAAGGCTTCTATTACAGCGGCTACGATGCCCCCAAGGCCGGCGAAAACAGCCTGGCCGGTAAAAACGAGTACCACAAAGTGTACTACCACAAGCTCGGCACGCCGCAGACCGCCGATAAGCTGGTATACGAGGACAAAACCAAGGCGTTGGGCTTCCGCATCGCGGGCGTGACCGACGATGAGCGCTTCCTGTTTATCTCGCTCACCGACAGCAAGGCCGATGGCAACAAGCTACTGGTGCGCGACCTCACCGACCCCAAACAGGCCAATACGTGGGTTACTGTTCAAACCAGTTATGAGTTCGATACCAGCGTAATCGGCAACGTGGGCGGCGAATTGCTGGTGTACACCAACGACCACGCGCCCAACTTTAAAGTGGTGCGTATCGACCCTAAGCACCCTCAGCCCGCCAGCTGGAAAACGGTTATTCCCGAGGCCAAAGAAAAGCTCGAAGGCATCAGCCAAGCAGCGGGCTCGCTGCTGGCCACCTACCTGCACGATGCCAGCTCGCTGGTGAAAGTGTACAGCGAAAAGGGTGAATACAAATACGATGTAGCGCTACCGGCTATCGGCACGGCGGCGGGCTTCGGCGGGCGGCGCACCGACAAAGACTTGTACTACGCCTTTACGTCGTTTACGTATCCGACTACTATCTACAAGTACGACCCAGCCACCAACCAGAGCACGGTGTTCAAAGCACCGACGGTGGACGTGAAGCCCGAGGAGTACCTGACCACGCAGGTGTTTTACGCCAGCAAGGACGGCACGAAAATCCCGATGTTCATCACCCACAAAAAAGGCGTGAGGCTCAACGGCAAAAACCCGACGTACCTCTACGCTTACGGCGGCTTCAATATCTCCTTGACGCCCAGCTTCTCAGCAGCACGCATGCTGTGGCTCGAAAATGGCGGTGTGCTGGCCATCCCCAACCTGCGCGGCGGCGGCGAGTACGGCGAGGCCTGGCACAAAGCCGGCATGACGCCGAACAAACAAAACGTATTCGACGACTTCATCGCGGCAGCCGAGTACCTGAAGGTGCTCAACTACACCGATGCCGACCACCTCGCCATCGCGGGCGGCTCGAATGGCGGCCTGCTGGTAGGTGCTACCATGACCCAGCGCCCCGACCTCTGCAAAGTGGCGTTTCCGGCCGTGGGCGTGATGGATATGCTTCGCTACCAAAAGTTTACCATTGGCTGGAACTGGGCTCCCGAGTACGGCACCTCCGACGACAAGGCGCAGTTTGCGAACCTCTACAAGTTCTCGCCGCTGCACACCCTTAAGCCCGGCACCGCGTACCCCGCTACCCTAATCACCACCGCCGACCACGACGACCGCGTGGTGCCAGCGCACTCCTTCAAATTTGCCGCCCAGCTGCAAGCCGACCAGGCCGGCAACAACCCCACCCTCATCCGCATTGATGTGAACGCCGGCCACGGCGCGGGCAAAAGCACCAAACTGCAAATCGACGAGTGGGCCGATATCTGGAGCTTCGCCTTCTACAACATGGGCGTAAACCTGAAATAAGTTGTTAATTGAATGTTCAATAAAAAGCTCCGCCTTTTTAAAAGGCGGGGCTTTTCGTTCTGAAAAACACGATTGTCATGCTGAATGCAGTGAAGCATTTCGCGTGGCGCAGTAATCCCTTACGTCAGCAACCAAGCGAGCGAGATGCTTCGACAAGCTCCGCATGACGGACGTATTTCAACGATAACAAAGACGGCTTACGGCATGCCCTTGCCGCCCGCCGACCCATATATCTGGCCGGTGGCATAGCTGGCATCGCTGGCAGCCAGCTGCACATAGATGGACGCTAGCTCGACGGGCTGGCCGGGGCGGCCCATTGGCGTGTTGCCGCCGAATTGCTTTAGTTTTTCCTGCGTGGCGCCGCCGCTCACTTGCAAGGGTGTCCAGATAGGGCCTGGCGCTACGCCATTGACGCGGATGCCTTTGGGGGCCAACTGCTTGGATAGCGACCGCACGTAGTTGGTAGTAGCGGCCTTAGTCTGGCCATAGTCATATAAATCTTCCGAGGGGTCGGTAGCCTGCTCCGAGGTGGTGCCAATGATGGCCGAGCCAGGTGGCATGTGCGGCAGCGCGGCCTTGATAATCCAGAAGGGCGCGTAGATGTTGGTCTTTATAGTCCAGTCGAATTGCTCGGTCGAAATATCCAGAATCGACGCATGCGACTGTTGCCGACCAGCGTTGCTGACCAGAATATCGAGCCCGCCCAGCTGGCGCACGGCTTCATCGACCAGCTTCTTACAAAATGCCTCGTCGCGGATATCGCCCGGAATGGCAATGCCTTTGCGGCCAGCAGCTTTGATGAGGGCGATAACTTCTTTGGCGTCAGCCTCTTCGGCGGGCAGGTAATTGATGGCTACGTCGGCCCCTTCGCGAGCGTAAGCAATGGCGGCCGCCCGGCCCATGCCCGAGTCGCCACCCGTAATGAGGGCCTTGCGACCTTGCAGGCGGCCTGAGCCTTTATAGCTGGTCTCGCCGTGGTCGGGCTTGGGGTTCATCTGGCTCGCCAAGCCGGGCCATGGCTGTGATTGGCCCTGGAAAGGCGGCTTAGGATACTTGGTCGTTGGGTCTTGCAATGGGGAGGCCGTTGGCTCAGCAGGGCTAGTAGCAGCCTCGGCCGATAAAATGGGTGCCACGGCAGCCGCGGCAAGCCCGGCTCCTAAGCCGCTCAATAGTTTTCGGCGACTGAAGTTGTTTTCTGCTTCCATGAGATGATGGTAGTGCTTTTAGCTTAATAAATTGGTTATTTCCAATTCCTAAACGAAACCTACCACCTAGCGTTGTGAGCAACCCTCATGGCACAGAGCTAAAAAAACTGTCCAGCCGAGTGGCCTCAGCCGGACAGTATACGTTGGCTTATGCTTGGGTGAGAAGGCTATTCAACTACCTCCAGCACGGTCCGAAAAGACACGTATTGCCCCTTAAATTTCTTGTTCATTTCCTCAATAAGGGCCGGCGCGAAGTGCTCCTGGTAAGCTTCCAGTTGCTCTAGGCTCACGGCAAAATATTGGGCGGCGTAGGTGATGCCATTGTCCTCCTCATTGAGCAGGCGCAGCAATTGGCTGCGGATGAAGCAGCCGGTGCCCACCACATCGGCCATGTGGTGGCCAAGCATATAGGCCACCCATTCGTCGGCAATGTGGGGTTCCAGGCTAGTTGTGACGTTGTAGAGAATCATATCGTAGGAAAGAATAACTGGCAACTACGCCAAGCTACCAGCAAGGCGATGTTTGCTGAAAAGTGATGCGCTAAAGTAGCGGCAAGCCACTAATACGCATAGCTAGCCGGGTATGGACATCGCCGCTTGCAATTCCTGAGCGAGTACTTGTACCAACTCGGCGGCGGGCAGCGCCCGCGCCCGGCCATGCTCGCTACCCGCCCACTGCACGGCAAAGCCAGCTTCGCCAGCTTGTTGGGCAGCGGCTACCAGGGCTTTACTCGCTGCATAAGCGCGCGAGTAAGGGGCCACGTCGGGCCGGCCCGGCTGGTCGATATCCTGCATAAACCGGTTGACCAAGCCCCGCGCCGGACGGCCCGAGATAACCTCGGTAAGGGCTGTCGGAAGTGGGGGCTGTTGCAACAGTGCAGCTCGGTAAGCCGCGTTAGCACCCGATTCGGGGCAGGCTATGAAGGCGGTGCCTAGCTGCGCGGCAACTGCGCCAGCGCGTAGCGCGGCGGCAATGTCGGCTCCCGTCATGATGCCGCCAGCCGTTACGACGGGTAGCGGCTGGGCTTGCACTAGTTGCCGCGTCAGGGTAAGGGCTGGGAGATGGGTATCCATAGCCGCAACGTCGAACACGCCACGATGCCCGCCCGCCTCAATGCCCTGGGCCACCAGCGTATCGACACCGAGGGCGACAGCAGATTGCCCTTCGGCCACGGAGGTGACGCAGGCCAGCAGCAATATGCCGGCCTGCCGCAACGCACTTGCTTGCGCAGCCGTCGGCAAGCCAAAGTGAAAGCTGACCACCTTGGGCCGGGCCGCCACCAACACCCGCAACAACGCATCGTGCTGCAAAAAGCTGGGGTATACCTCCGCCAAGCTTGTGGGTGGCTCAGCACCTAGTTCTCTGAAAAAGGGCCGCAAATACGCTAACCATTGGGCATCACGCGCTGCATCAGGCGCGGGTGGCTGGTGGCAAAATACGTTGACATTGAATGGTTTGTCGGTAGCGGCCCGCAAATCGGCCAGCTGCTGCGCCACCACCTCAGCCGAGGGCGTGGCTCCCGTAGCCAGCGAGCCCAGCGCCCCGGCTTGCGACACCGCCAAGGCCAGGGCCAGCGTGGAAACCCCGGCCATTGGGGCCTGAATAATGGGATGAGCAAGCGCAAGGCGCTCACAAAATGCATTCATAAGCTAACGAACTGCTTCTCCCTCTAACCAACCAACGACGTGCTGGGTTTGGGCCGGCTGCCTCACACCCGCATAGAGTCAAACTGAAAGTCGTTGATGCGGGCCTGAATGTCTTTGGGCGACAGTTTTTCTTTGGCAGCGGCTTGGGCCAGGGCGGGTAGCTCCTGGTCGCCAGCCAGGCGCAAGGTCAGGATTTGCTGGAGCGAGAGGTCTTTTTCGAGCGCCGCGAAGCGCTGGCCGCTTACCTCAAAATAGCGCTGGCGCACTTCAAGCCGGGCTATGCGGTCCTGCAAAGTGAGGGCGTAGTGCTGGCGCAGCATCACGAGCGTTACCAAGAACAGCAGCGTCACGGCGGCCAGCGAAAACCAGAGCCGCGAAAGCTGAGAATCATCACCAGCTAAGTACACGTAGCGCCGAATGGTATAAATCACCATTATCAGCGTGAGCGGCAGTAAAATAAAGTGGTGCAGCGGATAGTAGCGAACGGGGTTTTTGGCGGCCATCAGGGAGTGGGTGAGGGGCGAAGGAAATACCCGCCCAGCAGCAAAACGAAAAAACTCCGGCCAGAGCCGGAGTTTTCAAGTAAAAAAGAAGAAGTGGCTAATTGTAGCGTGCGCTAGTTGGCCAGTTTCTCAGCTTTTTTCTGAGCTTTCATTTGCTCTTTAGCAGCCTTTTCTTGCTCGTGAGCCACTTTAGCCTGCTGGTTTTGCATCTTCATTTGCTCTTTTTGCTGCTTGGCTTGCTCGCGCTGCTGCTTCATCTGCGACTTTAGGTCGCGGGTTTGGCTGCGCTCAGATTTAAGCTCACGCTTGGCATCTCTGGCCGATTGGTCAGCAGATTTGCGCTGGTCTTTTTGCTGTTCGTATGCTGCCTTAGCATCCTGTGCCGTTTGTTGGGTAGCAGGAGTGGCAGTGTTCGGGTCGGGAGTCGTGGTTTGGGCGTGGGCCGTAGTGGCGGCCAGGCTGGCTATGGCGAAAGCCACCAGCAGAAATGCTTTTTTCATCGGTTGGAATAAACAGCTGATTAGCTGTATAATTCCTTTAACGCGGAAACTTTACCCAAAGGTTGTACAATTAGGTTGATTATATATTTTATTGTAAATAAAGCAATTGTAAAAGCGCTGCGCTAGGATATGTACAACTCAGTATATCAGCTCTGCCATCAACTGGCTAAGGCTGCTGCGTGCACCGCGCAGCCGCTGTGGCAGCCATCGGGCAGTTCAGTATCCTCAACCTGCACTGTGCTGTGGTGAATGTGAAACTCACGCAGAAGGCCCGCCGACAAGTCGGCCAGCCACGCGGCATCGGCCCCGCCGGGGCGCACCAGATGGGCCATAAGGGCGGTGTCGTGGCCGTCGCTGCTCATGCTCCAGATATGCAGGTCGTGCATGCTCTGCACGCCCGGTTGGTTCAGCATAAACTGCCGGACTTTCTCGAAATCAATGCCATCGGGCACGGCTTGCAAACCCAGCCGGATGGTATCGCGCAGCAGGCCCCATGAGCCTACGGCAATCACCACCAGCAATCCCAGGCTGATAATTGGGTCGAGCCATGTCCAGCTGGTGTAGTAGGTAATCGCCCCGCCAATGACCACGCCTAAACTCACCAGCGCATCGGTGAGCATGTGTAGGTAAGCGCCGCGCACGTTCACGTCGTCCTTTTGCCCAGCCCGGAATAGCCAGGCCGTGACGCCATTAACCAAAATGCCGGTGCCGGCCAGCAGCATCACCGCGCCGCCTTTCACGGGCTCGGGGTGGCGCAGGTGGTCGATGGTTTCCCATAAGATGAATCCCAGCGCCCCATACAGCAGCGCTGCATTGAGCAACGCTGCCTGGATAGTCGCGCCCCGGTAGCCAAACGTGTAGCGCGTAGTAGCCGGCCGCCCTGCCAGCCACGCCGCACCCCAGGCCAGGGCCAAACTCAGCACATCGCTCAGGTTGTGGCCGGCATCGGAGAGCACAGCGGCCGAGTTGGCCCATATGCCGCCGATGGTTTCGACCACGACAAACGCCAGATTGAGGCCAATGCCGATAGCGAAGGCGGCGCTGAACTTGCCCCCGGCCGGCGGGGCGGCATGGACGTGGCCAGCGTGGGAGTGGTCGTGCGAGTGAGGCATAAAAAGTAGAGGAATAGCTTCGCTAAACGCAAAATAGCGCGCTTAGATTCTAGCGCGAGGTAAACTGCGTTTGTTTAGGTAGCTACTATTGCTCCGGATGACACCTGAGGCCGTTAATAATAAACCGTTGCGTTACTGGTACCTCCGTAACAATACCCAGCGCATTCAGGCGCTGAACGAGCAAAACATCAACCCGTAATTGGTCACCAAGCTGGCTGGTACTGGTCAGGTCGCTCATATCTCCTTGTGGCCCTTGCACTGTCTTTTCGGCAAGTTGTCCCGGCCCCAACTCCACAGCTTTGCCCTGCCGCAAAAGCGTAGCCCTAAACCGAGCCACCCGGTAGCGAGCATCTTCGGGCATCATCTCCGCAAAGTCTATAGCAGGAATGGCTTTCAGGGTTATTGTTCGCAGGTATTCCGTGTAAGATGGTTTACAGCCAACCCCACAAGGAGGTGCAAAACATTTTAACGTCGGGGGCGGCGGAAAGCTGGCCCTGAACTTGTGACTGAATAACCGCTTTGTTCCTTGGTAAGCTCGTAGTATTACCACAGTATCTTTTGGCACAAGCAGTAGCCGCTCTTGCTTGCGGTCGAGCCGCAGGGTAGCCCCGGTAGCTGTGAAATAGATGGGAACCTGCTTACCACGCGAGGGAGCGGGTGCTAGTAGTGGGTTGGTACAGTGGAGAAACAGGATAATGGAATCGGGACTGGCATTCCAGGGGGCGATACTCAGTTTGCGCGGCAGCACCACGCGGGTAGCAGTGTTCGCAAAAACGATATCTCGGTAGTAGTCGGTAAAGGGTTGAGAATCTACGAAAGGAGTTCCGCCAGCTTTTATAGCGAAGAAGCGGGCTGTATCGAAGGGCGTATCAGCATACCTGTATTGGCTGCTCCATTCGTTTAAAACCCGCTCTCGTGTAGGTGGGTACGTCACGCGCCACGGCCCGGCCGCCCGCGTCTGGGCGGTGGCATAGGGCTGGCTAGCTGCCCAGCTTAGTAGCAGGAAGAATAGCGTGCGCATTGACCAGCAGTAAGTAAGAAGTCAAAGTACTACCAATGCGGCCAGCCAGTGAAAATTTCGCATGGGCTTGTAGCGCGAAGCTCTGCTTCGCGTACCGTCTGCTCGGCCCGTCATAGGCTCGCCAACGATACGCGAAGCAGAGCTTCGCGGTACTACTTTCTACTTAAACGCCAGTGGTACTACCACTTTCACGCTCACCGTGCGGCCCATATTGAACACGCCGCGCCGCCCGGTGGTGTAGTTCACATCCTCATACTTGAGACGGCTCAAGTGCGACTGGTACGCCACGTCGAACAGATTATTGGCCGTCACGAAGACCGAAAACAGCGTTTTGCCCTTGCTGTCGGCCACATCGGTGCCCGCGCCCGCGTTGAAGAGGGTATAGGCCGGCGTCGCCGTTTCGGTATCAAACGCCGCGAAATAGCGGTTCTGGGCGAAGGTCTGCTCTAACTGGAAGCGGGCGTACACATTGGTCAGGCGCTTGCCCTGGCGGCGGAAGTTGCCGCGCAGCTCCGATTGCAGGCGGTCGGCCGGGATGAAGGGCAGGTATTGCTGGTCTTCCGAGACGCCAAGCTGGCGGGCGCGCACCATCGAAAATGAGTTTTCGAAGTGCAGCCAGTCGAGCGGGTGGGGGTGAAAGTCGAGCGTGACCTCGCCGCCCAGCAGCCGAGCCTGGCCCTGCACGTAGTTAAACAAGCCAATGTCGGGGTTGGTCGATACCAGCGAGTCGGTGCCCGCCCGGTTCAGCACTCGCCGCGAAAAAATGTAGTTATTGATACTGTTCTCAAACGCATCGACGCTAAAACGCACGTGGTCCGTGACATAGCTCACGCCCGCATCGACCTGCAAGCTGGTTTCGGCCTTGAGGCCCGGCTGGCCCACCTCGTAGCGAATAGTGCCTTCGTGCACCCCATTCGAGCCCAGCTCGGCAATGTTTGGAGCCCGAAAACCGCGTGAGATATTGGCCTTCACCGTCAGCCGGTCGCTGAGGTTATAGGCTGCGCCCAAGCTGCCGCTGTAGTTCTGAAAGGTGCTCACAAAGCCCGGAAACTTGGTTTCGGCCCCCGGTGTGGTACTTGCGGTGGGCTGCTCATTGGCATCGAGAAATAGGCTTTGGGCCGCAATCTGGCGTACATCGTAGCGCAGCCCGCCGCTAAGGTCGAGCCCGCCAAACGACTTTTTCAGCACCCCAAACACGCCGCCTTCGGTCATATTATAGGCCGGAATCAAGAATTCGTGGCCCAGGTTGCGGTTTTGCTGGCGCGTGCCGGTGGTGCCCACGGCCAGGTTCCAGCCGCTCATTTCGGGCAGGAAGAAGCGTAGCGCGTAGTCCACCGTGCGCAGCTGGAAATACAGGTCGGGGTCGTCGGGCGCGAGGGCGTTGCCAAACTCACGGCGCAGGTTCTGTTGGTAATTTACTTGCAAGGCCAGCCGCCCACCGTTGTGCCCGATAATGAAGCTGTTATCGGTACCAATGCGCAGGTGGTTGATGCGCTGCCGCGGCACCTGCAAAGTGTAGCCCGAGCCGTTATCGTTCACCACCTGCGACTCGGTTTGGCCATTCACGGCCACGTCGTGCAGGAAGCGGCCGGTCAGGCTGTCGCGTTCGCCTTCTATCAAGCCCAGGTTTTGGTTGAAGGTGCTGAACGTCAGGTGCGAGTAGCCCCAGCTTTTGTTCAGGCCCACGTAGCCGTTGGCATCCCACTCATTGAAGCCCGAGTTGAAAACCCGGCCGTCGTAGCGGTTGCGGTAGTCGCCGGCCACCTTGCGGGTGCCGCGCACCAGCCAGTTCAGGCCGTTGATATTGCCCGCGTTCATCAGCGAGTAGCCTTGCTGGCGGTTGTTGGTCTGGTAGTTGGCCGAGGCCGAGCCCGTGATGTGGCCTTCGGCGATGGGGTCGGGAGCCAGAAAATTAATCACGCCGGCCATGGCATCGGAGCCATACAGCAGCGAGCCCGGCCCCTTGATAATCTCGGCCCGGTCGATACTAAACTCGTCAATCTCAATGCCATGCTCGTCGCCCCACTGCTGGCCTTCCTGCTTGGCGCCGTTGTTTAGGGTCACCACGCGGTTGTAGCCCAGCCCGCGCACCACAGGCTTGCTGATGGCCGCCCCGGTCGTAATCTGGCTGATGCCCGGCGTGTGCGCAATGGCGTCAATCACGTTGGTCGCCGACGTCTGATTCAGCCGCGTGCGGTCCACAACGGTAGTGGGCACCGGCGAGCGCCGCACCGCCGTGGCCTGCGACACACCTGTGACCACCACCTGCCCGATTTCAGTAGCAGCGGGCGTCAGCTTAAAGTCCACTGCCTGCCCGCTGCCAGTGTCTACCGTTTGGCTTATCGTATTGTAGCCTAGTGAGGTAACCTGCACCGTAAATCGCCCTCGGGGTAGATTGACGAAGCTAAAGCGCCCATCGGCATCGGTGGCTGTGCCCTGCTTGAGGTCGGGAAAAATGACGTTGACACCCGGTAGCGCTTCACCAGTTTTGGCATCGGTGAGGCGGCCGGTGAGCGGCGCGGCCGTGCGGTTGCGCGGGGAAGTGGCAGCGGGAGTAGATTGTGCCGCGGCCGGCAGCGCCAGTGCGCTCAGCAGCAAAGTAGAATAAAGCCTTGACATAAAATAAGGTAGCTGAATCGCAAAAAGAAGAATGTTGGAAGCGCCGCCTCTCCGCAAACAAACCCCGGCCAAAAGCCAAGGCCTGTTTGCTTTTTCTCTAAAACCAAACCAGAGAAAGTAAGAGGGCAGAGGCCACATGGCCGGGCCTCGAGCGGCGTGCGGGACGCGCTCAAGCTGCTCATAGCAGCTGAAAACCTTGCTCACGGCTTCGGCCGAGCCGACTGCACACACGTCAGCCGATATGGCCCAGTGAGCTAGGTATATTCCCGTAAATGAATAAATTAGGCTTATTAGGCCGTGCCTTGTGCTACAGCGAAGCACCGCAACTAGTCGCCCTCAAAACCCGGAGTTAGCCTACCGGAGGACCGCGCAGTGCCGTGCGCCGCAGCATGGCAGCCGAGCAAGCCAGCGTAGTGGGCACGGCCAGCGGCTGGTAGCGCTGTTGCACCTTGGGCAGCGGTACCCCTACCGGCGGGGCCGCCTGAAAAGGCACATTGTAGAACTGCTCGGTCTGGCAGTGCGTGTGCTTGGCAGTCAGCAGGGCTTTGCCTTTGATGGGCCGGCCTTTGATAAAAGCGGGCTCCTCGGTGGTATGCTCGTGGGCGTGTAGCGCCAGCACCCACGCCTCCGGCAGCAGCGTCCGCACAAGGCAGAGCAGCAAAAGCAGGACGATATAGGGGCGCAGGGCAAGTCGCAACGCGGTAGCAGCTACTAAGAACCTCACAGACGAGAGGCAACGGCCGGTGGTTGCACCGGGCGGCAAAGATACGGCTACGGTCAGGTTTCGAAGCCTTGAATAGCGCAACAAAGCTGCAAAAATAATCCGCCAGCTTACTAGCTTAATAAGAGTTTAGGTAAGCTGTTCAGCAAATGGCAATCAAAGTAGTAGGTATGACGCCTATCGGGGCCGTAGCTTGCGGCAAAAATCGCTCAAACCTAAACTGGTCAATAAAAGAGGATAACATTCGCATAGGCAACCAATTTGGCAAATAGCCTGTATGCCAGCTAAATTCGATTGCATTTATCAAATATATAATATATTTCGCTGTTTTTTAGATAGTTCGCCGACCGTAGATACAGATTTTACGTAGGTCGGCCACTTTATTTCGTAGAAAATTATTTTGCCGGTCAAATACTATACTATTTGGCCGGATAAGCTCTTCTTTACCTTCTCGCCGCCATATGATTATTAACGACATTAAAGAACTGCACATTCAATACGACGAGCCATTAGGGCTGCTGCGTATTGAGTGGGCAGGTGGCCACGATATGCGTCGCCTCCGCCCCGCGCTCGAGCAGTTGCATAAGCTGGCGCACGGTCTCCAGGCTACGCATGCTTTGCTAGCAATCAATACCTTGCCTGAGATTTCGGCATATGACCAAATTTGGTTGGGCTCGCAGTGGCTGCCCAAAGCCGAGCGCTTGTCACTCAGGCAGGCCGTGATAGTATTGGATACCAAGCAAGTGTACAACCAGCAGGCGATTGAAACGCTGCTGGTTTTTGGCCGGCAGAAGCCAGCGTGTGATTTTCAGTTCTTTAGGCACTCGGCCACTGCGCTGCACTGGCTTACCAACGACTCGCCACATCTGCCCATGCTGCTGGCCGAATGGGATTCGGCCTATGGCCCTGCTGCGCCGGCAGCCAGTGCAGTAGCCGAGCCGATGCCTCGCTACGGGCTGCCGCGTTAGCCCGCAGCACTATCTGCCAACCTGGCAGCCGCTACCACCTTGGAACAGCCTTTGAACAAAGGGGCTGACCGACAGGCGCTGCCTGTCAGTCAGCCTTTTATTGTTTTCTCACCTACCCTACTAGCAAGATGTCCGAAACCGGCTCCATCTCCATCCATACCGAGAACATCTTCCCGATTATCAAGAAGTTCTTGTATTCTGACCACGAAATTTTCTTGCGCGAGCTGGTCAGCAACGCCGTCGATGCCACCCAAAAGCTGCAAAGCTTGGCCCGTCAGGGCGAGTTTAAAGGCGAGCTGGGCGAGTTGAAAGTGCGCGTGACGGTAGACAAAGAAGCGCGCAAAATCACCGTGTCGGACCACGGCCTGGGCATGACGGCCGAGGAAATTAAGAAGTACATCAACCAGATTGCCTTCTCCGGGGCCACCGAGTTTGTGGAGAAGTACAAGG
This sequence comes from uncultured Hymenobacter sp., assembly GCA_964251335.1. Classification (GTDB taxonomy): domain Bacteria; phylum Bacteroidota; class Bacteroidia; order Cytophagales; family Hymenobacteraceae; genus Hymenobacter. Next base: position 19,171 of record CAXUKA010000055.1, read on the forward strand.
AGACCGATGCGCAGGCTAAAGACCAGATAATCGGTCAGTTTGGCCTGGGTTTTTATTCGGCCTTCATGGTGTCGAAAGAGGTCGAAATCTGGTCGAAGTCGTACAAAGAAGACACCCTGACGGCCCACTGGACTTGCGACGGCAGCACCCAGTACACTATCGACGAGCCGACCGGCGAGCACGCCAAGGCCGAGCGCGGCACCGATGTGGTGCTGCACGTAGCCGACGACTCGGACGAGTTTCTGGAAGAAGCCCGGCTGCGCACCATCCTCACCAAGTACTGTAAGTTTTTGCCAGTGCCGATTGAGTTTGAGGGTGAGCTGATTAACGACACCACGCCCATCTGGACCAAGCAGCCCGCCGACCTCACCGACGAAGACTACAAAAAGTTCTACCAGGAGCTGTACCCCATGTCGATGGACGAGCCGCTGTTCTGGATTCACCTGAACGTGGACTATCCGTTTAACCTGACAGGGATTTTGTACTTCCCGAAGGTGAAGGACGAGCTGCAATTCTCGCGCAACAAGATTCAACTGTACTCGCGCCAGGTATTTATCACCGACGAGGTGAAGGATGTGGTGCCCGAGTTCTTGATGCTGCTGCACGGCGTTATCGACTCGCCCGATATCCCGCTGAACGTGTCGCGCAGCTTCTTGCAAGCTGACGCCAACGTGCGCAAAATCAATACATACATCACCCGCAAGGTGGCCGATAAGCTCGGCGACCTGTTCCGCAAGGACCGCGCCGGCTACGAGGAGAAATGGGCTGATATTGGGCTGTTTGTGAAGTACGGTATGCTCTCGGACGACAAGTTCTACGAGCGCGCCAAGGACTTCGTGCTGCTAAAAAGCGTGGACGGCAAAGTGTACACCATCACCGAGTACACCGAGCACATTCAGGCCAACCAGCAGGACAAAGACGGCAATACCGTGGTGCTTTACACTACCGATGCCGAGGCCCAGCACGGCTTCGTGGCCGCCGCCCAGGAGCGTGGCTACGACGTGCTGAACATGGACCAGGTGCTCGACGCGCACTTTATCGGCCAGCTAGAGCAGAAATTGGAGAAAACCACGTTCAAGCGCGTGGATTCGGCCACGGCCAGCCAGCTCATCGAGAAGGATGACGCCCACACCAGCGTGCTGAGCGACGACGACCAGAAGAAGCTCGAAGCAGTATTCGCCGGGGCTATCAGCAACCCCGCGATGCACGTCAAAGTGGCGGCCCTTTCGCCGCAGGATGCGCCGGTGGTCATCACCCAAAACGAATTTATGCGCCGCATGAAAGACATGCAGCGCACTGGCGGCGGGGGCGGCATGCAGATGTTCGGCTCGATGCCCGATTCATTCGATGTGACCGTGAACGCCAACAGCCCACTCGTGCAGAAAGTACTCGCCGACGGCGGCGAAACCATTGCTAAGCAAGCGTTTGACCTAGCTTTGCTGACCCAGGGTATGCTGAAAGGCGAGGCGCTCACGGCCTTTGTGAAGCGCAGTACCGAGCTACTGTAAGTTTTGAATTTTTGATTGAGAAAAGCCCTGCTGCCGAAAGGTGGCGGGGCTTTTTGCGTAGCTGGCGCGAGTTAAGCGCAGCGTAATTCGCGCCAGTTGCTCACTACCTTTCCGTATGAAAAATCTGCTTTTCCCCACCCTTTTTATAGCCACAGCAGCCTTCGCCCAGGTACCCGCCAACTTGGCGCACGACCGCGCCCATGTAGCCAGCGGCACGTTGCAAGGTGCCACCGCGGCCGGTATTCACACCTTCAAAGGTATTCCCTACGCGGCGCCACCCGTGGGCAACCTGCGCTGGCAAGCCCCGCAGCCCGCAGCAGCGTGGAAAGACGTGCGCCCCGCCACGCAGTTTGGCCCGCGCGCCATGCAGCTGCCGCTATTCGGCGATATGAATTTTCGCTCGAATGGCGTGAGCGAGGACTGCCTGTACCTGAACGTGTGGACGGGCGCGAAATCAACCCAGGAAAAGCGGCCGGTGCTGGTGTACTTCTACGGCGGTGGCTTGGTGGCCGGCGATGGCTCGGAGCCGCGCTACGATGGCGAGAGCATGGCCCAGCTGGGCATCGTGGCCGTGACGGTGAACTACCGGCTGGGCGCGTTTGGCTTTCTGGCCCACCCCGAGCTTACCAAGGAATCGCCCAACCATGCCTCGGGCAACTACGGCCTGCTCGACCAAGCGGCGGCCATTCGGTGGGTGAAGGACAATATCGCGGCTTTTGGCGGTGACCCGCAGCATATTACAATAGCGGGCGAGTCGGCGGGCTCGTTTTCGGTGTGCGCGCAAATGGCTTCGCCTTTGTCGAAAAACCTGATACAAGGTGCGATAGGGGAGAGCGGCTCGCTGCTGGGCTTGCAGCCGCTGCCCACGCTGGCGCAGGCCGAAGAAACGGGCGTAGCCTTTGGTACGAGCGTGGGGGCAACTTCACTGGCGGCGCTGCGGGCCATGCCAGCCCAGCAACTGCTGGAAGCGACGGGCAAGCAGGGCGCTCCGCGCTTTTCGGCTATCGTGGATGGGTACTTGTTTCCGCAGTCGCCGACTGCCACGTTTGCGGCTGGGCAGCAGGCTAAAGTGCCGCTGCTGGTGGGCTGGAACTCGCAGGAAATGGGTTATCAAGCCTTCTTAGGCCAAGCTGCGCCAACGCTGGATAACTACCGCGCCGCCGTGCAAAAAGCCTACGGCGAGCGCTCAGCCGAGGCGCTGCGCCTCTACCCTGCCGCCACCGATGCCGAGGTGGAGCAAGCCGCGACCAGCCTAGCCAGCGACCGATTTTTGGGCTACAGCACCTGGAAGTGGGCCGACCTGCAGACCCAAACCGGCGGCAAGCCGGTGTACCGCTACCTCTACGCCCGCCCGCGCCCGGCCATGACGCCCGAAATGGGCAATGCCACCGCCAACCTAGCCGGCGGCGTCACCAAAGGCGACGCTACTGCTAAGCCCGCCCCACCTGCCAAGGGCGCGGTGCATTCGGCCGAGATTGAGTACGCGCTCGGTAACCTGGCAACTAACAAGGTATTTGCCTGGACGCCCGACGACTACAAGGTGTCGAAAGAGATGCAAGCGTACTTCGCTAATTTCATTAAAACCGGTAACCCCAACGGCGCGGGCTTGCCCAATTGGCCGGCGCTGAAGCCCGGCGCAGGCGGCCAGGTACTGCGCCTGGATGTGCAGACACAGGTAGTGCCCGACCAAACGCGTGTACGCTATCTATTTCTAGAACAAGAAAATAAAAAGTAAAATGTGCAGCTTTTTAACAAAAGCTGACTACTGGAAAAACCCTGCCGCCTCCACAAGGGAATAGACCTTATAGTCATTCGTATCTTCGGTACAGAATTTTGGATTTTCCTGCTGTACTCATGATACACTCGACGGAGCCAACGCTACCCACCGACCCAGTTGTGCCCGATGAGCTGGCGTACACGCTGCTCGACGTGGCGCTCACGGGGTTTATGCTGTTTCGCCCGGTATATGAGGCCGAAGGCGAGCATATTATTGATTTTTCTTACGAGTACCTCAATCCGGCAGCCCAGCACATACTGCGGCTGCCGGCGCGGCCCACCGAAACATTGCTAGTGCAGTTTCCGGTGGCGGCAGCGGCCGGCGTGCTTGATTTTTACCGCGACGCTTTTGTGTCGGGCGAGCGGGCGCGCCACCGTTTCGCCGCCCAGCGCAATGGCGCGGATGGCGATTTTTACCTGGTGGCTCAGCGCCAAGGGCCGCGGCTGGTAGTCAGCTTCACCGATGCCAGCGACCAGTCGCGCTCGGTGGTAGAGGATGCCCTACGCGAAAGCCAAACCCGTGAGCAAGCTTCCCGGCAGCAAGTCGAGCGCCAGCAGCAAGACGTGAACCGGTTTTTTGAGCAAGCGCCCGTAGCTATTTCGTTGCTGCGCGGCCCCCAGTACATTGTGGAGCTCATGAACGAGGCCAACGCGGCCTTGCTGGGCAGCACGCCGGCCGAGCTGCTGGGCCGACCCATCCTGGAAGCGCTGCCCTTTTTGAAAGAGCAAGGCTCCGAAGATATATTTCAACGGGTGTTGCAGGGCGCCACTATTATTTTCAAGGAAGTTGGCATCGCACTCGACCGTGCCCAAGTGGGTAAGCCCAACCACGCTTACTACCACATCACGTACCGGCCCTGGCGGGGGCATGACGGAGAGATTAGTGGCGTGATGGCCACTGCGGCCCGAGAGACCGAGCAGGTGCTGGGACGCGAGCAGCTCGCG
>CAXUKA010000056.1:0-23057 GCA_964251335.1 uncultured Hymenobacter sp.
CGGCCCCTCTCCAAAAAAGAGGGGAGCCTGACGCCTGCTTACTTGTATTTACGTCCGCTTACGGTCGGCTCCCCTCTTTTTTGGAGAGGGGCTGGGGGTGAGGTGCCCCGCGCTTGCAACATGAGCCCAATTAACCGCCTCGCATACCCTTCCGCCGCAGCACCACCCACAACACCACAGGCGCACCCAGCAGCGAGGTTACCACGCTCACGGGCAGCACCGCCTGGCTACCGGGCAGCTGCGTGAGGCAGTCGCAAAGCAGCATCAGCGCGGCCCCGGCCAGGCAGGCGGCTGGCAATAGTATACGGTGGTTGGTGGTGCCTAGCAGCCCCCGCACCAGATGCGGCACTGCTATCCCAATAAACCCAATTGGCCCACAAAAGGCCGTGATGCTGCCCGCCAGCAGGCTGGTGCTAGCGATAATAAGCGTGCGCGCCCGCCCTACCGTGAGGCCCAGACTACGGGCGTAGCTCTCACCCAATAGCAACGCATTCAGCGGCTTGGCGGAGGCAAATGCCAGCAATAGCCCCACGCCCACTACCAGCGCCAGCACGCCCAATTGCGGCCCCACCACGCCGCCCAGCGAGCCAAACGTCCAGAGTAAATACTCCTGAATTTGCTCGGGGGCGCTGAAATATTGCCATACGCTCACCAGCGCCAGCGAAATACTGGCTATCATCATGCCCACAATGAGCATCACCACATTGTCGCGCACGCGGGCTGAGAGCACCAGCACCAGGGCCATCACGAGGGCCGCGCCGGCCGTAGCCGCGCCCACCAAGGCCCAGCTGCCGCCCAGCCCCAATTGCCGGATAACGTAGGTACTCGCCGCACTGCCGCCCGCCAGCAGCAGTGCCGCCACACCCAGTCCAGCCCCGGCCGAAATACCCAGCACCGACGGGCTTGCCAGCGGGTTGCGAAAAAGTGTCTGCATCTGCAAGCCACTCACCGCCAAACCACTGCCTACCAGGACCGCCGTCAGGGCCTTGGGTAAGCGCAGCTTTAGTACAATGAAAACCCAGGCGGTCGGCTCGGTCTGCTGACCCAACAAAATCTTCACCACCGCCCCCGGCGGAATCCGCACCGAGCCCAGCGCCAGGTCGAGCACGAAGCACATACCTACTAATGCCACCAGCACCACGAGCCACCGGCCGGCGTGCCCCTTTTCGACAGGCAATGCGCTACTCACCGGAGGGGCTGGTAGTAGTATAGCTGCCGGCCGGGCAGCAGCGCGGGGTGCAGTATCTGTACCAAATCGCCCAGCACCAGGTCGGGCCGCACCGCCCCCGATTCCCAGTAGTCGTTGGAGCCTTGGGCATTGGTGCGGCGGTTGTTATTATAGAGGTGATTGGTTTTGAAGGGCTTGAACTCGGCAAAGCGGGCATCCTGGGCCACGAGGGCCGCCTTGGTGCTGAGAGTGCCGGTTTGCAGCCAGTAATCGGCAGCGATGGCCACGGGGGCCACGGCCTCCACGGTGAGGGGTAGGCTGCCAGTGGCTTTTTGATTGGCCCAGGGGTAGGTAGCGCCGGCATCGCGCAAAAATGTGGTCATGTAGTTGCCAGCCTCGGGCACGTACCACACGTCTTTGAATGGCACGTTGAGAATGACTGTCGGCCGCTTTTTGTCCTTACTTGCTAAAGCAACTAAGCGCTGGTACTCGCGGGCCATCTGGTCAAATTTCTGATTGGCCAGTGCTTCCTTATCGAGCAGGGCGGCCATTACTTTCACCCACTCGGCGCGGCCCAACGGCGTGGTTTCGACCCACTCCGAATTTAGCATCACCGGAATGCCGGCCTGGCCTATTGTTTGGTACTTGCTTAGGCCTTCGCCCGGCCAGCCGGTGGCCATCACCAGGTCGGGATTTTTGGCGATGAGCAGTTCGTTATTCAGCTCGCGGCCATCGCCTACGGCAAAGATTTTGCCCTGCGTGATGCGCTGCCGCACCGGCGCGGCCGACACGTATTGCAGACTGCCGAGGCCTACCAGCACGTCGTCGCTGTTCAAAAAATCGACCAATGCCACATGTAGCGACGACAAGCCGACCAGGCTGCGAATGGGTATTTCAATCACCTGATTGGCCGGGAAGCCGGCCGGGTGCGCTTTGCCGCGTGGCACCAGCGCGTAGCGCGTGGCGGCCGCCTGCTTGCCCGCGCCATTAAGAATCGTGACGACTTTATAACCCGGCAAGTATTGGATGGTGAAGCCCTTAGCATACTGCACCGTGGTGCGAGCCGCTGGCTGCGCTGCCACCCGAGCAGCCACTGCCTGGCCACTGGCCTCTCGGCTACCTAGCAGCCAAACAGCTAGCAGAATCGAGGCGCAAATTTTATTTTTCAAGCTGAGTCTGTACGTGATAAAAGCAGGTCGGCATACCCTAAGTATTCCTGCCCAAAAACCAATTAAACGATAATGTCTGTCATGCTGAACGCAGTGAAGCATCTCGCTCGCAACTTCTGGTTAGTGCGCCACGCGAGATGCTTCACTGCGTTCAGCATGAAAAACGGTTTTTTATGCCCGGTATTTAGTTCCTACCGCAAGTCGGCCAACGCCACCGCATCCATGTCGGTGTATTCCAGGTTTTCGCCGGCCATGCCCCAGATGAAGGCATACGCCGCCGAGCCGCAGCCGGTGTGGATGGACCACGGCGGCGACAGAATAGCCTGCTCATTGCTCACCCAGAGCGGGCGGGTTTCTTGAGGCTCGCCCAGCATGTGCAGGATGCGCTGGCCGTTGTTCATGTTGAAGTACAGGTAGGCTTCCATGCGGCGGTCGTGCACGTGCGAGGGCATGGTGTTCCACACCGAGCCGGGCTTGAGTTGGGTGAGGCCCATCACGAGCTGGCAGCTCGGGATGCCTTCGTTGTAGATGTACTTGTAGATGGTGCGCTCGTTGGCGGTTTCCGTGGCACCCATTTGCACGGGCGTGGCCTCGGCCTGGGTGCGGCGGGTGGTGGGATATTCCTTGTGCGCGGGGGCCGAAAGCAGGTAAAACTTGGCCGGCTCGGCGGCATTTACACTCTTGAACTCCACTTCTTTGCAGCCCTTACCCATATAGAGGCAATCTTGGTTGCCCAGCTCGTAGGTGGTGCCATCGACCACAATCTGGCCTGCGCCGCCTACGTTGAGCGCGCCCAGCTCGCGGCGCTCCAGGAAGAAGTTGGCCTTGAGATTTTCAGGGTTGGGCAGCGGCAAGGGCAGTTCGGTGGGCATGGCTCCGCCCACTATCATGCGGTCGTAGTGGGTGTAGGTCAACTCGATAGCGCCGGGCGAGAAGATATTCTCAATCAGGAAGTGCTCGCGCAGACCGATGGTGTTGAGGCCGGCCGTCTCACGCGGGCCAATGGCAAAACGTTGTTTCATAAACCGCAGATTCAAACAGATTTAACGGATTTCGCAGATACGCCCCTGTGGGGCTGACTGGCTTTTGATGTGGTGGAAGCGTTGTTGCGGGCGACGGCTTAGCGGCCCATCCAGCCGCCATCGACGGTGAGGATGGTGCCGTGCACGTATGCACCGGCTTCTGAGGCCAGGAATACCACGGGGCCTTTAAAGTCGGCGGCCTCGCCCCAGCGGCCGGCCGGGATACGGCCCAGGATGCTGGCCGAGCGGTCGGGGTCGTTGCGAAGGGCTTCGGTGTTGTCGGTGGCGATGTAGCCGGGCGCAATGCCGTTCACATTCACGCCTTTGCCTGCCCATTCATTAGCCAAAGCTTTGACAACCGAGCCGATGGCCCCTTTGCTGGCCGCGTAGCCGGGCACGTTGATGCCGCCCTGAAAGGTGAGCAGCGAGGCGGTGAAAATGATTTTGCCCGAACCCTGCTTCAGCATCCGGCCGCCAATGGCGCGGGCCAGGCGGAAGGGCGAGTCGAGGTTGATGGCCAGCACGTCGTCCCAATCCTGGTCAGAGTGCTCGGCGGCGGGGGCGCGGCGGATGGTGCCGGCGTTATTTACCAGAATATCAATGCGCTCGAAGTCGGCCAATACCTTCTCGGTAAAGGCATCGGCGCTGACGCGCTTACTAAAATCGGCCTGGTAGGCGTGAAACTGCCGGCCCAGCGCCCGCACTTGGCGGCCGGTTTCGCCGCCATCGGCCGGCATTGTGGCCGATACGCCGATGATGTCGGCCCCGGCCTCAGCCAGGCCCAGCGCCATGCCCTGGCCAATGCCCCGGTTGCTGCCGGTGACTAACGCGATTTTGCCATCGAGGCGAAACAAAGAATCTACACTCATAGAAGAAGGGCGGGAAAAGTCAACCGGGCCAAAAGTAAGAACGCCGCCCGTACTCGGGGCGGCGCTCCTGAATAATAAAACGTGATTTACTAGTTTACTTCTTGCCCGCCACTATTTCCTCCACCACCAGCGGGTCGAGCAGCGTGGTCGTGTCGCCGAGGTTGGAAGTTTCGCCCTCGGCTACTTTGCGCAGAATGCGGCGCATGATTTTACCCGAGCGGGTTTTGGGCAAGCCACTCACCAGCTGTATTTTATCGGGCTTGGCGATGCGGCCTATCTGGGCCACTACGGCTTCGATGATGCTGCCTTCCACGCGTTGGCGGTCGAGGTCGCCCTCGGGCACGCCGCCCTGGCAAATGACGTAGGCATAGATGCCCTGGCCCTTCACATCGTGCGGATAGCCGACCACAGCGCTTTCTACCACGTACTCGCTTTGGTTGATGGCGTTCTCAATTTCGGCGGTGCCGAAGCGGTGGCCGCTCACGTTGATAACATCATCGACGCGGCCGATAATGCGATAGAGACCCGATTCGTCGCGGCGGGCACCGTCGCCGGTGAAGTAGTAGCCAGGATACGGCGCAAAATATACCTGGCGGCAGCGCTCGTGGTCGCCCCAAGTGGTGCGAATAACGCCGGGCCAGCTGGCTTTTATGGCGAGGTAGCCTTCCTGGTCGTTGCCCTCGATTTCGCTGCCATCCTGGTTCAATAAAACGGGCTGCACGCCGGGCAGTGGCAGGCCAGCGCGGGCCGGTATGCTGGGCGTGATGCCAGCCAGCGCCGAAATCATGATGCCGCCGGTTTCGGTTTGCCACCAAGTGTCCACGATGGGGCAGCGGCCTTTGCCCACGTGCTGGTGGTACCAGTGCCAAGCCTCTTCGTTAATGGGCTCGCCCACTGAGCCCAGCACGCGCAGGCTGCTGAGCGAGTAGGCTAACACGTGGTCGACCGAGTGCGCCATGAGCGAGCGGATGGCCGTGGGCGCGGTATAGAAAATCGTGACGTGGTGCTTGTCAATCACCTCCCAAAACCGGCCCGGCGACGGGTACGTGGGCACGCCCTCAAACATGAGTGTGGTGCTGCCCGTGAGCAGCGGCCCGTAGAGCAGATACGTGTGCCCGGTAACCCAGCCGATGTCGGCGGTGCACCAGTACACATCGTTTTCCTCGACCTGAAACACGTTCTGAAACGTGAAGCTGGCCCACACCATGTAGCCGGCCTGGGTGTGCACCACGCCCTTGGGCTTGCCGGTGCTGCCACTGGTGTAGAGAATAAATAGCGGGTCTTCGGCGGCCATCTCCACGGGCGGGCAGGCTTTAGCCACGCCCTGCACCTCGTCGTGAAACCACACGTCGCGGCCTTCATCCATGCGCACGGGCCAAGCGGTATGCTCCACCACCAGCACGCGGCGCACGCCGGGGCAGGTTTGCAGTGCCTCATCGACCACGCTTTTTACGGGGATTTGCTTCGCGCCCCGGTTCAGGCCATCGGCGGTGATAACGAACTCGGCCCCGGCATCCTGCACACGGTCGGCAATGGCCGAGGCCGAAAAACCCGCAAACACCACCGAGTGCACTGCCCCGATACGGGCACAAGCCAGCACGGCCACCGCCAGCGAGGGTATCATGGGCATGTAGATAATGACGCGGTCGCCTTTCTGCACACCGTTCTTTAGCAGCACGTTGGCCATCTGGCACACCTGCTCGTAGAGTTCGCGGTAGGTCAGGCGGGTGTGACGCTCCTTGGGTTCGTTAGGCTCGAAGATGATAGCCAGCTTGTTGCCCCGTTGGGCGAGGTGGCGGTCGAGGCAATTCTCGGTGAGGTTGAGCGTAGCGCCATCGAACCAAGTGCTGGTGCCAGCCGGCGAAAACTCGCCGCCGCGCACGGTATCCCATTTTTTGCGCCAAGTGAAGCCTTCGGCGATATCGCCCCAAAACTGGTCGGGGTTCTCGACAGATTGCTGGTAAGCGGCGTTGTACTCGTCCAGGGTGCGGATGCGGGCAAAAGACATTGGTGGGGTGTGGAATTAGGAGTTGAGAATTAGATATTTCGGTCGTTTGAATACAACTGTCATGCTGAGCGCAGCGGAGCGGAGTCGAAGCATCTCTACGCTTCGTTGCTGGTGTCAAGGAGTTAGCTCACCAGCCAAGATGCTTCGACTCCGCTCCGCTGCGCTCAGCATGACAGTCGTTTTTGAATCAATGTGATAGGCTTTTTGAGTTGTCAGCCGAGGCAAACGCCTCCCCTATCCCGCGCCGCTGAAAACCGGCGCGGATTTCATCCAGAATAGCCGGGTCGTCGATGGTAGCGGGCACGGCGAAGGACTCGCCATCCGCCAGCTGGCGCAACGTTTTGCGCAATATTTTACCCGAACGGGTTTTAGGCAAGCGCTTCACTACCAGCACCTGCCGGAAGCACGCCAGCGCCCCGATGCGCTGTCGCACACGGGCAACCAGTTCGGTTTCGAGGTCAGCTTCGGTGATGGTCTGGCCGTCTTTGAGCACCACCACGCCGACCGGCACTTGGCCACGCAAGGCATCGGCGAGGCCCAGCACGGCGCACTCGGCCACGGCGGGGTGCGCCGCCAGGATTTCCTCCATCTCGCCGGTGCTGAGGCGGTGGCCGGCCACGTTTATCACATCATCGACGCGGCCCATGATATAGCAGTAGCCCTCGGCATCGCGGTAGCCGCCGTCGCCGCTGAGGTAGTAGCCGGGGAATACATCCAGGTAAGCGCGGTAGCGGGCTTCGTCGCGCCACAAGGTGGGAAAGCAGCCAGGCGGCAGGGGTAGCTTTACCACTACCAGGCCGGTGGTGCCGGGCGGCACGGGCTGGCCTTCTTCGTTGACAATCTGCACATCGTAGCCGGGCACCGGGAAGCCGGCGCTGCCGGCGCGGGGCGGCGGCATTTCTTCGAGTCCCATCATGGTAGCCAGCATGGGCCAGCCCGATTCGGTTTGCCACCAGTGGTCTACTACGGGCACGCCCAGTAGCTGCCCGGCCCAGGCGAAGGTGGCCGGGTCGCAGCGCTCGCCGGCCAGAAAGAGCTGGCGCAGGGTGCTGAGGTCATATTTCAGGGCAAACAAACCGTCGGGGTCTTCCTTCTTGATGGCCCGAATGGCCGTCGGGGCCGTGAACAGCACGTTCACTTTATGCTGCTCGACCACGCGCCAGAAGGTGCCCGCATCGGGCGTTCGCACGGGCTTGCCCTCAAACAACACGGTGGTGCAGCCTCGCAGCAGCGGCCCGTACACGATGTAGCTGCTGCCCACCGCCCACCCAATGTCGGAGCCGGTGAAAATGACCTCGCCGGGCGCGAGATTATAAATGGCTTCCATGCTGAAGCGCAGGGCCACAGCGTGGCCGCCGTGGTCGCGCACCACGCCTTTGGGCCGGCCAGTGGTGCCGCTGGTGTACAAAATGTAGAGTGGGTGCAGGGCCGACACCGGCGTGGCGGGCGTGGGGTCGGCGCGCAAAAGGTGCTGAAAATCAACATCGCGCCCCGCCTGCATTCTGGCCCTAGCAAAGTCGCGCTGCAACACCACGACGTGCGCCGGCTTGAAGTTGGCTTGCGCAATAGCTTCATCTACCAGCGGCTTGTAGGGAATGACGCGCTCGAACTCTAAGCCGCCTGAGGCGCATATGATAACCCTTGGCTGCGCATCATCAATACGCACCGCCAGCTCGTTCGGCGCAAAGCCCCCAAACACCACCGAGTGAATGGCCCCAATGCGGGCGCAGGCCAGCATAGCCACTATAGCTTCAGGGATGTTGGGCATATAAATGACCACCCGGCTACCCAGCTGCACGCCCAGCGCCCGCAGCCCACCCGCCACGCGAGCCGTCTGGTCGAGCAGTTCGGCGTAGGTATAGGTGCGCACGGTGTTGGTCACGGGCGAGTCATAGATGAGGGCGGCTTGCTCGCCCCGGCCGTGCTGCACGTGGTAGTCGAGGCAGAGAAAGCAGGTATTGAGCTCGCCGCCCCGAAACCATCGGTAGGCCCCGTTGGCATCCTGGCTGAGCGCCTCAACGGGCTTTTTATCCCAATGAATTTTGGCCGCCTGGGCCGACCAGAACCCGGCCGGGTCGGCCAAGCTGGCGGCATGAGTGGCAGCGTAAGAGCAGGCACGTTTCATGGCGGGTGGGAAAGGATGGGTGGGAAAGAATTGTATGTCCGTCATGCGGAGCGGAGTCGAAGCATCTTGGCTGGGGTACTAATTCTTTACCGTTAGCAACGAAGCGGCCAAGATGCTTCGGCAAGCTCAGCATGACAATCGCAGTTTGTTATTGGGCAACGCGCGGACTCGCAGAGTCCACGGTACTGAGCAGTTCACGCACCTTGTCCATGAGCTGGCGGGTACTGAATGGCTTGGGAATGTATAAATCGGCCCCGGCTGCGTAGCCTTGCTGTACGTCGGTAGCCTGGCTTTTGGCCGAGAGAAAAATGACCTTGGTAGCCGCCCGCGCAGGACTTTCGCGAATGTGGCGGCACACCTGGTAGCCATCCACATCGGGCATCATCACGTCGAGCAGCACCAGGTCGTAGGGCGTTTGGTCGATGGCAGCCTGGGCCTCGGTGCCATTGCGCGCAATGCCAACCTGGTAGCCATTTTTACGCATCAAAAACTCCAGCGACATGACGATATTGGGCTCATCGTCAACAATTAATATATGCGGCATAAGTAGCTATAGCGAATAAGAAGGAACGGGAGAAAACGGCGCGGCCGCCCGCAGCGGCACCACCAATGGCAATTCCACAAAGAAGCGAGCGCCTTGGTCGGGCGCACTTTCGACCCAGATGCGGCCCTGGTGCAGCTCGACTATTTTTTTGGTAATGGCCAGGCCCAGGCCCGAGCCCTCGGGCTTGCGCATGTTCTGGTTTTGGGCTTGGAAGAACTTGTCGAAAATCTGGTGCTGCTCGGCTTGAGCGATGCCCTTGCCGTTGTCTTCCACACAAAGCAGCAGGGCATCGGCAGCGGGCCAGGCCAGCAAATCGATGCGACCGGCGCGGCCGGGCGGGCAGGCTTTCACGGCGTTTGATAAGAGGTTGATGAGCACCTGCATCAGGCGGTCGCGGTCGGCGGGGAGCGGCGGCAAATTGGTGGGCACATCGAGGTGCAACGCGATGCCTTTCTCGCGGGCCAGCTGGCCCACGGCTTCGGCGGCTTCCTGGGCTACTTCGCTCATTACTAAATTGGTGCGAACTAGGGTAGCTTGGCCACTTTCCAGCTTTTCTAGGTCGAGCACCAGCGAAATGAGGCGCGTAAGGCGCTCGGCCTCGCGGCCAATAGTATGCTGAAAGCGCTGGCGCTCTTCTTCTTCCAGGTCGGGGTTATCAGCCAGAATCTCAGCCAGGGCGCGGATGCTGGTGAGCGGTGTGCGCAGCTCGTGCGTTACGGTGTAGAGAAACTCATCTTTTTGCTGGTCAAGCGCTTGCAATTGCTGGTAAGCCTGCCGCAATTCGTCGGTGAGGCGCTGGAGCTGGCGGCTTTGTTTTTGCAGCTGGCGGTTGGCTTCGAGTAGCTGCTGGCTTTCTTTGAGAATGCCCACCACGTTGTCGTAGCTGATTTCCTCGGCTCCGGCCACCGAGGCCAACAGCAACCGCGCCGAAGCTGGGCCGAGGGTGCCGGCCAATAGTTTTTCGGCGTAGGTGAGCAGGCGCGGGTCGGCGGCGGTGGCAGTGAATTGGTGAACTGGTGAGTTGGTGAGTTTTTCCTCTGGGGTGGCGGCTAGCGGGCTGCTGCTTGTTAATTGCTCATTGCTAATTGAAAGCGCATCGGGGAAGCGCTGGGCAAAGGCGCGCAGGGCTTGGTTGGTGCGCTTTTTTCCTAGAAAGCCGGCCAGCAGCGCGCGCACATCGGGCAGCGGAGTATGGCCCTGCCAGCCGGCTACCTCCTCGGCCAGACTGCGGCGGCGAAATACATCTACAAATACGTCGGCCTGGCGCAATTCCAGCGCGGAAGGCGGCGCAGCCAGCGACAGGCCCACGTACAAACCCACGTTGCAAAACCAGCTCCAGAACAAGCCGTGCGAGAGGTAATCCAGCCCTTCGAGGCCCAGCAGCGCACCCGGCCGCAGCCAGCTTAGCCCCCCTACCCCACTTGTAAGAATAGACTCGGGCAGCCGGCCCGGCCCCACCAGCGTGGGCAGCACCAGCGTAAAAAACCACACCGCAAACCCCGCCAGCAGCCCCCAGGTAGCGCCGCGCCGAGTGCCACCCTTCCAATACAGCCCGCCCAGCACGGCCGGCAGAAACTGCGCCACCGCCGCAAACGACACCAGACCGGTATTGACGAGCGGTAGCTGCCGCCCCACCGCCGCGTAGTACACGAAGGCCAGCGCCAGCACCAGCACCACGGCCAGCCGACGGCTCTGCAACGCCACCCGGCTGAGGTAGGCAAACCAGCGCCGCTGCCCCTCGGGCCGAGCGGCCGGCAGGCGCACCAGCAGCGGCATCAGCAGGTGGTTGCTCATCATCACGCTTAGGGCGATGGTTTCGACGATAATCATGCTGCTGCCCGCCGACAGCCCGCCCAGGTACGTGAGCAGCGCCAGCCACGAGTGCCCCGCCGTGAGTGGCAGCGCCAGCACAAAGGTGTCAGCGTCGAAGCCCTTGCCGCCCAATCGTAGCACGCCGCCCAATGCAATAGGCAGCACGAATAAATTGATAATCAGCATGTACAACGGAAATAACCACATAGCTTTGCGCAGGTGGTCCTCGTCTACATTTTCGACTACTGCCACCTGAAACTGACGCGGTAGCAATAGGATGGCCGACATGCTGAGCACGAGCAACGTCACCCATTCGGCTGGGCTGGTGCCCGAGCCTTGCAGCGTAAATAATTGCCGCAACGCGGGCACCGCGGCCGCCTGGTCGAACACATCGCCAAAGCCATTGAACAGCCCGAATGTGACGAAGCCGCCCAGCAGCAAAAAAGCCAATAGCTTCACCAGGCTCTCCAGGGCCACGGCCAGCACCACGCCCTCGTGCCGCTCGGTGGCCTCGACCGAGCGCACCCCAAACAAGACGGTAAATGCTGCCAACGCTCCCGCCGTAAACAGCGCTGGCCCGGTAGTGCTCAGGTTGGGATTGCCACCAGTGAGGATGAGATAAGAGCTAGCTATTGCCTTGATTTGCAGGGCTACGTAGGGCACCACACCCAGCACGCACACCCCCGTCACGAGCGCGCCCAGCGCGGTACTCTTGCCGTAGCGGGCCGAAATAAAATCGGCAATAGAGCTGAGCCGCTGTTGCCGACACACTCGGATAATCTTGCGCAGCACCAGCCACCACGCCGGTGCCAGCAGCCCTGGCCCCAGGTAGATGCCCACGAAGCTCAGGCCCTGATGCGCCGCCCGCCCCACCGAGCCGTAGTAGGCCCAGGCCGTGCAGTACACCGCCATGCTCAGGGCGTACACGTAGGGATTAGCCACCAGGCTTTTGCGCGCGGCCGAGCGTCGCTCTGCCGCGTAGGCCACGCCGAACAGCAGGGCTAGGTAGCCAAAGGAAAACGCTATGACGAGCAGCTTATTCACAAGGAGTGAATTGAGGAATGAGTGAGTTGGTGAATGAGTGGAGGAGCGAATCGATAAATGACAGAGAAGGGTCCAATGAAGTAAGTGAGGGAAGGTAAACTCATTCACCAACTCACTCCTTGCTCCGCACCAGCCACCCCGTGAGCCCAATCAGCAGCAGCCACGTCACGAGCACGTATAAGTACAGTACCGGTACACCTGCCACCCGCCCGTCGTGGTCAAACGCGGCCAGCAGCGGATAATTAAGCAGTAGCGCAAAAAGCCCGGCTACGAATAGCAGCCGCTGGCCGCGCCGCTGCGCGCTGTCTAATGGGTTCAGTTCGGGTTTCATACTTTTCAAAAGTACCAGCCTCTCACTTTAAGTAAAAAACCCACCCAGCAGTATGCCAGGCGGGTTTTGATTGGCAAACAGCGCGTTACCTAGCTATCTATCAGCTTCACATTGCGAGTATCTTTCATCAGGGCCATGCCGACTAAGAAGCAGATAAAGGCAATGACTACCGGGTACACCAGGCCCACCAAGCTGCTGTGCTCCTTGGCAAAAGTGCCAGCCGGCTGGGCGGCGGCCCACACCCCGATAGAGGTAGCGATAAGTGGCACAAAACCTCCAAATACCCCATTACCAATGTGGTAGGGCACCGAAAGCGAGGTATAACGCACGCTGGTCGGAAACAGCTCGACGAGGTAGGCGGCGATGGGGCCGTACACCATCGTCACGAACACGACGAGGCAGAACACGAGCGCAATCATGGCCGGGATGTTGGGCGTGAGGGCTTTCATGACGGCGGGCACAGCCTTGCCGGCGGCATCCACAGTAGCGGGGGTAATTTCGGTGAGCGGCCCAGCGAAGGCCTTGATGCCGTAGAACAATGGAATGGTGAACAGCGCTCCGCAAATCATCCCCGTCATTATGATGCGCTTGCGGCCGATGCGGTCGGAGAGCGAGCCGAAATACACAAACAATGGCGTGGCCAGCAGCATCGACACCACCATGATGATGCTCGAATGCACGATGTCAAGCTTCAGCGTGGCATTCATAAAAGTGAAGGCCTGAAACTGGCTGGTGTAGAAGATAACCCCTTGACCCATAGTTACCCCAAAAAGGGCAATGAGTACCAGGCGGCGGTTAATCGGGTTCACGAACGAGTCGCGCAGGGGGCTTTTGCTGGTGGTGCCAGTGGCTTTTGCTTTGGCAAACAAGGGTGACTCGTGCAGCTGCTTGCGGATGTAGTACGAGGCAATAACCAGGAAGCCCGACAGCAAGAACGGAATGCGCCAGCCCCACTCCTTGAAGGCCTCTTCGCCCAGCACTTTGCGGGTAATGAGAATGACCGAAATACTGAGGATGAGGCCGCCCGTGGCCGTAATCTGAATAAAGCTGGTGTAGTAGCCACGCTTGGCATCGGGGGCGTACTCTGCCACGTAGGTGGCCGCGCCGCCGTATTCGCCGCCCAGCGCCAGCCCCTGCAACAAGCGCAGAATCACGACGATAGCTGGAGCTGCAATCCCAATTTTATCGTAGCTCGGAATAAGCCCCGTGACGAACGTGGCTCCACCCATAATGAGCAGCGTAACCAGGAAGGTGTACTTCCGCCCAATCATATCGCCGATGCGCCCGAAGAACATGGCCCCAAACGGCCGTACCACAAAGCCGGCTCCAAACACGGCCAGCGCCCCGAGCAACGTATCCTCTATCTTGCCCGCGTGCCCGAACAGCACCGGCCCGATAATAGCCGCCAACGAGCCAAAAATGTAGAAGTCGTACCACTCGATGACTGTGCCCACCGACGAGGCCGTAATGACCTGCCGGATGGTCTTAGTATCGACGTGGTTGTTGTCGTGCGCCGCCGGCGCATCCACGGCCGCGCCGTAGGCGGGGTTCAGGCTTTGTTCCATAAGGGTGTTGGGTGGGGTAAAGGTTTTTGGTAGTCAGGTGCTGGTAGCCGGGGTTAATGAAAGATGTAGAGACACAATATTTTGCATCTTCCCTCCTTTAACAAAGGCAGCTTCATGCCTAGCTTACAGATAAATCTGCGTCTGGAACGTGATTTCGGGCCGGTATGTCACGCTGTTCACCGTGGCCTGGCCGTTGTTGGCGGGCAGGAAAGTCTGGTCGCTGAAATCGGGGCGGGCGCGGTAGTTGAGTGTGAATTTGGCATTGTGCCCATCGAGCAACAGATTGAGGCCCAGGTCATATACATTCACGCCCTTGATGGTGCCATCGGGATTGCGCAGGCCCTCCCAGCTATTGTGCAGGTAGGCCACGTAGGGCTGGAGCTTGGCCTTGGGGCCGAGCAAGTTTTTGGGCAGCAGCAGGCCGGCTTGCGCATACACGCTCTGGCCGGTGCCAATGAGCGGCATGGCATTGCCAGTGAGAGTGGCGGGGCCGGTGCTGCCGGCCGTGATGCCGTTGCCGGGGTTCAGCACGCCCGCATTGCGGACGTAGTTGGGGCCGAAGTCGTAGTTGTAGTACACCCCGTAAAAAGTAAGGGCCGTGCGCGAAGCTGTGTCGAGCGGCGCATCGTAGAATACGTCAGCGCCAAACAGCTTGATATCGTGGTTAGTGGTGGTCGAAAACGGGTCGGCGGGCGCCGTAGTCGGGTACGCCGCCGAGCGGTAGTACATGCCATCGGGGTTGTAGTGAAAGCCCGCGCCGATGTTGAACACCCGCTTGGTGCCTAGGTACGAGCCCGTGGTGAAGGGCAGCAGGTTGGCTTCTTTTTCAAGGAACGCATAGCTGACGTAGCCCTGGTATATCTTGTTGGCGTTGCGCGGGTTATAAGCCGCCACGTTGGTGCGCAGGCCCGAGGGCACGGCCGTGGCAGCAGTCTGGCTGGTCTGGAAGGCATCGTCGATGGCGAGGCGGTAGTCCACGTTGCCAATGCGGCCTTTGCCATACACGCCCAGGAAAAAACCGAACTGGTCGGTCTGGTCGAGGGTCGGGAAGTTGACCACTGGAATATCGTAGGCCAGCATGTTAGCCGTGCTGGCGGCCGTCATGCGCGAGATACCGGTCTGGTAGTTCAGGCCCGCGCCCACGTTGAGGTACTTATTGATGCGGTATTCGCCCACCGCCTCGTGCATGTAGAGCTGGGCTTTTTTGCCAGGCCCACCAGGGTCGTTGGGGGTACCGCCGCTCACCGCACTCTGGTTTTCCATGCCCAGGTCGATTATCATCAAGAACCGAGGATTGAGCTGAGCCAGTGTGATAAGGCGCGTGCGCCGAATATCAAAGGTCATCTGGTCGTCCTTAGCGACGCCGTTGCGGGTGGTGTTGCTGTTATTTTGGTTGTACTGCACCCAGGCTTGCGTCCAGCCGATAAAGCGCAGATACTTCGAGCCATCGGGCGAGAGGTTCACTTTCATACCAGCCCCGTAAGGTACCGACTTGGCCGGCGCGGGGGCGGCAGGCGGTGCAGCGGGCGTTGCGGGAGCGGGAGGCGTGCCCGAAGCAGGCGGCGTGACTTGGCCAAAGGCCGTGCCAGCCAGCAACATACCCCCTAATGCGAGGGCGTAGCGAGAATTTCGCATGAGTGGATGTGGGAATGAAAGGAAGGGAGGTAGAGCGTAACGCCTTGGCAATTACTCCTGAAGGCAATGCCGACACTAAGTAGCATCCATTCGGGCGTGGCAGCTACCAGAGTGCGGTAGTTTTGCTAATTGATATAGGTTTTAGCGCCTCTGGTGCCAAAACAGGCCGTGGGGTGCGCTGCTTGCCCTCGTCCGGCATTACTCAGGCTTAGTATAGCAGGGCTGACCAACGCCGAGCGGGGTCAAACCCTGCACCCTGTATCTGGTTAAGTGCATTTTAAGCACTGACACAAAAACGATAGCTACTGAGCAAACCTATATTTAGTTAGCGATAAATCACCCAAACTGCCTTCTTTTCTTTCCTGTGCTCCTCTAAAAACGCCAAACGGCAGCCCCCTTATGGAGGCTGCCGTTTTCGGTAAATGCTCAAAGGCAAAACCGTCTATTCCTCAACGTAGTCGAGGTCTTTAGCATAGGTTTCGGGTAGCGTGCTGGCGCTGAAAAAAGCCAGTAGTAGCAGCACCGCCCCAATAATGCTAGCTGCCCCTACCATACCCAGTGAAGGAATAGCCTTCATAGTCTTATACAGCGGCGCGATGATAACCGTAGCACCTCGGGCGAAATTGGGGGCCGTAGTAGCCACCGTCGAGCGCAGGTTGGTACCAAACTGCTCGGCCGACACCGTCACAAACAACGCCCAGAAGCCACCTGTGAGGCCTATCATAAAGCATACGGTATAGAAGACAGTGATAGTGGCTCCGTTTAGGGCAAACAGGTAGGCTGCCACCGTAAAGGCCGACGAGATAATGAAGACTTGTAACGTCTTTTTGCGGCTCTTAAATAGCTGGCTCAAGCCACCACTAATAAAGTCGCCCAGCGTAAGCCCGAAGTAGCACCAGAAAATACTCAGGCCACCCGTAACTGGCCCTTGCAAGCCAAACTGCTTGCCAAACTCTGGCGCAAATGTTATCAAAATACCTACCAGATACCAAAACGGAGTGCCCACCAGCAGGCAGCGCAGGTATTTATAAAAGCGAGGGCCATTAGTAAACAGACTAAAGAAGTTACCCCGCGCCACATCGGAACGTTTCGTTTGCTCAAACATGCCCGACTCGAACACACCAGCCCGCAACGCCAGCAATGCCAGACCTAGCCCGCCGCCAATAAAGTAGGCGTTGCGCCAGCCATACTTGGCCACGAAATATGCTACCAGCGCCCCCGATACGCCCACCGAAGCGACAATCATAGTGCCGTAGCCGCGCTTTTCCTTGGGAAGCGTTTCGGCCACCAGGGTAATGCCTGCGCCCAGCTCGCCGGCCAGGCCAATACCTGCAATGAGGCGCAACCAGGCATATTGGTCAATGTTTTGCACAAAGCCGTTGGCGATATTAGCCAGCGAATAAAGCAAAATAGAACCAAATAGTACCGACAGACGGCCGCGCTTATCGCCCAGCACCCCCCACAAAATACCGCCCAGCAGCATTCCCCACATCTGCATACTCAGCAGGTACAGGCCCTGGTCAGTAATGGCGATGGGGTCGGTGATGCCAATGCCCTTCAAACTTTCTATCCGAATGATACTAAATAATACAAGGTCATATATATCAACAAAATAACCTAACGAAGCAACGATAACAATCGCGCTGAACAGGCCTACTTCGGGGCGCTTGGCGGTGGGGTCAAGGGTTGGTGAGGGTTGGAGCATGGTGCTAGTGGTTGAGGGTACGCTTGGGGCCAAAAAATCGTGGGTTTAGCCCCAATTGGCAAAGCCACGGCTTTGGTAAAGCAAGTAGTAGGCTAAAGCTAGCGGCTGGTGCGCGCTTGCTATCGTTTTGCTAAGGCTGGTATAGCTGTCAACTAAGGCAGATAATCAGTCGGCCCGAAACCGCTCCCAGCGTATCATCATGTATTTATCGCCCAGCTCGGTCACGACCAGGCCGGCGCTTTTCAGGTTCTCCGGCTTTTGAAAAAAGTCGGCTAGCTCTTTTTGGTTGAGGATTTTATACGTCGGGTGATAATCGGTTTGGCGTGGGGCTTTCACGCCGTATTTCTTCACCCAGTTCATTACCGATACGTGGCTCACGCCGAGCAGGCGCTCGATTTCGCGGTAGCTCACGCCCTCGATGTAGAGCTGCAAAGCTTTCACTACGTAGTAGGGATTTACCTCGCGGCCCACTTTGGCCACGGTGTAGTGGTAGCCACAGGCTTTGCAGCGAAAGCGTTGGCGCTCATTGACTACGCCGCTTTTGGTGGCTTCTTTTGAGTCGCATTTCGGGCAGGCAGGGGTGGACATTCAGTGGGTGGGAAAGGAAAGAGTGTAGTAAGCTATAGCTTTTCAGCAAACCTATAGCGCTTTAGCAAAATAGGTGTACTCATTTGCGCTTTCGAAGTTGCTCGTTTGCCTTCATTTTGCGCGTTTATACTTTCAAAGTTGCATTTTGAAAGCGTAAAAATGAAAAGCGCACGTAGTGAAAGCTGAGGAGCGAGCGCCGCCCACGCCAGGCGTAGCCAGCATATTCAATGTGTTGGTGCTATACCGCCCGGTTTTTGACGCAGCGCACTACCGACCTTTGCCAGTATATCAGCCTGCTTTTCATGCCCACCACGTTCCGCCACATCGCCCCCGCCGACCTGCCGACGCAGGAGTTTTACCAGTTTATGATTGGGAGCATTGCGCCCCGACCCATCGCGTTTGCCAGTACCATTTCGGCGGCGGGCGAGGTCAATCTGAGCCCGTTCAGCTTCTTCAACGTGTTCAGCGCCAACCCGCCCATCCTCATCTTTTCGCCCGCTAACCGTGCCCGCGACAACTCCGAGAAAGACACGCTGCTGAACGTGCGCGAGGTGCCCGAGGTGGTCATCAACATCGCCGACTACGCACTAGTGGAGCAGCTTTCGCTGGCCAGCGCCGAGTATCCCAAGGGCACGAATGAGTTTGCCAAAGCCGGCCTTACCGAAGCCTGTTCAACTAAGGTGCGCCCGCCCCGTGTAGCCGAGTGCCCGGCGGCATTTGAGTGCGTGGTCGAGCAAATTATCCCCATGAGCGACGCGCCCGGCCACGGCAACCTGGTAATATGCCGCGTGGTGCAGGCGCACTTCCGCGAGGATATCCTGCTGGCTGACCGCCCCGGCATCGACCCGCACAAATTCCAAGCCGTGTCGCGCCTGGGCGGCGACTGGTACAGCCGCCTCACGCCCGAAAACCTCTTCAAAGTAACGCGCCCCAACCAGCGCCTCGGCATCGGCTTCGACGCGCTGCCCGCGCACATTCGGCACAGCGAGGTGCTCACCGGCAATCACCTCGCCAAACTCGCCAACGTGGAGCACGCCGCCCTGCCCACGCCCGCGCAAGTCGAAGAAATCAAAACCGAGCCGATGGTGGCGTACCTCTTGAATAAGCACCGCGCCGATGCCACCGCGCAAAAGCAGCAGCTGACGCTGCTGGCCCGGCAGTGGCTCGATGAGGGCCGGGTGCAGGAGGCATGGCGGGTGCTATCGGTCGTATGAGCTTCAGCTTGCGCATTGTATAAAGCTCGCCAAAGTATAGTTTATAATTACAACTTACTTCCTGATTAGTCGCTTGATATGGCTCTGCTTAATCGTACTGTTTACCCTTACCTAGTAATTACCGTATTGTTAAGCGTTGGCTTTGCTAAAGGGCAGAGTCAATATCCTTTTCGCAAAGTATATTCATTAGAAAAGGCAGATGGCACAGTATATATCGTGGCCGAAAACCACGGCGCAATGCCATTTACTACTTTAGTTCGGGCCAAGCTGGTGAATATGCGCAGCAGTGTGCCGCTTCCGATTCGGAAGGTGGTTTCTCCCAGTGAAAAGACGTTTTTGCTCGCCACCTTCACCCCTACTTTACCTACAGATTATTCATATAAGTATACCTATCACAATCTTGATGGCGTGTATACCGGCCATCTTCCTGATACTAGCTATGTTTACAGGCTACCTTATTACGCTTCGGATGGCGGCGCTCTTCCTCGGAAAGCAACCGATAAAGATGTGCAAATACGAGCTGGCACCCGGTACTTATACAAAGTGCAACTGCCACTTCACACGCCTATTTGTGCGGCTCGTCCGGGTACAATAGTAGCAGTCAAACAAGAAGCTAAGAATGATAAGATTATTAATGCAAATCTTATCTTCATTATGCACGATGATGGAAGTTATAGCTCTTACGAAAATATTGGCAAGCGTAGCGTCATTGGGCAAGTAGGCCGACTAGTGACCACTGGTGATACTATTGGATATTTCGAGGGTAATAAGCGCAATCCGTATTTCTGGTTTGGTGTTCAGTATCCAGCAGATTCTCTTACCACAACTGTTCCCGTCATATTCCGGGTGGGCCAGCGGCTCATGCGCCCGCATTAACTCAAAAGCGCTCTAGCCATTAGTGGTCAGAGCGCTTTTGAGTCATGAGCAGCTATAACTCCTAGTTAGACAACTATTTCACCATAAAGTCAACTTCCGTTGTCGCCCACAGCAACGCCACTTTGCCCTTTTTATCGGCCGTGATGGTGAATTGCTCAACGGGTGCGGCAATGGTTTTAGGCTTCACTTTCACGCGCAGTACATCATCTGCGGCTTTGTAGTCGTAAGCGCCCCACTGCTTGGCAGTTTTGTTGAAAATGATAGTCCACTCGGTAGCGCCGGGAATGGTAAACAGGGAGTAAGAGCCAGCGGGTAATGCCTGCCCCTCGATTTTCACATCCTTGCTTACCGTGAAGGTGGTGGCTTCGTTGGCCCCGGTGCGCCACACTTCGCCAACTGGTGCCAGCGGCGATTTTTCGCCGTAGGCGGCGCGTCCTTTCAGCGAGGGACGGCTGTAGTCGATGGTGAGGTCGGTGCTGCCCACGGTGGTTTTTACCACGGCCGGCGGGCTCGGGCGCTTGGACTTGTCTTCGGGCTTTTTGTCCTGCGCGGGGGCAGTCATGGTGGTTTGGGCCTGGGCCTGAGCCGAGTAAGAACCGAAAAGCAGCGCGGCGCTGGCCAGTGCCGCAACGAAGGAGGTAGACGAAATGAAACGCATGAGGGTGAGGGTTGTAAGGTGTGGGCTGATAAGCTAGTAGGTACCCGATTGGTTTTAAGAGTTACTGTAGTGCAGCAATTTCAAACTGCCTTGCGCAAGAATACAGGGTATTTTTTCCTTGGTTGCGTTCATTTACTCACGTCTGCTTTAAAATATCTATACGTTAACCCTCTAGTATCTCCAGCTTTTGACCCAATATAAGTTTTTAGTGCAATGGTTTTATCATCTACCCAAGTCAAATCGTCGATTGACCAGTCATTAGAATAATATTTAAAAGCCGGCTTTATTCCTTTCAATCCAATTCCTGCCGTTATATTAAAGATGTAAAATTCCGTTCTATGCCCATACAAACCTTCTTCATTGACAGGGCCATCGTAAGAAGAACACACAAGCAACTTAGTGCAATTTGGCGAAATCGGCATAGCTAATATACCTTGGTCATAGCCCGAAGGCAGCAGCATTTTTCTATTTGTATTCCTCTCTGCAAGGTACGTTTCACAAATATCATTGCAGCTACTAATCATATCAATCCCTGAGTCTTTAATAAAACTTCCTTTACCTAAAGCACATTGCCCCTTATAATTACGCTTAAGTGACTCGAATTTTACTTTTGATATTTCGCTAAAAACCGGCTTCAAGTTGATATATAAGGCATCCTCAGGAATTATTAATGAATCAGCCACTACTTGTCGCTTTAGTTTATCGGCAATAAATACGATTGGGGTATTACGAATTATTTTTGTTACAGGAGTTACTTTATGTATTTCGCTTGTTTTATTGCTTTGATTACACGCAGCCACTATAAACACCAGTAAATAAAATAACTTCTTCATAATCGTTTTAAAATACCTTTTTTAGCAACTATGCACTTTGGCATTTGCAGATACTCGCGAGTCGCAATTTTGGGGCCTAAAGATTAATTCCCTTTTGCCCGGCTGTTCCGTTCATTTCGGCGTTGCGCTGCGCAATGGGCAAAGCCCTTTCACTAGCCAGATGGCCTAGCTCGCGCGACTCGCCCATGCGCCAGTACACCAGCAGCGACAGCAGGGCGCAGCCCGTCACGTACCAATAAAACCACTCTTCGCGACCCTGCTCCTTGGCGAAGAGCGCGATGTACTCGGCGGTGCCGCCAAAAATGGCCACCGTGAGCGCATACGGCAGCCCCACACCCAGCGCCCGCACCTGGGTCGGAAATAGCTCGGCCTTCACCACGGCATTGATGCTGGTGTAGGCGCTCACCACAAACAGCGCCGCTACCAACAGGCCTAATGCCGCCCCGGCGCTACTGGCGTGGGCCAGCAGCCGCAGCAGCGGCACCGTGCCCAGCGTGGCCCCGATGCCAAAAAACAGCAGCACCGGCCGCCGCCCTACCCTATCCGAAACCGCACCCAGCAGCGGCTGAAACAGCAGCGCCACGGCCATTGCGCCAAACGAAATCAGGGTGGCCTGCTCCTTGCTGAAGCCGCTGGTGTTGACCAAAAACTTTTGGGAATAGGTGGTAAAGGTGTAGAAGGCCAGCGTGCCGCCCAACGTGAGGCCCACCACAGTAAAGGTTTCGCGGGGGTAGGCCAGCAGCTGCTTGATGGCCGAAGGACGGGCCACGCGGGCGACGGGCGCGGCGGTGTTCTCTTGCTCAAAAGCGGCCGTTTCGCGCATGTGCTGGCGCAGGTAGAGCGCCCCCAGCGCCGCCCCGGCCCCAATGACGAACGGCACCCGCCAGCCCCAGTTCGTCATTTCGGCGGGCGTGAGAAACTGCTGCAATGCCAGCTGCACGCTCAGCGCCAGCAGTTGCCCGCCCATCAGCGTGAGGTATTGAAAGCTCGACCAAAAGCCCCGATGCCGCGCCCCCGCCATCTCCGACAAATAGGTGGCCGAGGTGCCGTACTCGCCGCCTACGCTGATGCCTTGCAGCAGCCGCGCCAGCAGCAGCAAGGCCGGCGCACCCAGCCCGATACGCTCGTAGCCCGGCGCCACGGCAATGAGCAGTGAGCCGCCCGCCATCAATTGCACCGAGAGCAGCAGGGCCGCCCGCCGGCCCTTGCGGTCGGCATACGCGCCGAGCAGCGCTGCGCCCAGCGGCCGCATTAAAAAGCCCACCGCGAAGATGGCAGCCGTATTCAGCAGCTGCGCCGTAGCGCTGGCCTTCGGGAAAAAGACCGGCGCGAAATACAAGGCAAACGCCGAGTACACGTACCAGTCGTACCACTCCACAAGGTTGCCTATGGAGCCGGAAATGATGGAGCGAAGCGGGGAGGCGGACATGGCCGCGAAGGTAGTCTTTCTGGTGAAGGTTGAGTCTGCAAATCGCAAATCGATGTTATGAACCGTTTTTCATCATTTCATCAAGTACTGACTACTTATTTAAAATAGGCTTTATATTCTTCCTCAATTACTGTCATGTCCACTTGCTTTGCTTTTTTAGCAGGGTCAAAGAAATAGATACTCCAAAGTTCAGGCAATTTATTGACATTAATAGTTTGCCGCTTTTTGCCGCTACCAATAAACTGTATAAATTTCTTATCATCCACATCGACTACTTTTAGTTTAACACTGTCGAGAAATTCTTGGGCAGTACTCATGTAATACAAGTAATCGTTAGCGCCAACATAAAAATCCTCTTCACTGCCTTTCTTTTTTTCTTTCTCAATTCTTAAACTATCAGGTCTTATAAAAACTGCGGCTTTGCTATCGATTAAAAGCGTATCACTATTTATTGACGCTTGT